>JBKCUM010000198.1:0-11359 GCA_046318395.1 Rubrivivax sp.
GCATCCCATGGTGGGGCTGTCGGAGGCCTCCAGCCCGAACCATGCCCACGCGCCGATGGAAAGTACGCTGTTCTATTTGGCTGACGTGCTGACCATCGAGCAACAAGACCTGGGCATCGTGCCCGGGCCTGAGCCCACCGCGCCCCGCAAACCGCGGCCGGCGTGGGCGCGGGACTTTGACAGCTTGGCGCCGATTCAGAAGGCGCAACGTATCTTCCAGCGCCAGGAGGAGCTCCGCCGCCAAGGCGTGCGGGGCTTTCAGAAGCAGGTCGCGGACGACCTGGGGATCACCACGGCGCGCGTCAAGGAGTATTTGGCGAAGCTCAGGACGGATGAGCCTTCGCCATTGTCCGGTGTCGTGGCCGCCCTTGCTGGCAACCCACGGCGCGAAAGCGGAAAACCGTAATAGCGGCAGGCACTTAGCGACCTGGCAAGGCCTTGCCACTTGCGAGCAAGGCCCCCTTGCTCGGCCCAATGGGAAACCTCTACCAAGGAGGTCCCATCTTGCCCATCACCATCTTGAGACTGCCGGCCTTGATGGCCAGCACCGGCCTGAGCCGCAGCACGCTGTACCTGCGCGTGGCTCAAGGCCTCTGGACCCGTCCGATCAGCCTGGGCGCCCGCGCCGTCGGCTGGCCGTCCAACGAGGTTGACGCCATCCACGCGGCGCGCATCGCGGGCCAGTCTGACGACGACGTGCGCGCCTTGGTGCGCCGCCTGCACGACAGCCGCCGCCAGGGAGGCGTGCAATGAGCGGCGCCATGACCCACGCGATGGGCTCGGCAACCGTCGCGCACGCTTTCCGCCAAGCCGTGCTGGAAACCTTGGGCCACGCACCCGAGGTCATCGAGCCCGGCCGCTGCCACCGCTTCCCGACCAAGCCCCACTGCGGCAGTCGCTCCGGCTGGTGCAAGTTGTTCGATGACCTGTCGGGCGGCGCTTACGGCTGCTTCCGCCTGGGCATCAGCCGCACGTGGTTCAGCCGCACGCCCGAACCCGTGGACCGTGCGCAGCGCTTGGCCCAGGCCCGTCAAGTTCTGGCGGTGACCCAAGCGCGCCAGGCCGGCGAACAAGTTCAGTGGGCCAAGAACGACCAGCGCCTGCGCGCCCTCTGGGCCGCCTGCCAAACGCCGCAGCCCGGCGACCCGGTGGCGCTGTACCTCGCGCGCCGTGGTTTCGGCCACCTGCAGCCGGTGCCGGCCTGCCTGCGCCTTCACCCCAGCCTGCCCTGCTGGGACGAGGGGCAGCTGCAGGGCCACTTCCCCGCGATGGTGGCGCCTTTGGTGGCACCGGATGGCCGCATGGTGGCACTGCACCGCACCTACCTCACGCCCGATGGCCGCAAGGCTGCCGTGCCGACGCCGAAGAAGCTGACGCCCGCCGCCGGCCCGCTGGCGGGGGCCAGCATCCCGCTGCACCGCCCGCGTGCGGGCGTGCTCGGTGTGGCCGAGGGCATCGAGACCGCGCTGGGCGGCTGGCAGGCTTCGGGCGTGCCGACGGTGGCGGCCTACTGCGCGGGCAATTTGGCGGCCTTCCAATGGCCGGCTGGCGTGCACAGCCTGCTGGTCTTCGCCGATGCCGATGCCGCGGGCCGTGCGGCTGCCAGCCAGTTGCAGTGCCGCGCCGTCCGCGCCGGAGTGCAGGTGCAGGTGTTGACGCCTGAGCACGAGGGCGACGACTGGGGCGACGTCTGGACGCGTTGCAAAGCCCTGCGCGCCGAGGAGCTGGCATGAACGCACTGCCCGACCTAGCGCGCGCCCGCATGGCCGCGGTGGCCCTCACCGAGGTGCCCGCTGCACCCCAACCGCTGCCCGACGAACTGTTGCCGGTGGCGCCCTTCCCCCTGGCGGCGCTGCCGAACGCGTTCCGTCCATGGGTCACCGATGTGTCGCAGCGCATGAACTGCCCGCCGGACTTTGTGGCCGTGCCCTTGATGGTGGCGGCGGCTTCGCTCGTGGCGCGTCAGGTGGGCATCCGCCCGCAGGCCCGCACCGATTGGACAGAGCGCGGCAACCTGTGGGCCTTGATCGTCGGCCGCCCCGGCATCATGAAATCGCCGGCCATGGCCCAGGCCCTCGCCCCGCTGGAGCGCCTGGAGGCACGCGCCGCCGAGGTGCACCGCCAAGCCCTGCAGGACCACCTGCAAGGCGCCACGCTGCGCAAGTTGAAGGCCGAGGCCGCCATGAAGCAAGCACGTGCGGCCTTGAAGAAGAACACCGAGGCCGATGTGTCGGACTTGCTGGACGCCGAGGCCGAGGGCGAAGAACCGGTGCGCCAGCGCTATGTGGTGGCCGATGCCACCTACGAGAAGCTCGGCGAGATCTTCCTCACCAACCCGGGCGGTGTGCTGTCTGTGCGCGACGAGATGCGCGGCCTGTTCCTGCACTTGGCACGCGAAGAGTCGGCCACGGCGCGTGCGTTCTACCTGCAGGCCTGGAGCGGCGGCAGCTACGCCTTCGACCGCATCGGGCGCGGCACCTTGACGGTGGAAGACCTGCGCTTGTCGATGATCGGCGCCATCCAGCCTGGTCCGCTGGGCGACCTGATCCAGCAGGCCCGCCGCGGTGCGGCCGACGACGGCATGCTGGAGCGTTTCCTCATCGCCTGGCCGGACTCACCCGGTGCTTGGCGCGATGTGGACCGCTGGCCGGATTCTGAGAGCAAGCGCGCGGCGTGGGAGGCCATCGACCGGCTGGACACCGTGACGCCTGCGGAACTGGGTGCCGAGGTCGACACCGGCTTCGACGGTGAGCCCAAAGGCTTGCCCTACCTGCGCTTTGCAGAAGACGCTCGCGAGGCGTTTGCCGAATGGCGTGGCGAATTGGAAGCCAAGCTGCGCGGGGCCGAGGCGGAAGGGCTGGAAGGTGCGCTGTCCAAGTACCGCCACCACGTGCCTGCGCTGGCGTTGACGCTGCATGTTCTGGATGGCGGCGTGGGTCCGGTGGCTTTGCCGGCCACCTTGCGCGCGTTGGCCTTGGCGGCGTATTTCGAGTCGCACACGCGCAGGCTGCATGGCAGCGGCCGCCGCACGGCGGTGAGGGCTGCACGTGCCCTGCTGGAAAAGATCAAGACCGGTGACCTGGTGGCCCCGTTCTCAGCGCGCGACGTGTACCGCCCGCAGTGGGCGAACCTGAGTGACCGTGCGGCGGTGGGCGATGCCTTGGAGATGCTGGTGGCGCACGGCTGGCTGCTGGAAACGGCGTTGGAAACCGGTGGTCGCCCGACGACGGTTTACAGCCCGGTGCCGGGCCTTGGCCATGAATAAGTGGCTGGCCCGGCTGCAGTCACTCGAAGAGCCTGCGTTTCTCGAAAGCCCGCACGGAGGCCACTGCCGGAACCGCCAAAAGGCCCTTGTGTCAGCTTTGGCAGGTGCCGGCCCGGTGGCTGCGGATGAATTGGCGTCGGCCCCTTGCGGCGTCAACCGCCAATGCCTGGAGGCGAGACGCGAGCGTTTGCTGCGCTGGGGCATGCCCTGGCGTGAGGCCACGGCCATGGCCCAGCGCTTGGCCGCGCGTGATGCCGAGCTGGACGATCGAGTGACCTGCCTCGCTGATTGCGTGCACTACCGCCCTGGCCGCTGTGGCAACCACCGGCGCGCGCTGCTGGACTCTCCCGAGGTGGGCCCCGACTTGGCGGCGCTGTTGCAGCGGTGCCCGGGTGTGGGCCGGTGGGACCAGCTTGGCGCTGCCCCTTGGCGCGCTGAAGGGGCGCAGGACCTCGCGCGAAGACCTGACAAAACTTAACCTTTCGGCGCTGCGCGCGGCCGTCCTGGCCTTGCCATGTTTGTTCCGGCGAACGGGCGCGCGCGCACCGCGCGCGTACATCACCGCGCAGGTGACACCGGTGCAGCTTGGTCTGCTGGCGCCGGGGCGTTCTCCACCTGCCTGGGTTGTATGGGGCGGCGGATTGACGCGAACATGGCTGCGCTTTAGAACATCGCGACTTGATAGGGCGTGGAACCACGCGCAGCGCATGACGGCACCCTCAACAGGCCAACCAACGCCGAGCACCACCGAGCACCGCAAGGCCACACGTCAGGCCGTGCAGCAGCGCGTGGCGAACGCAACACCGCAGGAACTGGCCAGGGTGAAGGCGCTGCAAGAGCGTGCAGCCAAAACCCGCGGTTGAGCCGCGCGCAGGTGTTCCCAGCGCTGCCGGGCAAGGCCTGCGACCCCTGGGCGTCGTCTGCGCTCTTGTGTATCAGCCCGGTTTGACCGACGCTTTGCCCGGTCGCACCGCCACCTTGGAGTGTTTGCAGTGAGCAGCTTGATCTTCGCAGCCATGGCCTACATCACCTTGGTGCTGGCCTTTGGCTGGGTTGGCATCCTGGTTTCAGCCGCCCACGTGGTGGTACTGGTGTGCGGCGCGAATCCATCGTGGAGGTGGAAACGTTACCAACCTGAGGCGACCGAGGAAGATGGGCTGCCGAGTGGCGGCGCCACGCCAAAGAGCATCCCGAGCCACCGTTTGGATGCCTGATCTGCGGTTCAGGCCTGAAGCTCGACAGGCAGCGCACCGACACCTTGCTTGCGCGTGTCCAAGTTTGTGTCCAAGTGACCGGCCGGAAGCCGTCAGAGCCAGCATTCATGCGGGCTGTGGCGCGTTCGCTAGTTTCTGTATTGGCAAATGAGGCAGTGCACCCACCTTCGCGGGGCCTGCGCCGCGGGGCTCAGTGCCCTTCGAAATCCACCAGCGTGAACAGCTTCAGGCCACCGGCGCGCAGCTTGGCCGAACCGCCCAGCTCGGGCAGGTCGATGATGGCGGCGCCTTCGATGACCTCGGCGCCCAGCTTTTCCAGCAGCTTCTTGCCGGCCATCATGGTGCCGCCGGTGGCGATCAGGTCGTCGATCAGCACCACGCGGTCGCCGGCCTTCACGGCGTCGGTGTGCATCTCCACGGTGGCGCTGCCGTATTCCAGTTCGTAGGTTTCTTCCACCGTGGTGAAGGGCAGTTTGCCCTTCTTGCGGATGGGCACGAAGCCCACGTTCAGTTCGTAGGCCAGCACCGAACCGATGATGAAACCGCGCGCGTCCAGGCCGGCGATGGCCGTGGGCCGCACGTCGAAGTAGCGATGCACGAACCGGTCGATCAGCACGCGGAAAGCGCGCGGGTTGGCCAGCAGCGGCGTGATGTCGCGGAACATCACACCCGGCTCGGGCCAGTTCGGCACGGTGCGGATGTGGGCCTTGAGGGTGTCGGTGTCGGCGCTCATGCCGCGATGGTAGGCCTTGGCGGGGCTGGGGCGAAGCCGGAATCAGGCCAGCTGCGCGCGGTCCAGCACCGTCAGGCCGCCTTGCGCGTCACGCCCCAACAACAGGCCTTCACCCGAGGCCGTGTTTTCGCCGGCCAGGGCCTGCAGCACGAACATGTGGGTCACCCACACCTCGAAGCGCCCGGTCGGCACGGCCAGCGCGGCGCTGCGCAGCTGCGCCAGGGCCGCGGCGTTGGTGGTCTCGGTGCCCTGCACCGGCGAGCCCAGGGCCGCCCAGGGCTGCACCGCGGCGGGCGCAAACGCCAGCGTGGCGGTGTCCACGCAGCGGCACCAAGGGCTGCTGCGCACCTGGGCGGGCTGCAGGGCCTGGGTGCGGAACCATTGGCCGATGGCACGGGCCTGCTGGCGCCCGGCTTCGCTGAGGTTGCGCTGCGTGCTGCAGTCGCCCAGCTTGAACTGCGGCGGGTCGAAGGTGCCGGGGGCGGTGGCGTGGCGGAAGGCCATCACCACGCCACCTTGGCGCAGGCGCTGCGCCAGGCGCTGGTGGGCGGCGGGGGTCTCGGCCGCGAAGGCGGGGCCCAGGGGCCCGACGGCCCACAGGCTGCTGGCGGCCCAGCGCAAACTGTCTCTGCGTTGCATGGTGGTGGCGTCGCCGCGGGTGGAGCTGAACAAGCGGACATTCTGGGCAGCGCCCGACAACCTTGTGCGGCCCAGGGCCGGCCGCACGGGCCATGGGCCGGCGGCGATGTTCCCGCTCGGCGCTTCAGCCGCGCAGCAGTTTCTCTTCGGCCAGCGCCAGGGGTTCGGGCAGACCGCTGATCACCAGGGTGTCCCCGGCGGCCAGCACCAGGGCGTCGCTGGCCGGGGCCACGCCGCCTTGGGCGCGGCGCACCGACACCACGCTGACGCCGACGGCCGGCAGTGCCAAGGCGCCCAGCGTCTGGCCCGCGCAGGCCGAGGCCGGTGGCAGCGTGACGCTGAGCAGCCGCGCCTGGTTCAGCTCTTCCACGGTGTCGTCGTCGGCGCCGTGGAAGTAGCCCCGCAACAGGCCATACCGCGCATCGCGAGCGTCGCGGGTCAGGCGGATCACCTTGCGCATGGGCACGCACACCAGGGCCTGGGCGTGGCTGGCCAGCATCAGGCTGCCCTCGGTGTCCTCGGGCACCACCTCGGCCGCGCCGGCGTTGCGCAGGGTTTCCAGGTCGCTGTCGTCGATGGTGCGCACCACCACAGGCACGGCCGGCGCGTGGTCGCGCACCAGGCGCAGGATCTTCAGCGCCGAGGGCGTGTCCGGGTAGCTCACCACCACGGCGTTGGCGCGGGCCAGGCCGGCGGCCATCAGGCTTTGCAGCCGCGCGGCGTCGCCGAACACCACGCTCTGGCCAGCGGCGGCGGCCTGGCGCCCGCGGTCGGGGTCCAGGTCCAGCGCCATGTAGGGGATGCCTTGGGTGTCCAGCATGCGCGCCAGGTTCTGGCCGCTGCGGCCGTAGCCGCAGATGATCACGTGCTTCTCGGCGCGGATGCTCTTCTTGGCGATGGTGGTCAGCTGCACCGACTGCAGCAGCCAGTCGCTGGCCGAGAGCTTCATCACGATGCGGTTGCTGGCCATCACGATGAAGGGCGTGGCCAGCATCGACAGCACCATGCTGGCCAGGATGGGGCTCATCCAGGCCGGCGCCACCAGGTCGTGCTGCGCGCCCAGCGTCAGCAACACAAAGCCGAATTCACCGGCCTGGGCCAGGTACAGGCCGGTGCGCAGCGCCACGCCGGGCGCGGCCTTGAACACGCGCGCCAGGGCCGCCACCAGCACGAACTTGGCCACCACGGGCACGGTGGTCAGCAGCAGCACCAGCACCCAGCTGTCCAGCACCGGCCGCCAGTCCAGCTTCATGCCGATGGTGATGAAGAACAGGCCCAGCAGCACGTCGTGGAAGGGCCGGATGTCGGTTTCCACCTGGTGCTTGTATTCGGTCTCGGCCACCAGCATGCCGGCCACGAAGGCGCCCAGGGCCAGCGACAGGCCGGCATGCTCGGTCAGGTAGGCCAGGCCCAGGGTGATGAGCAGCAGGTTCAGGATGAAGAGCTCGTCGCTCTTGCGCCGCGCCACCCGCGTCCGCCACCAGCGCATCACGCGCTGGCCGCCCACCAGCAGCACCGTGAGCAAGGCCGCGGCCTTCAGCACGGCCCAGCCGAGCGACTGCGCCATCTCATCGGGCGGACTGCCCAGCGCGGGAATGAGCACCAGCAGCGGCACCACCGCCAGGTCCTGGAACAGCAGCACACCGATCACCCGGCGGCCGTGCTCGCTCTCCATCTCCAGGCGCTCCACCATCAGCTTCACGACGATGGCGGTGGAGGACATCGCCATGGCGCCGCCCAGCACCACCGCGCCCTGCCACGACATCTGCCACGACTGGCCGGTCAAGCCCTGCCACGCCGCCACGAGCAGGTAGTGGCCCGCCACCGTGCCCAACAGCGTCAGCAGCACCTGCGACAGCCCGAGCCCGAACACCAGCTTGCGCATGCTGCGCAGCTTGGGCAGGTTGAACTCCAGCCCGATGACGAACATGAGGAACACCACGCCGAACTCGGCGAGGTAGCGCACCCCGGCGCCGTCCTGGGCCAGGGCCAGCGCGTTGGGCCCGATGAGCACGCCCACCAGCAGGTAGCCCAGCATGGGCGGCAGCTTGAGCGAGCGGCACACCACCGCCGCGGCCACGGCGGCCACGAGGTAGAGGAGGACCAGGTCGAGGGTGCTGGCCATTGGGGGTTAGCCGGGGGGCGGCGGACCGCGGCTGCCTAGAATCCCTCGATGCTAGTTCACTGCCTCACGCGTCCATGAGCAGCTCCGTCAAACGCGACACCCCCGAGCCCCCCGCGTTCGACGCCCAGCGCGCGCTGGCCCTGGCCGCGCGCACCTTCGAGATCGAGGCGCGGGCGCTGCAGGGCCTGGCGGCACGCCAGGGCGAGGCCTTTGCCGGCGCCGTGCAGGCCAAGCTGGGCGGCCAGGGGGGGGGGGGGGTGTTGGGGCTGGGCCACAGCGGCCCCCTGGGACGCAAGACCGCCGCCACGCTGGCTTCCACCGGCACGCCGGCGTTTTTCGTGCACCCGGCCGAGGCCAGTCACGGCGACCTGGGCATGCTGATGCCGGGTGACGTGGTGCTGGCCATCAGCAACAGTGGCGAGAGCGATGAACTCGCTGCCATCCTGCCGGCGCTGCGTCGCGTGGGCGTGACGCTGGTGGCAATGACGGGCGCGCCGGCCTCGACGCTGGGGCAGCACGCCGACTTCGTGCTGGACAGCGGGGTCGATCAGGAGGCCTGCCCGCTGAACCTGGCGCCCACGGCGAGCACGACGGCGCAGATGGCGCTGGGCGATGCGCTGGCCGTGGCGCTGCTGGACGCGCGCGGCTTCCACGAAGAAGACTTCGCACGCTCGCACCCGGGCGGCAGCCTGGGGCGCAAGCTGCTGATCCACGTGCGCGACCTCATGCGCCAGGGCAGCGACGTGCCGCGGGTCGGACCCGAGGCGAGCTTTCACGCGCTGCTGCGCGAGATGACCGGCAAGGGGCTAGGCTTCACTGCCGTGGTGGACGGCGAGGGTCAGGTCATCGGCATCTTCACCGACGGCGACCTGCGCCGGCTCATCGAACGGGGCGCCGACCTGCGCGAACTCACCGCGCGCGACGTCATGCACCCATCGCCCAAGCGCGTGCGGGCCGATGCGCTGGCCGTCGAGGCGGCCGACGTGATGGAGAAGCAGCGCGTCACCAGCGTGCTGGTGGTCGACGACACGGGCCGCCTCGTGGGCGCGCTGAACAGCAACGACCTCCTGCGCGCGAAGGTGATCTGAAGCGTTGGCGCTTCAGGCCAGCCGGCCGGCCTGGAAGTCCTCCACGGCCTGGATGAGTTCGTCGCGCGTATTCATCACGAAGGGGCCGTACTGCGCAATGGGCTCGCGCAGGGGCTGGCCCGCAATCAGCAGCACCCGCGCGCCGTCGGCGCCGGCCATCACCGTCACGCCATCGGCCTCGGGCCGCGTGACCAGGATCGCCATGCGGCCCGCTGGCACCGTGGTGCCGGCCACGGTGGCCGTGCCCCGGTGAACCACCACGAAGGCGTTGTGCGAGGGCGGCAGGGGCAGCTCGAAGCGTGCTTCGGCCTCGAACTGCAGGTCGAGATAGGTGGCCTGCGTGCCCTCGCGCTGCACGGCACCGGCCACGTCGTGGCACCGGCCGGCGATCACCCGGGCGCGCACGCCCTCGCCCTGCCAGACCGGCATCTCCCCGGAGGCAATGTCGCGGTACCAAGGCTCGCGCATCTTCTCGCGCGCCGGCAGGTTCAGCCAGAGCTGGAAGCCTTCCATGCGACCGTCTTCCTGCTCGGGCATCTCGCTATGGATGACGCCGCGGCCGGCGGTCATCCACTGCACGCTGCCGGGCACCAGCAGGCCTTCGTTGCCGGCGCTGTCGCGGTGGCGCATGCGGCCCTCCATCATCAGCGTGACCGTCTCGAAGCCACGGTGCGGGTGGTCGGGGAAGCCGCCGATGTAATCGCCCGGTCGGTCGCTGCCGAAGGCATCCAGCATCAGGAACG
The DNA here is from genome assembly GCA_046318395.1 of Rubrivivax sp. Lineage (GTDB taxonomy): Bacteria > Pseudomonadota > Gammaproteobacteria > Burkholderiales > Burkholderiaceae_C > Rubrivivax. Next base: position 9,808 of record JBKCUM010000198.1, read on the forward strand.
GGTCGAGCCGGCGCTGCAGGTCCGGCGTGAGCAGACGCGTGAGCCGCACACCGGCACCGTCCTGCGTGGCCTGTCCGGTCACGAGTCGCTCGACGGCGCGTGCGCGCAGCACCCGAGTTGGGCCGGGTGGGTCTGCGGCCGCAGGGCGAAGTTCGGGCGCGGGGATTGCGACGGCGGGGGTGTCTTGACGCATGGCGTGAGCTTACGCCGCCGCTTCGGTAAGCTCTTCGGATCGGGGCCGACAGACGGGTCGGCAGACGGGGCTTTGAACGGGAGCGCCTCGTTGTTCCCGACGGTCCGTCACAGGAGATTCAACTGACCCCCACCAGCCCCGCCGCAACCGGCGCGCCTCGCGATTCGACCGCGGCGCGGCAGACCTTGCTGGCGCGGCTGCGGCGCGTGCGGGCAGAGACCGTGCGCCGGACCCGCACGCTGTCGCCCGAAGACAGGGTGGTGCAGTCCATGCCCGACGCCAGTCCGGCGACATGGCACCTGGCCCTCACGACGTGGTTCTTCGAGGCCGTGGTTCTGCAGCCGCTGGCGCCCGGCAACCGCGTGTTCGACGAGCGCTGGCAGCCGCTCTTCAACTCGTACTACGAAAGCCTGGGGCCTCGACACCCCCGGCCGCAGCGCGGGCTGCTGACACGGCCCTCGCTGACGGAAGTGCTGGCCTACCGCGCCGCCGTGGAGGAGCGTCTGGAACGATTCGTCCGCGAGGCCGACGAGACCTGCTGGGCGCAGGCCGCTGCCTTGCTGGAACTGGGGTTGCAGCACGAACAGCAGCACCAGGAACTGCTGTGGACCGACGTGCTGCACCTGATGTCGCAGAACCCCTTGCAGCCCGCGGCCGACCCCGAGGCCCCCGAGTTCACGTCCGCGCCCAGCTTGGACCAGGGGTGGTGGAGCCACCCCGGCGGGCCAGCGTCAATCGGCCATGAGGCAGGCGGCTTCGCGTTTGACAACGAGACACCCCGGCACGGCGTGCTGCTTTCCCCCTTCCGGCTGGCCTGCGGGCTCGTGACGCAGGGGCAGTGGTGGGACTTCGTGCAGGACGGCGGGTACCGGCGCGCGTCGCTGTGGCTGAGCGAGGGCTGGGCCACCGTGCAGGCTCAAGGGTGGTGCGGTCCGGCCTACTGGCTGTACGAAAGCACCGCAGGCGACGCGCCGCCCGTGGGCCGCTTCGGCCTGCGCGGCGTGGTGCCCTGGCGCCCGGACGATCCGGTGTCGCACGTCAGCTTCCACGAAGCCGTGGCCTTCGCCGAGTGGGCCGGGGCGCGGCTGCCCACGGAAGCCGAGTGGGAGACGGCGGCCGGGGCGTGGGCATCAAGTCACCTCGGCAGCCCCGGCGACTCCGCGGGTGGCGGACTCCAGGACCTCTTCGGTCAGGTGTGGCAGTGGACCCGTTCGGCCTACGATCCCTACCCTGGCTTTCGCCCCTGGAGCGGCGCTGTGGGCGAGTACAACGGCAAGTTCATGGACAGCCAGCGCGTGTTGCGTGGCAGCAGCCTGGCCACGCCGCCCGGGCACGCGCGCCTCACGTACCGCAACTTCT
>JBKCUM010000199.1:0-15613 GCA_046318395.1 Rubrivivax sp.
CCAGCGACACCGGAAACAGGCCGCCTTGGTCTCGACTGTGTCCTTGCACGTAGCCCATATGAACAATGCCCTGCAGCTTTCGCTGCAGGGCATTGTGTTCAGGGCTTCAGATCGGCGTCAGAGTATTGACACGGACTGAGCAGGCCGGTGTTTCGAACAAGCTGCTTGGACATGGTGGTCTCCCCTGCGGTGGTTCGTTGAGGGGCCGGCCGCGGTGGCGCCTCGGAGTACCGGCGCCTGCGGTCAGCCCGATGCTAACGCCTGAAGTGCGCGGTATCGCAAACGGCTGAAGCGCACCTCGCCCTGCCCGGCCGCGTAGATCGCCGGGCGCAGGCTCATGAAGCCGTAGGCCACGTTGTGGTGGTAGCCGGAAACTTCCATCTGCGTGTTGAACTTCAACCAGCTGGCACCACCGTCGTGGCTGCTGTGCAGCGTGAGGATGTGTTCGCGCAGCGTCAGACGCAACCGCAAGCTGCGCGCCATGCCGGCGGGCTTGGCGCTGCGGCGCTGGTCCATGCCGTAGCGGTGCAGCACAAAGTGGCGGGCGTTCACCCCCAGGCCGGCGTAGAGCTTGTCGTTGTAGAACAGCAGCAGGCCGGCTTGGGCGCCTTCGTCGAAGTCCAGGTCCACCTCCACCTGGTAGTGGCGGTCACCGGCCACGAAACACAGCGGTGCGCTGTCGGCCGGGCCACGGCCCCGTGCGGCCAGGCGCAGCACACCAGCGCCCACCCGCACACGCGCGGCGTCGGCCGGGTCACCGCGGAAGAAGGCCCATTGCGGCGCCAGGCGCGGGCCTGTGAAGTCGTCGGACAGCGCCAGGCCATGCGGCACGGGTCGCCCGCCGCGCGGCTTGGGCCGCGGCGCACTGCCGTCGTCGCCGGGCCGGCTGCGCATGCGGTACCAGCCGTCGGCCGTCCATTCGATGGGTTCCAACAGCGTTTGCCGGCCCAGCGTGCGGTAGCCGTTTTCGTAGCCGTGCAGCAGCATGTACCAGTCGCCGGGCGTGGGCCCTTCCACCAAGGTGGCGTGGCCGCGCGACCACCAGGCTTCGCTGGCCTTCAGCGTGCGCAGCACCGGGTTGTTCGGGGCGTGTTCCCAGGGCCCGGCCAGGCTGCGCGCGCGTGCGGCCACCACCATGTGGCCGGTGGGCGGGCCGGCCGTGCCGCCCAGGGCCAGGGTCATGGTCCACCAGCCTTGGTGGAAGTTGAGCTTGGGCCCTTCCTGCGAATAACTTTCGACGTCCCAGTCTTCGGGGTAACGCCAGCCCTCGAACACCTTCTCTTCAGGGCCGTCCAGCGCCAGGCCATCGGGTGTCAGCGGCACGCGCCAGCCACCGGCGGTGAACAGCCAACGCCGCCCGTTTTCATCCACCGCATGGCCGGGGTCGATGCGGTCCAGCCCCAGTGGCACGGGTTCGCTCCAGGGGCCGGTGATGTGCGGGGCGTGCAGCACGTAGATGTTGTTGCCCTGGGGGTGTTTGGTGGGCACGTACAGGTAGAAACGGCCGCCGTGTTTGACGAGTTCCGGCGCCCACACGCTGCCCACGTACCGCTGCAGCGCATGGCCCAGCGGGCGCCAGTTCACCAGGTCTTGTGAATGCCACAGCAGCAGGCCCGGGTTGGCCTCGAAAGAAGAGCAGGTCAGGTAGTAGTCGGCGCCATCTTTCACCACGGTGGGGTCGGGCCAGTCGCCGGCCAGCACCGGGTTGCGGTAGCGGCCGTCGCCCAGATCGGCAAGGCGCTGCCCTTCCAGCGTGGCGGCCGACGCCGGCAGAGCCTCGGGCGTGGGCGCGCCCACGGCGCCGCAACCCGCCAGCGCGGCAGCGGCCCAGGGCGCACAGCGTGTGCCTCCCAGGCCCGCAGCGGCCTGCACCAGACGGCGGCGTTTGGGGTCGGTCGGCCCGCGCATCATTTGGCCTTGGGCGTGAACAGGCTGGCCCAGCCGGCGTGCGGGCTCATGTCGCGCAGGTCCCAGGCGGCGGGGTCGAAAGCCTGTTGGGTGGGTTTGTAGCGCGGGTGGCCGCTGCTCTCGGTTTCGCTGTCGGGGATGCGGCCACGGTCTTCGGCCAGGTCAGACAAGGCTTTGAAGTCGATGGGGTCGCGGTCCCAGGGGCGCGCACCCACGGCCAGCAGCACCTGGTCTTCCAGCTGGGCCGCGGGCAGCACGCGCAGGCGCGGTGGCAGGTAAGGCGTGGCCGCCGGCAGGATGCGCGCGGCGCCCTGGGTGTAGCGGCCGGTCATCGCCACGGGTTGGCCTTGGCGGTCGGCGGCCAGGTTGTCGTGCAGGTGCAGTTCCACATCGCCCTGCCCACCCAGCGTGAACAAGGGCGTGCCCGCTGCGGTGTCGGGCCCGTGGCGCAGCACGTTGCCCACCAGCGCCACCTGGCCGGTCTGGTGCGGTTGGCCGGCCCACTCGTGGGCCACCAGGTTGTAGTGCACGGCCCGGGTGCCGGGGTTGTAGATCAGGTTGTTCACCATGGCCGCGTGCACGCCGCCTTTGAACAGCGCGTTGCGCTCGCGGTGGCTGGCGTACACGTTGCCCAGCAGCAGCACGCCGGTGGCGTTGTCGTGCACCAGGGTGCCCTTGCTGTGTTCGCCCTTGGGGTGCACGCTGTGGCCCAGGCCTTCGAACAACAGGTTGTGGCTGAAGGTGATGTCGTGGCCGGCGGCGCGGCGCCAGGCCGTGGGGCCGTCGCCGTCAAACCGCGGGCCGCCGATGGACAGGTTTTCGTCGGTGGCCCAGCTGAAGCTGCAGTGGTCCACGATGACCTGGCGCGCACCGCCCTGGGTGCTGATGCCGTCGTGGTCGCCCCCGCTGCGCGGCGCGCGGCCGTAGGCGCCGGGGCGGAACATCAGGTGCTGCACGATGACGTCGTGCGTGGCGATGTTCAGCTCGCCTTTGATCAGCGTGATGCCCGGCCGCGGCGCCGTTTGTCCCGCCAGCGTGACGAAGGGGTGGCGCAGCGTGAGGCTGGCGCCCTGCAGGTCGATCACCCCACCCACCTCGAACACCACCAGGCGCGGGCCCGGCGTTTCCAGCGCGGCGCGCAATGAACCCGGGCCGCTGGCGTTCAGGTTGCTCACACGCAGCACCCGGCCGCCGCGCCCGCCCAGCGTGCCCACGGCCCAGCCGGGTTGGTCGTAGGTGGCGCGGTTCAGGCCGGTGGCCGGCGGCAGCACGCCCGCGGCGGGCACGGCCTGGCAGTCGGCGCCGGGTTGCAGGGCCGCGGCCACGGCCGGCCACAGCGCGGCCTGTTGTTGCAAGCCCGCGGCGACCTGGCCCGCGAAGAAGCAGGCCCCCCGTTCGCCCAGGTGGGTGCGGTCGAAGGCCGATGTGCCCACCGGGCCCTGGGCCAGTGTGTCGGCGCCCGCCTGGCCCAGGCTTTGCACCAGCGCAGCGCTGCTGGCGTTCAGGTCCAGCAACGGCACGTCCAGGCGCCGGGCCACCCCGCGCACCGCCTCGGCCCAGGCGGCCAGGTCGTGCTGCAGTTGGCCGTCGCGGAAGCTGCGGCGCGTCAGCGGGGTCACCAGCACCGGCGTGCCGCCGGCCGCCCGTGTTTCTTCGACATAACGCTGCAGGTTGGCGGGGAACTCGGTGGCCAGGTCGGTGCTGCGGCCGGGCTTGCCGGGTTGGTCGTTGTGGCCGAACTGGATCAGCACCAGGCGCTGCACCCCGGGCTGGCCGGCCTGCAGCCGTGCCAGCACACGCGTCCACAGGCCCTCGGCGCGGTAGCTCAGCGTGCTGCGGCCCCCGCGCGCCAGGTTCAGGCAGGCCACGGCCGGTTCCAGCCTGGCGCACAGCGCGTCGCCGTAGCCGGTTTGCGGGGCCATGGTGCTGTCGCCCACCAGCAGCACCGCGGGCGGTTCGGTGCCCTGCGCGCGCACGGGCAAGGCGGCACAACACGCCCCGAGCAGCGCACCCACCAGCACGGCGACACGGCCGTACCCGCCCCCGGGGCCGGCGGCTGGGCGATGGCGGGTGGTGAAGGGGCGGGCTGTGGACGGTGTGCGCATGGCAGGGGTCGCGACAAAAAGAAAAAAGGCCAGATGCCCCGAAGGACACCTGGCAAGTTCAGGAACCGACCCCGGGGTGCACGCCAAGGCCGGGTCGCTGACAGGTGCCCTGGGTGGTCAGGGCACGGGCACCCAACCGCCGGGCGCGCCGGTGGCGATGGTGCTCTTGAAGAAGATCTCGGCACGCGTTGTCAGGCCGGCCGTGCTGTCCAACGGCTTGGCCAGCACCACGGTGCTGGGCACACCGCCCACGTTCACCACCGCCGCACCCAAGCGGCCGCTGACGTTCAGCGGCGCACCGCTCAGGTCCATGCTGCCGCTTTCGCGCCAGCCGGCCGCGTCGGTGCTGCCACCGTTGGCCGTGCCGCTGTAAGACGGCGGGTTGCTGCTGCAGGCGCCCGTGCCCTGGCCGGTCTTGCTGGTGCCGGTGCCCACGCACCAGCCCACGGGCAGGATGTGCGGGCCCATCTTGGTGTTGATGAAGGCGATGTTGTCCACGTAGGTGCTGCTGGTGGTGCCGCCGCTGCGCGCCAGGTAGGCCTGGCTGACGCCGTTGCCGGCCGTGAGCGTGCTGTTCAGGAACACATAGCCCACGTCGCCGGCCGTGGCGCGCGCTTGCAGGATGTAGCCCGGCGAGCTGCTGGCGGGGTCGAACACCGAGCGGATCTCGCTTTCTTCGAACAGGCTGGCCATCACGCCGCCCCAGATGAAGTCCACGTTGCCGGCCACCAGCGAGCGGTAGATCCAGTTGTAGCCCTTCAGCTGCAAGGTGTCTTGTTCGCTGAAGAAGTTCATCTGCTTGGCCACCAAGCGCCCGGCCGCGGCCGTGGTGCTGGTGTTGAAGTACAGGGCTTCGGCCTGGTTGTCGTAGGCGTTGCTGCGGCTGTGGCTGTTGGTCAGCGTGAAGTTCTGCAGCGTCACCAGGTCGGAACTCTCCACCAGCAGCACCGAGCGCCCACCGCCCAGCACACGGTGGCCGGCCGTCTTGCCCGAGGTGCTGAGCGCCGTGCCGGCGCTGGACGTGCTGGCGCCGCTGCCACCGTTGAAGGACTCGAAGTTCTGCGCCACCACCACCACACCGTCGCGGCTTTCGCCTTGGATGGTCAGGTTGGCCAGGCGCCGCGCCACGGCCATGCCCGGGTACTGGCCGTTGGCCAGCGTGATGGTCTTGGGCGTGGCCACGGTGTGGCAGCCGTGGGTGCTGATGTTGGTGGAGCAATTGCTCATCAGCCAGTTCAGCGCCCCTTGCAGGCTGCGGAAGTCGGCCGTGCTGCCGTCGTCGTCCACCGTCACGGCGGTGCGGCTCAAGGGCGCGGCTCGGGTGGTGAAGGTCCAGGTGTTGATGCCGTTGAAGGCGCCACCGTTGACGCTGCCGCTCAGCACCCCGGCGTCCACGGTCACGCTGTAGGCGGTGCTGAAGGCCAGCTTGTTGCTGCGCAGCTGGATGGTGGCCACGTTGCCGCTGACGGTGATGGGCCGGTACCAGACATAACGGGCGAAGGTGGTGCCTTCGGGCATGGCACGCAGGCCCAGCGCGTCGATCTCCAGGTTGGTGCGGGGCAGCACGGTCTGGGTGTCGCTGGCGCTGGGCGTGGTGCTGATGTCCAGCTGGTCCACGACGACGCCGTCGCTCAGCCGGCGCACGGTGATGAAGCCGCTGCTGCCGATGCTGGGCGCGTTGTCGAAGGCGATGGCCAGGCGCGTGTCGGTGTGCACGAAGCTGGCGCCGTTGGCCGGCATCAGCGTGCCGCTGGGCAGGCCCACGTTGCCGGTGCCGCTGATGCTGGTGCTGAGCTTGCCGGCACCGGCCTGCGCCAGGGCGTTGGCCTTCACCAGGGGCGTGGGGCGCGGTGCAAAGCTGTAGGGCGTGGTCCAGCCCACGGCGGTGGACACCGGGCAGGCGCCCAGCGCCGCGTTGTTCAGCTGGCTGCCGGTGTCGCGGAAGGCCGTCACCGCATCGGCGCCAATGGGCGTCACCACCGCGGCACAGTTGGCCGCACCGGTGATGGCGAAGACGTTGTTGTTGGAGAGGATCTGCCCGCTCTTGCCTGCGCCCACGCTGTACGAGTGGCCGTAAGGCGTGACACCCTTGGCGCCCGCGAAGTAGTTGTTGAACAGGTGCACCTGGCCGTAGCGCACGCGCGGTGTGCGCTGCGTGAGGCCGCTGAACACGTTGTTGCTGAAGGTGATGCGCAGCTTGCCGGTGTCGGCGGTGTTGCTGTCGCTGTGGCCCACCAGCATGGCCTTGTCGTGCTGCTCCAGCACGTTGTAGCTGACGGTGACGAGGTCGCTGCCGCGTGTGATGTCCAGCAGCCCGTCGTGGCACTGTTTGGGCTTGCCGTTCTCGATGGGCAAGGCGTCGTCGGTGACCGGCACGTCGGTCAGCGTGTTGTGGTCGATCCACACCCGCGTGCTGGCGTTGACGCTGATGGCGTCGTAGGCCGCGTTCCAGCTGCCGGTGCTGCCGTCGGTGGGGTCCCACACCGGGGCCACGTCACAGGGCGCCACGATCTTCAGGTTGCGCACGATGACGTTGCTGACGGCGTTGATGTTCACCCAGCCGTTCACAAAGCCTGCACCGGGCCCAGCACCGATCAGCGTGGTGTTGCTGGGCACGGGAATGACCGAACGCCCGGCCTGGTCGGCCGCGCTGATGAAGGGCACACCCTCGCTCATGTCGATGCGGCCCACCACCTTGACGATGCGCGGCGCGGTGCCGGGCGCGCCCAGCGCCGCGACCAACTGGCCGCGGTTGCTGACGGTGTAGATGCGGTCCACGGTGGCGGCGGCACCACCGGTGGTGGCCCCACCCACGGCGGCCCAGCCGTCGGCCGGGGCGGCCTGCAACGCCGGGTCCACCCCGGTTTGTGCCACCGCCAGGCCAATGCCGGCGCTGAACAGAGCCAGCGCCAGCGCGCTGCGCACCGGGGCTGAAGACAGGCGCCGGCGGGCACCGGCGGTTTGCGGGGTGGTCATGGGGAGTCTCCTGGATGTCGATGTGGTCGCCGGCCCTCGTGCTGGGGCCGGTCGAACCTGTGTCCACGGTGGCGGCAGGCCACCCCAGGCAGACAGGGGAAGAACGGGGTTGCGCGGGCAGCGGCGGCAGGCCGCGCCCGGGCGTGGGGCTCAGCCCCTCAGGCGCTGCGGCGGCGCCAGGCCAGCAGGCCCAGGCCGGCGGTGTGGGTTCCGGCACGTTGCTCACCTGGGCGTTGAACGACGCGAAGTTGCTGCTGCTGAACTGCACGTCGTTCAAGGTGAGTTGCAGCGTTTGCCCGTCCAGCCAGGCCGCGCTGATGCTGCCACCCACCACCTGCGACAGGTCGCCCAGCGTGAAGGCCGTCAGCGGCGTGGTCAGGCCAGCGAAGCTGAACTGCAGCACCGTGGTGCCGGCCAGCAGGCCGGTGCCGGTGTTGTCGTACACGTCCAGCCGGCCGTCGCTGAAGAAGTCCAGGCCGATGGCGAAATCGGCGCTGAGGAACTCCAGGTCGGTTTCGCTGACGGCGGTGGTGTTGCCACCGGCCACCGCAGCGTAGCCGCTGTCGGCGCCCAGCAGGGCGCTGGCATCGCCGTTCGCGGTGGCCGTGACCTGGCTGCCCAGGTCCAGCACACCGGCTTGCGCCGGCTGCACCAACGCCAGGGCCAGCACCGCGCCCGCGCCCAGCAAGGCCAGGTGGCGCAGCGGCTTCAACAGACCGTCCAGCTGCTGCGCGGTTTCGTTCACGGGTGTCATGCGGCCTCCGCGCTCAGAACTTCATCCGCACACCGGCCAGGAACTCGCGGCCCGTCACGTGGTAGACCACGCTGCTGTTGCGGGCACGGCTGATGAACTGGTCGTTGGCGTCGTTGTTCAGGTTCACACCTTCCAGCGAGATCTCCAAGCCTTCACGCAGCTTGTAGGACACCGAGGCGTCCACGTTCAGCGTGCCGTTCTTGCCTTCCACGTCGTTGTTGTTCTGGCCCGGCACGCGGGTCAGGTACGCCGAGCGCTTGGCAGCAGAGACACGGGCGCTGAACTTGCCATCGTCGTAGTAGAACGAGGCGTTGGCCGAACGCGGGCTCAGGTTCAGCAGGTCGTCGGTGATGACGGCGGTGCTGGTGGGCGAAACCTGGTAGTTGATCTTGCTCTGCACGTAGGTGTAGTTCAGCAGCATGCCGAAGTTCTTGCCAATGCCCGGCAGGAAGGTGAACGGCTGCTGGTAGTTGATCTCCACGCCCTTGAGCTTGCCGCCCTCGGTGTTGATGGGCGTCGTGACCTGGAACACCTCTTCGCCGGTGAAGTTGCTGGGCAGCAGCGACATCGGCAGGCCCGTCTGGTTGTACGGGATGTTGGTGCGCAGCGACTGGATGTAGGTGTCGATGTCCTTCCAGAACAGGCCCACACCCAGGAAGGCGTTCTTGCCGAAGTACCACTCGAAGCTGCCGTCCACGGTGGTGGCGCGGAAGGGCTTGAGCATCGGGTTGCCGCTGGTCACGCTGAGCGTGCCGGTGGTGCTGATGGTGCCGCCGGGGTTCAGGTTGCCCAGTTGCGGACGCGCCATCACCTTGGCGGCAGCCGCACGCAGCACGATGTCCTTGCCCAGGTTCACCGCCAGGTTGGCCGAGGGCAGGAAGTCGTGGTAGCTGTTCTTCACCACCACCTGGGTGCCGCCGCCCGTGGCCTGGTAGCCGGTGGCCGTCATGTCGGTGGTGACGTAGCGGAAGCCGCCGTTGCCACGCACTTTCAGACCGAACACCTGGGTGTTGAAATCGGCCATCACGAACGCGCCGCTGTCGACTTCCAACACCGACCGGTTGTTGCCACGGGCGTTGCCGTTGGTGGTGGACGACAGCGTGAAGTCCCCCGGGCCGCCGGCGGGGCCGCTCTTGATGCAGTTGCAGTAGATGTCGTACAGGCTGGCGATGGCGTTCAGGTCAGGAATGACCCAGCCCGTCACCGAACCGGCCGGCATGCCCAGGCCCGAGCCCAGGCCATTGACCGAGGTGGTCAAGCCGGCCATGGAGGCGGGCGCGAAGATGGTGTCGTTGGCGTTGACGCGGCGGAACTCGTAGGTGTCAAACGAGACCCGCTTGTGGTCCATGCCGGCCTTGACCTGCAGCGTACCGGGGATGGCGTCCCAGTCCAGGTTGAAGCTGGCGGTGTCGTTGACGTTGGTCGCACCTTGCGGACGGATGCGGATCTCGCTGGTGGTGGTGTTGGTCACCGTGGTGGGCTGCGTGCCGCTGGTCACCCTGGGCACACCCACCATGGCCAGGCCGCCGGTGGTGCTGGACGGGTCCAGCGTGCCGTAGTTGATGAGCGGCAGGCGGTCGTTGCCGCGGAAGTCGATGCTGTAGCCGTTGACGTTCAGCGCGTCCAGCGTGGTGGTGGTCTGCACCGGGTTGCGGAACTTGCTCTCGGCACGGCCCATGCGCACGGTGGACTTCACAGACGGCGACAGGTCCAGCTCGAAGGTCAGCGTGGGCTGCGTGAACTCGGTGCTCAGCTCGTCGTAACGCGACTCGCTGCGGATGTCCACGCCGTTGTACTTGCCGTACAGCAGTGCACCGTTGGCGGCGTACTGGGCCTCCAGCACGCTGGTCTGGGGCTTGCCGCCCGCGGTGGCGGCGCGGCTGAAGCTGATGGCCTGCAGGAAGTCTTCCTGGCGCGTGGCCTCCAGCTTGGCGTACATCAGGTCCAGCGTCAGCAGGCTGCCATCAAAGGGGCGCAGCTGCAGCGAGCCGGTCAGACCCAGGCGGTCCTGGTCGTGCGTCAGGCGGCCGTAACGCGGCAGACGGGGGTGGAAGTTGGTGGCCTTGCTGGCTTCGGTGTAAGCCGCGATGTAACCCGGGTTGGCCACGCCGTCCACACGCGCCACGCCCTGGGCCGACGGGCCGCAGGTGGTGGCGGTGCTGGTCGTGGGGTTGGCCGGCGTCACACCGATGGGGGCGCACCAGCCACCGCTGGACGGGCCGTTGTCCCAACGCACGTTGCTGAAGCCTTCTTCGTGCAACTGGCGCTTGGAGTAGGCCGCCGAGAACAGGATGCCGAACTTGCGGTCTTCCGTGCTGTCGGTGAACAGGAAGGCCATGCGCGGGTTGGTCTTGTCGATCAGGTCGTTGTAGCGGCCCTGCAGGGACAAGCTCGTGGTGCGCTTCTTGAAGTCGAAGGGGCGAGCGGTCTGCAGGTCCACCGTGGCACCCAGGGAGCCTTCGTCCACGTCGGCGCTGGCGCTCTTGCGCACGGTCAGCGAGTTGAACAGTTCGCTGGCGAAGACGTTGAAGTCGAAACCGCGCGAACGGTTGGCGCCGCCGGAACTGTCGGTGCCGCCTGTGGTGGCCAGGGCTTCCACGCCGTTGATGCGCACGCGGGTGAAGTCGGAACCCAGCCCCCGCACGGTGATGTTGCGGCCTTCACCGGCGTCGCGGTCGATCACCACGCCCGGGATGCGCTGCAGCGATTCCGCCAGGTTGCTGTCGGGGAACTTGGCGATGTCCTCGGCCTTGATGACGTCGACGATGCCGTTGTCGTCCCGCTTCTTGTTCAGCGCGCTCTCCAGCGCGGCGCGGATGCCGGTGACGACGATGCTGCTGCCCTGCACATCGGTCGTGGTGCCATTGTTCGTGGTCTGGGCATGGGCGGCGCCCGCCAAACCCAAGCCGCCCAGCAGCACGGCCTGGGCGGCGCGGCTGACGGCGGTCTTGACGAGGCGGGCGGGTTCGACGGTGCGCTGCAGGCGCTGGTTCATGGTGATGTCTCCTGGTCTGGTTCGGCGGCGGTCGGGTGTGGTGGTCCACACCCGCCCCGGGCGGCAGGGCTGCCCGGGTTGTTGGCTGGAGGCGCGCGCAGGGCGCCTGGGCATCGGCAGGCGGTCACGGCTGCAGTGCCGGGGCCGCCAGGGCGGCAGCCAAGGGCCTGGGCTGCCGGGTGTGTGGTCGCGTGAAGGGCTGGTCGAACCAGCGATTCGAAGCTACTATAGCCAACCGAAAACAAAAACGAAACGCCGGTTCACTAATTAGAAACCACTATTCCGTACGACCGCGCGACACCGTTAGGCTTGCGTCCGTTGTCGGTTGAGTCGGCGGCTTCCGGTGCCTTCAGCACTGCAAGTTCGGCCATTTCCGACCAATTCCACCTCAACCCACCTCAACCACCGGCCTGGGCCTGCCGCCCGCCGGTCACCCACCCGTGGCGCCCCGGGCCCGCCCGCCGCGCTCATCCAGCCCCCACACCGAGAACGACGACGTGATCCTCGACCAATTCAATCTGCAAGGCCGTGTGGCCATCGTGACCGGCTGCGACACCGGCTTGGGCCAAGGCATGGCCCGCGCACTGGCGCAGGCCGGCGCCGACATCGTGGGCGTCAACGTCACCGAGCCCAAGGACACGCACGCCCAGATCACGGCCCTGGGCCGCCGCTTCCTGGACCTGCGCGCCAACCTGTCGGACATCAGCTGCATCGAAGGCCTGGTCGAACAGGCCAAGGCCTGGGGTGGCCGCGTGGACATCCTGGTGAACAACGCCGGCATCATTCGCCGCGAGGACGCCATCAAGTTCAGTGAAAAAGACTGGGACGACGTGGTCAACCTGAACCTGAAGACGGTGTTCTTCTTCAGCCAGGCCGTGGCGCGCCAGTTCATCGCCCAGGGCCAGGGTGGCAAGATCATCAACGTGGCGTCGATGCTGTCGTTCCAGGGTGGTGTGCGCGTGCCCAGCTACACGGCCAGCAAGAGCGGTGTGATGGGTGTGACACGCCTGATGGCCAACGAATGGGCGTCGCACAAGATCAACGTCAACGCCATCGCCCCGGGTTACATGGCCACCAACAACACCGCCGCGCTGCGCGCCGACGAGAACCGCAACGCCAGCATCCTGGAACGCATCCCGGCCGGCCGCTGGGGCGTGCCCGACGACCTGGCCGGCCCCGTCGTGTTCCTGGCTTCGCAGGCCAGCGACTACGTCAACGGTTACACGATCGCCGTCGACGGCGGCTGGTTGGCACGTTGACCCCCCCCCCGAAGCGCCTGCGGCGCTCCCCCCCAGGGGGGCGGCAGCGAGCGGCCCGGCGAAGCCGGTTCCGCCGCTGCTGCTGGATGGGGCCCTTTGGCCCTGCGGGCCTTGGGCACCAAACGCCCTCGCTCGCGTGGCACACCTCTAGGCTGACGATGTACGAGAACAAGAAGTTAGGCTTTCTGTTCGTGCTGCCCTTCGTGTTGGGGGTGCTGCTGTTCAAGCTGTTCCCCTTCGTGATGAGCTTTGCGCTCAGCTTCACGCAGTACGACCTGATGGACCCGCCCACCTTTGTGGGCCTACAGAACTACCGCGAACTGGCGCTGGAAGACCCGCTGTTCAAGCAGAGCCTGGGCGTCACGCTGTGGTTCGCGCTGCTGGCCGTGCCGCTGCGCGTGGGCTTTGCGCTGTTCGTGGCGCACGTGCTGAACTTCAAGCTGCGCGGCATCAACTTCTTCCGCTCGGCTTTCTACCTGCCCAGCATCCTGGGCGGCAGCATCGCGGTGGCCGTGTTGTGGCGCTTCATCTTCGCGCGCAACGGCCTGGTGAACGGCATCCTGGGCCACCTGGGTTTCGAGCCCGTGCCCTGGCTGGCCGATGAACACTATTCCATGTGGACCATCGTGCTGTTGTTCACCTGGCAGTTCGGCTCGGCCATGGTCATCTTCCTGGCCGCCCTGCAGAACGTGCCGCAGAGCCTGTACGAAGCGGCGGAAATCGACGGCGCGTCGCGCACGCAGCAGTTCTGGCGCATCACGGTGCCACTGATCACACCGGTGATCTTCTTCAACATGATCATGCAGATGGTGCACGCCTTCCAGGAGTTCAACGGCCCCTACGCCATCACCGAAGGCGGGCCGCTGCACAGCACCTACGTGCTGGCGCTGTACATCTACGACCAGAGCTTCCGCTTCTTCAACCTGGGCTACGGCGCGGCGCTGAGCTGGGTGTTGTTCGCCATCGTGGCGGGTCTGGCGGCGTTCTCGTTCTGGAGCTCGCGCTTCTGGGTGTTCTACGCCGGTGAAAAGGACAACGGCAAATGAGCAGCAGCGTCGTGAACCCCGCACCCGCGCCCAGCAGCGCGGTGGACAAACCCGGCGCCACGCCCTGGCTGCGTTACATCAGCCTGGGCCTGGTGGCCCTGGTGATGCTGTACCCGCTGCTGTGGCTGGTGGGTGCCACCTTCAAGACCAACGCCGAGATCTTCACCGAGATCGGCTTCTGGCCCAACCGCTTCGACTTCGAGGCCTACGCCAAGGGTTGGAAGACCAGCACCGAGTACACCTTCGCCACCTACTTCCTGAACAGCTTCGCCATCACGGTGCCGCGCATCATCGTCACCGTCATCAGCTGCGTGCTGGTGGCCTATGCGTTTGCGCGCTTCGAGTTCTGGGGCAAGAAGTTCATGTTCTCGGTGATGGTGGGCACGATGATGCTGCCGCTGATCGTACTGCGCCTGCCGCAGTACCTGATGTTCCGCGAGCTGCACCTGCTGGACACCTACTGGCCGCTGATCCTGCCCAGCGCGTTTGCCACCGACACCTTCTTCGTGTTCATGCTGGTGCAGTTCCTGCGCGGCATCCCGCGCGACATGGAAGAGGCCGCGATGATCGACGGCTGCAACGCGCCGCAGCTGCTGTGGCACATCATCGTGCCGCTGCTGAAGCCGGCCATCGTGTCGGTCATCGTGTTCCAGTTCATCTGGACCATGAACGACTTCATGGGCCCGCTGATCTACCTGGCCAGCGTCGAAAGGTACCCCGTGTCGCTGGCACTGAAGATGAGCATAGGCGCCACCGAAGAAGTGGCCTGGGCCAACGTCATCGCCATCAGCGTGGTGGCCCTGATTCCCTCGGTGGCGGTGTTCTTCGCTGCACAGAAACACTTCATCGAAGGTGCGGCCAGCTCCGGCATCAAAGGCTAGAGACACCCACCCCCGAAGCGGCTACGCCGCTCACCCTCAAGGGGGCGTCGCCAGCGGACCGGCCGAGCCGGACCTGCGGCCCCTGCTTGGAAAAGATCGAACCATATGGCCAGCGTTTCACTGAAAAAGATTGAGAAGACCTACCCCAACGGCTTCAAGGCCGTGCACGGGGTGGACCTGGACGTGCGCGACGGCGAGTTCATGGTGTTCGTCGGCCCCAGCGGCTGCGCCAAGAGCACGTTGCTGCGCATGGTGGCCGGGCTCGAGGGCATCACCGCGGGCGACCTGCACATCGGCGGCGTGCGTGTGAACGACCTGCCGCCCAAACAGCGTGGCATCGCGATGGTGTTCCAGAACTACGCGCTGTACCCGCACATGAAGGTCTACGACAACCTGGCCTTCGGTTTGAAGCTGGCCGGCACGCCCAAGCCCGAGGTCGACCAGCGTGTGCGCGAAGCCGCCACGCTGCTGGAGATGGAACACCTGCTGGACCGTTACCCCAAGCAGCTCAGCGGCGGCCAGGCCCAGCGTGTGGCCGTGGGCCGTGCCATCGTGAAGAAGCCCGAGGTCTTCCTGTTCGACGAGCCGCTGTCCAACCTGGACGCCAAGCTGCGCGCCAGCATGCGCGTGCGCCTGACGGAACTGCACCGCACGCTGCGTGAACAAGGCCGGCCGGCCACGGTGATCTACGTCACCCACGACCAGACCGAAGCCATGACCATGGGCGAGCGCATCTGCGTGCTGAAAGAAGGCCGCATCCAGCAGGTGGACACGCCCACCGCGCTGTACCAGCGCCCGGCCAACGCCTTTGTGGCCGGTTTCATCGGCAGCCCCGAGATGAACCTGCACCGCGCCGAACTGGCGGTGGCCGGCGCCGGCACCGGCGTGGCCCTGGGCGGTGTGGTGCTGGCCATCCCCGAACAACGCGCCGGTGGCCTGAAAGGTCGCAGCGGTGCCGTGACCTTCGGCCTGCGGCCCGAGCACATCAGCGCCGTGGCGCGCCCACAAGGCGACAGCACGCCCGTGCCTTGCACGCTGCGTTTCCTGGAGCACATGGGCAGCGAAGTCTTTGTGCACTTCGACCTGGGCGCCGTGCCACTGAGCGCACGCGTGCCGGCCGACCAGACCGGCGGCCTGGAAAACCTGGCGCGTGGTGCCACCCACACCATGCACTTCCAACTGGGCCAGGCGCACCTGTTTGACACCGAAAGCGGTCTGGCCCTGGTATGAACAGCCCCGTGAAACCGGCCGCCCCGCTGAACCCCACACGCCGCACGCTGCTGCTGGGCAGCGCCGCCGCGCTGGCCGCGCCCACGCTGCGCGCCAACGACGCGCCTGTGTTGCGGTTTGCCTGGTGGGGTGGCGCCGCCCGCCACGAGGCCACGCTGAAAGCCTTGCGGCTGTTTGAAAGCCGCACGCCGGGCCTGCGTGTGAAGGCCGAGTACATGGGCTTCAACGGCTACCTGGAACGGCTGACCACGCAGATCGCCGGCGGCGCCGAGCCCGACGTGATGCAGATCAACTGGGCCTGGTTGGCCATGTTCAGCAAACGGGGCAGCGGCTTCACCGACCTGAACCCGCACGCCCAGGCCCTGGGCCTGGACCAGATCGCCCCCGAAGAAGTGGCCATGGGCCGTGTGCAGGGCAAGCTGAACGCCCTGCCCGTCAGCTACACGGCGCGGGTGCTGC
>JBKCUM010000200.1:0-26133 GCA_046318395.1 Rubrivivax sp.
CAGCGCTCGGCCGCAGCAGCGCGCGAGATCAAGGGCCTGATCACCAACACCGTGGAGAAGGTGGCCGCCGGAACCGACGTGGTTCAACAGGCCGGGCACGAGATGCAAACCCTGGTGGGCGGCGCGGGCGAAATCCGCAACCTCATCGGCGCCATCGCCACGGCCACCGACGAACAAAGCCAGGGCGTGCGCCACGTGGGCCAGGCCGTCAACGGGCTGGACAACATGACGCAGCAAAACGCCGCGTTGGTGGAACAAACGGCCGCGGCGTCGGACTCTCTGCAACACCGGGCCCAGGAACTGGTGTTGTCCGTGTCCAGGTTCAAGCTGCCGGAGTCGGCCTGAACGCCGCGTGACCGGCCTGCCTTTGCGCCTGCCAACGGCGCGTATGGCCACCCCGACGCCCCATTCGCTGGAACCGCAAGTGGGTGTACAGCGCAGAACGCCGATGACGTGAATTCCTGCAAGCCGCCGGCTGGCGCACCCCCCTGGTGCGCGCCTATGCTGCGGGTTGGTGTGCGCGACGCGCTGTGCCCACAGCGCGCGACCGCGCAAGCCGCAGAAGGAAGACACCCATGAAAACCGTTGGCCGCGCCCTGCTGGCGATGACCACCACCGCCCTGTTGAGCCTGGCGGCCCATGCCCAGACCCTGGTGATCGGCCAGACCAGCGGCGTCACCGGCCCTGTGGCCGCGGGCGTGAAGGAGAACATCGACGGCGCCAAGCTGTACTTCGACGCCATCAACGCCGCCGGCGGCATCAACGGGCGCCGCCTGGAACTGGTGACGCTGGACGACAAGTTCGACCCCAAGCTGGCGGCCGAGAACGCGCGCAAGCTCATCGTCGAACGCAACGCCATCGCGCTGTTCATGAACCGCGGCACGCCGCACACCGAGGCCATCCGCCCGCTGCTGGACCAGTACGAGGTGCCGCTGGTGGCGCCTTCTACCGGCGCCATGGTGCTGCACAAGCCCGTGCACCCCTGGATCTTCAACGTGCGCGCCACCTACCAGCGCGAGGCCGACAAGGCCGTCAACCACCTGGCCAGTGTGGGCCTGCAGCGCATCGGCATCTTCCAGGTGGCCGACTCCTTCGGCGACGACGGCGCGGCCGGCGCCCTGCGCGGCTTCGACGGCGCCAAGCTGAAACCGGTGTTCCACGAAAAGTTCGACCGCAGCAAACCCGACCTGGCCCCCCTGGTGAAGCTGGTGCAAGGCGCCGACGCGCAAGCGGTGGTCTTCATCGCCGCGGCCGCCGTGGTGGCCGAAGGCACCAAGCTGCTGCGCCAGGCGGGGCTGAAAACGCAGATCGTCACGCTGTCGAACAACGCCAGCAGCGGCTTCATCAAGCAGATGGGCGAACACGGCGCGGGCACCATCGTCACCCAGGTGTTCCCCAACGAACGGGGTTTGTCCATCGCCATGATCCGGCAGATCACCGACCTGGCCCAGAAGGCCAAGCTCGGTGAAGTGACCCCCGCCATGCTGGAAGGTTTTGCCGGTGCCAAGGTGCTGGTGGAGGGGCTGCGCCGCGCTGGCAACAACCCCAGCCGCGCCAGCCTGCAGGCCGCGCTGAACGGTTTCCGGCGCGTGGACATCGGCGGCCTGGAGGTGAGCTTCAGCCCGGGCGACCATTCCGGCCTGGACTTTGCCGACCTGTCCATCATCAGCGCCGACGGGCGGTTCCGGCGCTGAACACCCGCCGGGATGGGCCCCGGTGGACGCCCCGGGCGCGGACCCACTTCGGGGGGTGACGGCACGCTTTACAGTGGCCGGCCCCCTGAATTAGGGGGGCGCGGCGTAAGCCTTTGAAACCTCAGAACAGCCAGTGCTGTGGCATGGAGGCTGCAAAGCACCGCTGACCCGCCACAACAGCAGCGCACAGACGCTGCAGCGGTTCAGCGGTTGCCAGCCTCGTTGGGGGGTGGGCGCCGCGTCCACCACAGCTTCGGAGGTATTCCCCATGTCCAACCTGTTCCACCTGCTGCGCCGCACCGGCGCCGCCCTGGCCCTGGCCACCACGGCCCTGGCCAGCCACGCCGCCCCCACCACCCAGCTCGGCTTCCTGATCGACGCTTCGGGCAGCATCGGCAGCACCAACTTCAACACCATGCGCTCGGGCTACGCCGCGGCGCTGGCGGCCCTGCCCACCGACGGCAGCATCGAGGTCACGGTGTACACCTTCTCCAACAGCACCGTGCAGGTGGTGGCGCCGACGGTGGTCACGGCCGCCTCGCTGCCAGGCATCGTGTCCAGCATCAATGGCATGGGTTACACCGCCTCCACCACGGCCACGGCGGCGGGCATCACCGCCATCAGCAACGCCATGCTGGCGTCGTCCAACTACAGCGCTGGCCTGCGCTCCATCATCAACGTCGCCACCGATGGCCAGCCCAACGACGGCAGCAGCAACCCATCCGGCAACGCCATCACCGCCGCCACCAACGCGCGCAACAACGGCATCGACGCGTTGACGGCCGAAGCCATCGGCAGCTTCAACAGCAACTTCCTGCTGGACCTGGTGTTCTCGCCGCTGACCGGCCCGTGCGACAACTGCGGTGTCCTGCTGCCCGACGGCAGCACGCCCACCAACCCCATGACCAGCACGCCCTGGGTGCTGCAAGTGAACAGCTTCGACGACTTCCCCACCGCCATCAACGCCAAGGTGCAGGCCATCGTCAACGACGTGCCGGAACCCGGCGCCCTGGCCCTGAGCGGCCTGGCCCTGCTGCTGGTGGCCGTGCAACGCCGCCGCGCTTCGGCCGCCCAACAGGCTTGAAGTGAGGCAGGCGAACCAGCGCACCAGCGCTGGGCCGCCTGGCGCGCCGGGGCCCGTGTGACACACAGGCCCCGGTGGCCGTTTCAACCACCACCACAACCCTGGGCCGCACCCCTGCACCAAGGCAGGTGCGGCAGCACTGGAAGGTGAACACCATGCGCCCCCATCCCTACCGCCACACCCGCACAGGTCTGCGCACGCTGGCCACCGCCGCCGCCCTGCTGGGCTTGGCCGGCACCGCCCAGGCGGCCTGCCAAAGCCCCGGCCGCAGCGAACGCGTGGCCCTGGTGCTGTGCAGCCCCGGCGCCGACACCGCCACGCTGAAAGCCGCCGGGCAGGCAGCCTGCCAAGGTGCGGCCAGCTGCAACGCCTGGATCTGGGAAGACGCGCGCCAGCTGCCCAGCCAAGCGCCGGCCAGCGACCAGGCCCTGCCCAAGGCCCAGGCCGGCACCGCACGGGCGGTGTGGATCAGCGAAACCCAGCACCTGATGGAACTGCGCAAAGCGCGCTGAAGGCCGCGGCCGGTCGCCGGCCGGGCCTTCAACCGGTGCTCTCAACCGGGGCTCATTCGCCCAGGAAAAAGCGCTCCACCAACGCGAACTGCTCGGGCGTGTTCAGCGCTGGCGCGTGGCCGCAGCCGGCGATGTTCACCACCACGGCCCGCGGGCCGCGCTGTTGCATGGCCTCGGCGGTTTCCGGCAGCAGCAGGTCGCTGCTCTCGCCGCGCAGGCACAGCACCGGCAGGTCCAGGCTGTCCCAGGCCGCCCACTGCCCGTAGTCGTCGGGGTGGTGCGTGAACTGCTGCACCATGGCCGGGTCGTAGTGCGGCGTCACACGCCCGTCGGGCAGGCGGCGCAACGAGGTCTCGGTCAGCAGCCTCCAGTGCGCGTCAGACAGCCAGCCATAGGGCGCGTACACCGTGCGGAAGTAAGCCTCCAGCGCCTGCACGGTGTCGAAAGCCGGGGGGCTGCCGGCGTAGCTGCGGATGCGCTCGATGGCAGGCTGCGCCAGCTGCGGGCCGATGTCGTTCAACACCAGGCGCTGGATGCGCCCGCGCAGCGGGCCCGCGGCGGCGCGCAGGCCGATGGCACCGCCCATGGACGTGCCCAGCCAGTGGAAGCGCTGCAGGCCCAGCTGGTCCACCAGGTCCACGGCCAGGGCCTCGTAGAAGGCCAGGCAGTATTCCTGCGCCGGCTGCGGGCTCCACTGGCTGAGGCCGCGGCCCAGCGTGTCGGGGCAGATGACACGCCAGCGCTGCGCCAGGTGGGCGGCGATGTGGTCCATGTCACGCCCTGTGCGCGCCAGGCCGTGCCAGGCCACCACGGTCTCGGTGTGCTGGTGGCCCCATTGTTGGAAGTGGATCTCCCGGCCCTGGCAGGTCAGGTAGTGGCTGGTGGCTTGCATGGTGGGCCTTGGCGATTGGAACAACCGTGGCCGGGCCCACGCGGGCCCCGGCACACGGCGAAAACGGGCTTCAGTCGGGCACGCGCAGGTTGTTGCCGTCCAGCGTGATGGCGTCACCGGCGGCCGGGGTGGTGGCGATGGCCGGCACGTTCGCGGCCGTCAAGGCCGGCGCCGCACCAGGCGTGCCACCACGCGGCACGGTGCGCAGCACCTGGCTGGCCGGCAGGGCCTTGCCTTCTTTCAGGTGGGCGTAAACAGCGTCCAGCGCGCGGTTCAGGTACAGGTGCAGCGGCACGTAGCGGCTGTCGTAACCCGGCAGCACGGCCGGCAGGCCGATGAAGCCGTCGAAGTGCTGCGCGTTGGTCACCTCGATGTAGCTCAGCTTGCTGTCGGCACCTTCCACCTTCTTGCTCAGCGCCGTGTACGGGCGCGAGGTGTGGTTCACCGGCAGCAGCGCATCGCTGCGGCCGTGCACGATGACCGTGGGCTTGCCGCCCAGCCGGCCGCTGCGGCGGGTTTCGTCCAGACCGGCCTGCAGCGCACGGGCCGTGGCGTCGGTGCCGGTCAGCAGGTTGCGCAGGCACAGCGCGCCGTCGATGTTGAAGTCCTGCAGGCCGGTGCTGGGGCTCAGCGACAACAAGTCGCGGTAGGTACCGCCCAGGCTGAGGTTGTTGATCAACTGCACCCCGGCCGAAGGCGGCACGCCGTTGCCGGTGGCGAACATGCCGGCCAGCGCAGCCGGCGCCAGCGCGTTCAAGGCGCCGGCGCTGGTGGTGGACGAGAAACTGAAGCCGCAGAGGTGGTCTTTCACGCTGGCGCGGGCCAGGCTGTTGGCGAAGGTCACGGCCACGGCCGGCGCCACCTCGAAAGCGATGTGCGAGGCGTGCAGCACAGCGGCTTCGGGCTCCCAGCCGTAGTCGGCCAGCTTCTGCAGCGCTTCGTCGGCCTGGGCCGCCGTGGTGCTGGCCGTCAGCAGGCCCTTGGCCTTCAGCGAAGCGCAGCGGTTGGCCGCGAAACTGGGCACCACGTAGAAGGCGCCGGGCGCTGTGGCCACCTGGGCGCTCAGCGACGCGCAGGCCTGGTACAGGTTGGCGAAGCTGGTGAAGTCGAACAGCGTCTTGCCAGTGGTGGCCACGGCCGCGCTGCCGCGCACCACGCCCACACCCGGCACGGCCGGCATCTCGATGGCGGGTTCGGCCACGGCCACGCCGTCGATCAGGCCGGCGCGGTCCAGTTCTGCCGCGGCGATGGACGCGCCACCGCCGTTGCTGACACTGGAGGCGATGACGATGGTGTTGGCCGGGCGGATGCTGCGGATGCGCTCGCCGTTGGGCAGCGTGGCGCTGTAGCGTTCGTTCAGCACCCAGAACGCGAACTCCACGGCCTGCAGCGTGAACGTGCCCCAGTCTTTTTCGGGGTTGCGCTGCGAGTGCGCGTGTTTGAAGGCGAAACGGTGGGGCGTGGCGGTGTTGAAGGCCGCCAGTTCGGCGGCGGTCAGCGGCGCGCGGAACTGCGCGGCGGTGCCGGCGCTGGCGCTGCTGGCGCGCGTGCCATCGACCAGCGGCACGGTTTCGGCCGCCAGGTCGTGCGGGGCGGCGCCCGTGCCTTTGTCGGTGTAGGCCACGGCACAGCCGCGTTTCAGGCCCCATTCGCCGGTGCTGATGGCGCCGTACACACCGCGCGAACCCGAGGACGTGGCCGTCACGATACAGGGCTGGGCCGGGTTGAAGCTGGCCGGCACCTGCACCATCAGCGTCACGTTGCGTTGGCCGCTGCCGTCGTCGCTGAAGGCGATGGTCTCGGTGCCGGCCACCTTGCCCTCGCTGGCCGTGGCCGTGCCGTCCACCGCCACGTTGGGGCCGTAGAACACGCCGTAACCGCCGGCCGTGGTCATGTCCACCAAGGCACGGTAGTTGTTGTAGATGGCCAGGCGGCGCAGCTCGGCCGCCGTGGGCGTGGCCGACAGCGTGGGCACGGTGGCCGCGGCCAGGCCGGTCTTGCCCAAGCCGGCGGTCAACAGGTCGTCGCTGCTGCCGTCGTAGGTGAGTGTCTTCACCGCACCCACAAACGTCGGCTTGACGCTGATCTCCAGGTCTTCGTCGTCACCGCCGAGCTTGCAGCCGGTCAAGGCCAGCGCGGCCAGGGTCAGGGCACAGGCCGTGGGCACGGCGCGCAGTCGGAACAAGGGCTGGGTGGTCATCGGTGTCTCCTGGTGGTGGTGGCGAACACGGGCCAAGCGGGCCTGGGGGTGTTTCAGCGGCCGGGCAGCCAGGCGCGCAACTTGCCGACCACGCCGGTGGGGAAGTGGTAGACCGACAGCACGAACAACACGCCCAGCCACAGCAGCCAGCGGTCGGGCGTCAGCACCGCGCTCAACCAGGGCAGGCCCTCGGTGGCACTGGCGGCCAGGCGCAGGCCGTCTTGCAGGTAGTTCTGTGCGAAGACAAACAGCACCGAGCCGATGACGGCGCCGTACACCGTGCCCATGCCGCCAATGACGACGATGAGCAAGATGTCCAGCATGATCTCGAAGCTCAGCGTGGTGTCCGGCCCCGTGTAGCGCAGCCACACCGCCAGCAGCGCACCGGCCAGCGTGGCAAAACCCGCCGACAGCACGTTGCTCAGCGTGCGGTACACCACGGTGCGGAAGCCGATGGCCTCGGCGCGGAAGTCGTTCTCGCGGATGGCCTGCAGCACCCGCCCGAACGGCGAGTTCACGATGCGCAGCAGCACCAGAAAACACAACAGCACCACGGCGAACATCAACCAGTAGGTGAGGTGCCGGCCATCAAAACCGCCGAACTCGAAGGCCGGGCTCAGCAACTCCGGGTTCTTGAAGTTCAGCCCGTCTTCGCCGCCGGTGAGTTCACTCAGTTGCGAGGCCAGGGTCTGGAAGGCCGAAGCCACGGCCAGCGTGATCATCGCGAAGAAGATGGCCTTCACGCGCAGGCTGAACAGGCCGATCACCAGCGACAGCAACAGCGACAACACCAAGGCCACGCCCAGGCCCACGGCCAGCGCCCACCAGCCCGGCCCCAGGTGCGTGCTGGCGATGGCCACGCCATAGGCCCCGATGCCGAAGAACATGGTGTGGGCAAAACTGACGATGCCGGTGTAGCCCAGCAGCAGGTCGTAGCTGGCCACCAACAAGATGAACACCAGCACCTTGGCCGCCACGCCCAGGGCCTTGCTGCCCGGGAAGAGGAAGGGCGCGAAAGCCAGGCCCAGAAGAATCAACACCAGGGCCACAGCCAGCAGGCGGTTGCGCGGCAGGTCGTGTGAGAGCAAACGGTTCAACATGACAGTGCTGATCCTCGGAAAACGTGGGTCCAGCCCAGCGGACGCCGCGGAACCGGCTTTGCCGGGCCGCTGGCGGCGCCCCCTGGGGGGAGGCGCCGAAGGCGCTTCGGGGGGGTCATCGATTCGTGACCGGGTACAGGCCTTGGGGCCGCCACAACAAGATGGCCACCATCAGCGCGATGTTCGAGAACAGCGCCACCTTGGGCGCCAGGAAACCGGTGTAGTTGGCCATCAGCCCCACCAGCAGCGCGCCCACAAAGCAGCCCAAGGTGCTGCCCAGGCCGCCGATGATGATGACGATGAAAATCAGCACGTTGACCTGCGCGCCAATCTGCGGCGTCACGTTCTGCTGGTACAGGCCCCACATCACACCGCCCAGGCCGGCCAGGGCCGAGCCCGCGACGAACACGCCCACGAACAGGCGTTGGATGCGGTAGCCCAGGCTTTCCACCATCTCGCGGTCTTGCACACCGGCGCGGATGAGCAGGCCCACCTTGGTGCGGTTCAGCGCCCACAGCAGGGCCAAGAACACCACAGCACCGATGACCATGGCCAGCACGCGGTACTTCTCGATGGCGGCGTCGCCGAACAGGAAGCTGCCACGCAGCGCCTCGGGCAGCGGCAGCGGCTGCTGCTGCGGGCCCCAGATCACCTTGATGACCTCTTCGCCCACGATCATGCCGCCCATGGTGATGAGGATCTGCTTCAGGTGCTGGCCGTACACCGGCCGCACCACCACACGCTCAAAAGCCCAGCCCAAGGCGCCGGCCACGGCCATGGCGGCCAGCATGGCGCAGAAGATGGCGCCCAGGTTCAGCCACAGCGAGGAACTGCCTGACCACCCGGCCATGCCGCCCATCACGCTGGTGGCCACGAAGGCGCCCATGGCGATGAAGACCCCGTGGCCGAAGTTCAACACGTCCATCAGGCCGAAGACCAGGGTCAGGCCCGACGCGATGACAAAGACGATCAGCCCCATGGCCAGGCCGGCCACGGTCAGCGTCAGCCAGGTGGACGGCGAGCCGATCAGCGGCAGGGCCAGCAGGGCCAGCGCCACCAGCAAGGCCAGCGGCCGTGCGTCGAAGCGCGTCTTGGGGATGGCCTCGGGGGCCGCAGCAGTGGCGGCCGAAACCGGTGTGGTGGTGGTGTTCATTGGTGCGCTCCGAGCGACAGCCCCAAGAGCCGTTGCTGCAGGGATTCGTCTTCAGCCAGTTCAGCCATGCGGCCGTGGTGCACGGCCACGCCGTTGTCCATCACCACCACGTGGTCGCCCAGGCTGCGCGCCATGTGGAAGTTCTGCTCCACCAGCAGCACGGTGGTCTGCTGCGCTTTCAGCTCGCGCAGGCAGGTGATGAGGTTGTTGATGATGGAAGGCGCCAGGCCCTTGCTGGGCTCGTCGATCAGGATCAGCCGCCGCGGCTCCACGATGGCGCGCGCCACGGCCAGCATCTGCTTTTGCCCACCGCTGAGCTTGCCGGCCGGGAACAGCCAGAACTTCTTCAGCGCCGGGAAGAAACCGAAGATCCACTCCAGACGCGCGGTGTCCAACTCCGACGCACGGCGGGCACTGCGCGCGGCCAGCACCAGGTTTTCCTGCACCGTCAGGTCGGTGAAGATGCCCATGGTCTCGGGCACATAGGCCACGCCGGCCTGGGCGATGTCGGGCGTGCGCCAGGCCGTGATGTCCTGGCCCTGCAAGGTGATGCGCCCGGCCGAGGCCGGCCACAGGCCCATCACCGTGCGCAGCGTGGTGGTCTTGCCAGCGCCGTTGCGGCCCAGCAGCATGGTGACTTGGCCCGCCGGCACGGCCAGGTCCACGCCGTGCAGGATGTGGTACGCGCCGATGTGCGTTTGCACGCCTTGCAGCGTGAGCACGTTTTCAGCGTTAGAGGTTGCCGCGCTGCTCATGCCGCCTCCGCTTCGGGGGCCTGCCCCAGGTAGGCCTGCTGCACCACGGGCGAGGCGATCACCGCCTCGGGTTCACCGTCGGCCACCTTGGCGCCGTGGTGCAGCACCACGATGCGGTCGCTGAGTTCGCGCACCACGTCCATCTTGTGCTCCACCAGCAGGATGCAGCGGTCGCGCTTTTGTTTCAGTGCGCGGATCAGGTCCAGCACCACCGGCACCTCGTCCACGCTCATGCCGGCCGTGGGTTCGTCGAACATGTAGACCAGCGGGTCCAGCGCCATCAGCAGCGCCACCTCCAGCTTGCGCTGGTCGCCATGCGGCAGGCTGGCGGCGGTGCTGGCGTGTTTGTCGGCCAGGCGCACATCGGTCAGCAAGGCCCGGGCCTCGTCCAGCCAGTCTTGGCGGTCCAGCCACACGCGCAGCAGGTCCAGCCCGGCGCGGCCCCGGCCCTGTTCGCGCGCCTGCACGGCCAGCCGCACGTTCTCCAGCACCGTCAGGTGCGGGAACAACTGCGTCAGCTGGAACGCCCGCCCCAAGCCCTTGCGCGTACGCAGCGGTGCCGGCAGGCCGGTGATGTCGGCCCCGTTCAACAGCACCTGCCCCTCGCTGGCGGGCAGTTGCCCGCTGATGAGGTTGAAGTAGGTGGTCTTGCCGGCGCCGTTGGGGCCGACGATGGCCGTCAGCGTGCCCGCCATGAAGCGGCACGAGACGTGGTCCACCGCCACATGGCCGCCGAAGCGGATGGTGAGGTCGCGGGTTTCAAGCATGGTTCAGAGGTGAGGCGCCGGGGGCGCCGTCAAGGGCAGGTGCCGATGACGTAGTAGCCCGGCGAGGTCTGCTTCAAGGTGGTGTACGTGTAGATGTTCCACAGCCCCATGTTCTGGTTGCTGCCCTTGGCCAGCGCGTAGCCGAAGCTGACGGTGGCGCGGCCGGCCGTGGTGTGGGCGTAGTTGCTGGCGGTGAAACAGGTGGCGGCACTGCCGGTGGTGGTGCCTGTGGCCGCCGCGCTGGCCGGGCCTTCGGCGCCGTTGCTGTCCACGGCGCGCACGGTCCAGCTGTAGGTGGTGCCGGCGGCCAAACCGGTGTCGGTGAAGCTGGTCGCGGCCACCAGCGTGGCGTTGGCCTTGGTGGCGCCGCGGTAGACGTTGTAGCCGGCGGCGCCGTTCACCGCGCCCCAGCCCAGCACCATGCTGTTGGCCGTGGCACCCGAGGTGCCCAGGCCCGTGGGGGCCGGCAGGTTGGCCGGCGGCGTGCCGCTGCCCACGCGGTCCACCATGGCCTTGATGGCCACCATCTGCGGGCCGCTTTTCTTGGCGTAGTTGGCGCTGCCGTAGCCCCACCAGTCCCAGCAGCTGTTGGTGGCAGCGGTGCTGGTCTGCGGGTACAGCACGACGATGCCGTTGCTGTCGGCCCAACGGTTGTAGCCCGCGTTCTGCACCACCTGCTGGCCCACGCTGGCGGTGTTCTGCTTGCAGCCGTGCAGCACCACGTGCAGGCGGCAGGTGGCGCCGGTGGTGCAGGCCTGCGGCACATAGGCCCAGCCGGTGGTGGCCATGCCGTTGCCGGTGACGAAGGCGGTCTGGTCGAACTCGATGAAGCTGCCGCCCAGCGTACCGTTGTTGCGCGGGTTCAGCGGCCCGTACAGGTGCTGCAGCAGCGCGCCAGGCGCGTCGAAGCCACAGTTGTTGATGTAGGGCGAGGCCGTGCTGCCGCAGCTGGCGCCGCTGGTGTCGGTGATGAAGGCGTGGCCGGCGGCCAGGTTGTTCTTCACCAGGATGTTGGCCGCGGGCATGAAGGCCTGGTAGTAGGTC
This sequence comes from Rubrivivax sp., assembly GCA_046318395.1. Taxonomy (GTDB): domain Bacteria; phylum Pseudomonadota; class Gammaproteobacteria; order Burkholderiales; family Burkholderiaceae_C; genus Rubrivivax. Next base: position 11,202 of record JBKCUM010000200.1, read on the forward strand.
TTCAGGTCGTTCATCACCGCGGGCTTCACGGTGTTGTCGGCCGTGCCCGAGAACAGGTAGACCTTGCTGCCGGCCAGGTTGGCCACGGGATCCACGAAGCCGCTGTTGGCCCAGCTGTTCGTGGTGTTCACCAGGCTGCTGACCGGGATGCTGCTGCTGTAGGCCATGCAACGCCCGGTGGCGTTGGTGACCGAGCCTTCGGCACAGTAAAAGGGCCCGCCGGCCACCACCCCCGCGCCCTTGGCGAAGGTGGCGGAGTAGGCCACGTGCAGCTGCACGGCCATGAAACCGCCCGACGACAGGCCGGACACGGTGGTCTGCGTCTTGTCCAGCACCAAGGCTGGCAGCGCAGTGGCGGCCAGGGCTTGTTCACTCGCTTGAAGCGTCAGCAGTCCGGCAAACAGCAAAGCGCTGCCCAGCCGGCCGCGGTGGGCCAGTTTCAACATGGGGTTTGTCTCCTCGGGTGGAAAGAAACCGGCGGTAGCCTCTGACGTGCGGCCTACCGGCAGCGAACCACGGGGTTGTCGGCCCGCGTGGCATGACCCAGCGAACGCCGCGGAACCGGCTCTGCCGGGCCGCTGGCGTGGCCCCCTTGAGGGGGAAGCGGCCTGGGCCGCTTCGGGGGTGGGCCTTACCGCTTGTTGCGGATCGGCACGTTCATTTCTTCAGGCTTGATCTCGCGCACCAGTTCCGGCACGCCCCAGGCGAAGGCCGGATCGTCCTTGATGCGGAAGTGGTACATGCTCTGCAGGGCCTGGTGGTCTTCCTTGCGGAAGGTCATCTTGCCCTTGGGCGTTTCGAAGCTCATGCCTTCCATGGCGGCGATGAGCTTGTCGGTGTTGGTGTCGCCCTTGGTTTTCTTCAGCGCTTCCACCACCGCGATGCCGGCGCTCATGCCACCGGCGGTGAAGAAGTCGGGCGGGGCCTTGTGCTTGGTGTAGTGGTTGGCCACCAGCCACTCGTTCACCGGGTTCTTCGGGATGCCGAAGTAGTAGTAGGTGGCGCCTTCCATGCCCGGGAACTGCTTGTAGGCGGCCATGGCCGGCAGGATGTTGCCGCCGGTGGCGATCTCGATGCCGTAGCGCTTCAGGCCCAGGTCGTTGATCTTGAACGGGTTGCCGGCGCCGGCCCAGATGATGAAGATGACCTTGCGGCCGGGCTGGTCCTTCAGCTTGTCGATGATGCGCTGCGCACCCGCGGTGAAGTCGGTGGTGGCCGCGGGCAGGTACTCCTCCTGCACGATCTTGGCGGTCTTCAGCGCTTCACGGAAAGCCTTCACACCGTCTTTGCCGAAGGCCGTGTCCTGCGCCAGCGTGGCGATGGTGACGCCGGCCTTGTCCAGCGCCACGGCGTTGGCGATGGCGTCCTGCGAAGAATTGCGGCCAGTGCGGAAGATGTACTTGTTCCACTTGTCGCCGGTGATGCTGTCGGCCACGGCCGGCTCCACCAGCAGCAGCTTCTTGTATTCCTCGGCCACCGGCAGCATGGCCAGCGCCACGCCAGAGCCCGTGGTGCCCACGGCCAGGTCGACCTTGTCGTCGCCGTAGGCCGCGGCCAGCAGGTTCTTGCCCAGGTCGGGCTTGCCCTGGTCGTCTTTTTCGATGACCACCAGCTTGCGGCCGTTCACGGCCATGGTGCCGCCGGTGGCGTATTCCAGGCCCATCATGAAGCCGATGGACGACTGCTTGGCGTAAGCCTCCAGCGGGCCGGTCTTGCCATTGATGTGGGCGATCTTGATGTCCTTGCCGGCCTGGGCCTGGGCAGCGCCGGCCAGCGCGCACAGCGCGGCGGCGACGAGGGCGGGGAAAACACGACGTTGCATGGGGTCTCCTGGCTGCAGCGCGGGAACCGTCCCGCCTGTCTGTGTGTGCCAGGGCAACGCAATCGGCGTGCCTGCAGCACCAAATGGGTGCAAACCCTTGGTTTGACGGCTGAACCAGGCGCCCGCGGCGCCAGGTTGTCTGGTATTCAGCCTTCCACACGATCACAGTGTTTGTTTTCTGATCACTCTTGCGCGGGCAAGAGCCTGGTTTTCAGACACCCATCCTGCCGTGGCCCTATCACAACGCTGGGTTACAGTCTTCAGCATGCAGGGGGAATTCACGCTGCTCTACACCGACTTGGTGGGCAGCACAGCCGTCAACACGCACCTGGGCGACGCCGACATGGACGCCTGGTGGAACCGCCACGACCGCGGCTACCGCGACCTGCTGCGCCAGTGGCGCGGCCGCGAGATCGACCGCAGCGACGGTTTTGCCGTGCTGTTTGAACAGGTGGCCGACGGCGCCGCCTTCGCCAACGCCTACCACCGCATGCTGGCCGCCCTGCCGGTGCCGGTGCCGGCCCGTGCCGGCCTGCACGTGGGTGCGCTGACGTTGCGCGCCAACAGCGAAGACGACGTGGCGCTGGGCGCGAAACCCTTCGACGTGATGGGCCTGGCCCGTGCCGTCAGCGCCCGGTTGATGGCGCTGGGCCAGGGCGGGCAGACCTTGGTGAGCGCCGCCGCCGCCCAGGCCCTGACCGAACAAGGCCAGGCCTGCGTGGCCCACGGGCACTTCAGGCTGAAAGGTGTGCCCGACCCGCAGCCGGTGTACGAACTGGCCGGCCCACTGGCGCCGCTGACGCCGCCGCCTGACACCGAAAAAGCCCAGCGCGTGGTGCAGGTGGACGGCCACTGGGTGGGCCTGTCCGACGTGCCCCGGCACCTGCCGGCGGAACACGACGCGTTTGAAGGCCGCACCGCCGAACTGCGGCAGCTGGCACAAGCGCTGCAAAGTGGGCAGCGCCTGGTGACGCTGCACGGCCCAGGGGGCATGGGCAAGTCGCGCTTGGCGCTGCGCCACGGTTGGGGCTGGCTGGGCCAGTACCCGGGCGGGGTGTGGTGGGTGGACCTGGCCCAGGGCGGCGCGGACCTGCCGGCTGTGCTGGCGCACACCGCGCAGGCCCTGGGCCAAGCCCTGCCCGCGGGCCCCCAAGCGCTGCAGCTGCAGGCGCTGGGCCAGCACCTGGCCCAGCTGGGCCCGGCGCTGCTGCTGCTGGACCACGCTGAAACCTGTGCCGCGGCCACCGGCCAGGCCGTGTTGCACTGGCTGGCGCAAGCCCCGCAGCTGCGCTGCCTGGTGGTGTCGCGCGAACGCCTGGGCCTGCCCGGCGAACAGGTGCTGCCGCTGGGGCCCCTGGGCACCGACGACGCCGTGGCGCTGTTCCACCGCCGCGCCGCCGCCCACCCCGCCCACCAACCGGCGGACTGGCCGGCGGCCGAACACCAGGCGCGGCGCCGCCTGGTGGAGGCCCTGGCTGGCCTGCCGCTGGCGCTGGACCTCGCGGCGGCACGCGCCAGCGTGATGCGGCCCAGCGCGCTGCTGGGCCGGCTGAACGAACGCTTCAAACTGCTGGCGGTGCGCGGCGGCCCGGCCGGACGGCCGGCTCGACAGGCTTCGCTGCAGGCCACGCTGGACGCTTCCTGGATGGCGCTGGCCACCGATGAGCAGGCCGTGCTGGCCCAGTTGTCGGTGTTTGAAGGCGGCTTTGATGCCGCCGCAGCCCAAGCCGTGGTGCAGGTGCCCAGCGACAGTGGGGCTTGGCTGCCGGACCTGCTGCAAGCCCTGCAGGACAAGGCCTTGCTGCAAACCGGGTCGGGGGGCCGTTTCAGCCTGCTGCGCTGTGTGCGCGAACACGCCGGCGTGCACGTGAGCGCCGATGCCGCCTCTGCCACCCGTGCACGCCACGCGCTGCACTTCAGCCAACTGGGTGAGCGCGACGCCGCAGCCCACCACGGCCTGGACTTGCACAACCTGGTGCAGGCCTGCCGCCACAGCGTGGCGGAGTCGCAGACCGAACTGGCGGCACGCACGCTGCCATTGGCCTGGGCCGCGTTGCGGCTGGTCGGCCCGTTCAACGAAGCCGTGACGCTGGCCGACGCCGTGCTGGCCCTGCCCGGCCTGGATGCGCACACACAGGCCGCCGTATGGACGGTGAAAGCCGGCGCCTTGTTCGCCCAGGGCGACATGCAGGCCGCGGGGCAGGCTGCGCGCCAGGGACTGCAGGCCGCGGAAGCCGCCGGCGCCACGGTGGCCCAAGCGACGCTGGCCCGGTTGTTGTGTATCCAGGGCGAGGTCGCGGCCGCCGAAGGCCAGCGCGGCCTGGCCGAGCATTGCCTGGCCGAAGCCCGCCGGCTGGCCGAGGCCTGTGGCGACCCGGCCACCGTGTGCCACGCCCTGAACTCGCAGGGGTCTCTGGCGTTCGATGCTGGCCAGGTCGACGAGGCCCGCGCGCTGTACGAAGCAGGCCTGACCGTGGCCACCGACGTGCGCGACCACCGCTGGCAATGTGGCCTGCTGAGCAACCTGGGGGCCATCCACCACCAAGCCGGACGCTTGGACGAAGCCCGCGACGCCTTTGAGCGTGCCCTGCGTTTTGCGCAGGCCTGTGGCGATCAGCGCTTTGCCGGCAATGCCCGCTGCAACCTGGGCTTGGTGCACCATGACCAGGGCCGCCTGGCCGACGCCGAGCGCGAGCTGCAGGCCACGCTGGAGACGGCCCGCCAACTGGGACAGCACGCGCTGGAACACGGGGCCTTGTGCAACCTGGGCATGGTGCTCAGCGCCCAAGGCCGCCATGAACTGGCCTGCGACCTGCACGCCGACGCGGTGGACGGCGCCCGCGCGGCGGGCAACCTGCACGCCGAGGGCGTCTACCGCACTTACCTGGGCACCGCCCTGGCACGCACCGGGCGCTTCGACGAAGCGCGGGCCTGTCTGCGCCGCGGCCGCGAGCTGCTGGCCCAAGCCAACGACGCCATGAACCTGGGTTTGTTGTTGTGCGCCGTGGCCGAGTGCGAACAGCTGGCCCGCGACTGGCAAGACGCCGAGCAGGCCCTGGACGAGGCCCGCGGCCTGCTGAACCAGCACGGCTGGCCAGCAGAGTCTGAGCTGGCCCGCCGCTTGGAAGCCGTGGCGCGCAACGCCGTGGGCGGCACGCCACCGGCGCTCACCCACTGAGCAGCTGCGAACGAACCTCGCCCACTCGAAACGCTCAGCGGCTCCGGCGGCCCTTCGTCAGACTTACCCGCCGCGCGTGATGATGATGGGATCGTAGGGATCGCAAGCGGTCCAGGTGCCCGGTGCCGATTCACGCTCCAGCGTCACCGTGTAGCTGTGCACCTTCATGCGCTGGTGCGCGTTCGCGCCCAGGCGCTTGCTGTCGCGGGCGGCGTCGGCGGGCAGCGGCTGGTCGATGAAGTTGGGCGTGCTGGCACTGCTGGCCACCACCTCGGGTTCGTTGGCCTCGTCGTTGTTGTCGTCCAAGCGCACACGGGCCTGCGCCGCAAAGCGGTGCTTGGCCGCACCGGGCAGCAGCGTCACCGCCCAGGTCAGCTGCGTGACCTGCCGGCCCAGCACCACCACGTCGGGCACGCTGACACCGCAGCTGTTCTTGGTCGTGGCGCGGGCGCCCACAAAGACCTTCACCACACACTCGGCGTCTTTCAGGCAGCGCTGGTGGCGCAGTGCGCCACCCCCCACCCCCCCAGCCTGGGCCGGCAGGGCCAGGGCCCCGATCAGGCCGGCCGACAGCACGCACAGGGTGCGTGTCGGCCAAGCGTTGCGGCGGAAAGGCGGTGCGGAACAGGGCATGGTGGACTCCTCGTGTGGTGGTCGGCGCGGCCATACAGCCCGACTCAGGTGTTTCGCATTGTGACGACGCACAGGTGAAACGCCAGCACGGGGCGTGCCGGGCGCCTACCCAGAATGGTGGAGGCCGCCGGTTCAGCCGCGGCCCACCGTGGCCAGCTCCGGGAACCGGGCCAGCCGGTCGTACAGCGCCGCACGCGACATCTTCAGCTGGCGCGCCACGGCCAGCCGGTTGCCGTGGTGGGCCTGCAAGGCCGCGGCCAGGGCGGCACGCTCCAGCTCGGCCACCTGGTCGTCCAGGGGGCGCAACAACGGGCTGGCCAGGGCCGGTGCCGGCGGGTGGGGCACGTTGGCGGCCGGTTCACCCGGCGGCCAGGGCACCGCAACGGCGCCAGGCGCTGGCGCATCCGCGGCGGCCTCGGCGTGCAGCCCCTGCGCCCCCTGCGGGCCGTCCTGTGGCACGGCCGAGTGGACGGGAGAAAGGGGCGGCACCGCCAGCGGTGCGGGGGGCTGCGCCGGCCCCAAGGCCGCGCCGAAATGCCGGGGCTGCAGCACCGGGTCGTCGGTCATCAGCGTGGCCTGCTCCAGCAGGTTGCGCAGCTCGCGGATGTTGCCCGGCCAGGGCTGCCGAGCCAGCAGGTCCAGCGCATCGGGGGCCAGCGCCTTGTGCGGCAAGCCGCTGCGGCGCGCGATGTCGTCGGCCAGCGCTTCCACCAGGGCTTCCAGGTCGGCCAGGCGTTCGCGCAGCGGCGGAAGGCGGATGGGCAGCACGTTCAACCGGTAGTACAGGTCGGCGCGGAAGCTGCCTGCGGCCACCATGGCCGCCAGGTCGCGGCTGGTGGCTGCCACGATGCGCACGTCCACACGTTCCAGCCGGTTGCTGCCCAGCGGTTCGATTTCCTGTTCTTGCAGCGCGCGCAGCAGCTTGCTTTGCAGCGGCAGTGGCATGTCGCCGATCTCGTCCAGGAACAGCGTGCCGCCGTCGGCCAGCTTGAACTTGCCGTCGCGGCCCTTGCGGTCGGCGCCGGTGTAGGCGCCGGGTGCCACGCCAAAGAACTCGGCCTCCAGCAAGGTGTCGGGCACGGCCGCGATGTTCAGCCCCACAAAAGGCTTGGCCGCGCGCCGGCTGGCGGCGTGGATGGCATGCGCCAGCATCTCCTTGCCGGTGCCGGTTTCGCCCAGCAGCAGCACGGTGGAATCGGTCTGCGCCACGCGCCGGGCCTGGCGCTTCACTTCCAGCGCCGCCGGGCTGGCCCCGATGTAGCTGGTGATGGTGTACTTGGGCCGCCGTTGGCTGACGCGCTCTGCGGCCAATTGCCGGCGGGTGTCGTCCAGTTCGGACTGCAGGCGGCTGAACTTGGCGATCAGCGGCTGCATGGTGGTTTCCGGGTGGTCCAGCAGCACCATGCCGATGGCACCGATGACCTCGCCGGCCGCGTTCTTCAGCGGCAGGCGGCTGACCAGGAAAGTACCCGCGTGGTTGCTCAGCAGGTCCACCAGCATGGCCTGGCCGCTGTCCACCACCTGGGCCATCAGCGTGTTGGGCACCACCTCTTCCACGCGCCGGCCCACGAAGTTGGCCTCGGCCACGCCCAGCGCCGGCAGGAACTGCTTGTAGCCCTCGCTGATCCACACGATGCGGTGTTCGCGGTCCACCACCATGGTGCCCATGGCGGTGTTGGCGAAGGTGTCGAACATGCTTTGCGCCGCCAGTTTCAGCACCTGGTCGGCGTCGGCGGGGAAACTGGGCGTGGGCATGGTGCGGAACTTTAAGGGCGGAGGCCACCGGCCCGGCTCGCGCCAGCACTGCGGGAAAGCCCCCGGCCACCCACGTCGTAATTACGCAATGATGGCATCACAACAGTCCAACCCGGCCCGCGCCATGCCCGACCCCATCCCCCTGCGAGGCCCTTCGCTGCACGACGGTGTGGCCGCCCGGCTGCGTGCCCTGGTGTTCGACGGCCAGTTGTTGCCCGGCGCCTGGATCGACGAAAAAGCGCTGGCCGAGCAGTGGCAGGTCAGCCGCACGCCGCTGCGCGAGGCGCTGAAGGTGCTGGCCGCCGAAGGCCTGGTGGAGTTGGTGCCGCAGCGCGGTTGCCGGGTCATCGAACTCAGCGAACAAGACGCCGACGCGCTGTTCCCGGTGATGGCGCTGCTGGAAGGCCGTTGCGCGCACGAGGCCGCGGCCAAGGCCGGCCCCGAAGACCTGCGCACGCTGCGCCGCCTGCACGACGAACTGGAACACCACGCCGCGCAGCAAGACCTGGCCGGCTACTACCGCGCCAACCACGCCTTTCACACCACGGTGCAGCAACTGGCCCACAACCGCTGGTTGGACCGCGCCACCGGCGACCTGCGCAAGTTCCTGCGCCTGATGCGCGGCCGCCAGCTGGCGCTGCCCGGGCGCATCGCGGCTTCGCTGAACGAGCACCGCGTGCTGATCGACGCTTTCGAGCAGCGCGATGCCGCCCGCGCCGAGCGCGCCATGCACGACCACCTGATGGCCCAGCTGGTGGCGCTGAAAAAACTTCGACAAACCGAACAAGCCGCCGCCGCGGCCACCGCCGGGAGCCCCACCCATGCTGGATGAACTGCGCGAAGCCGCCGCCCGCCAACGCCTGGGCAAGGTGCACGGCCTGCTGCGCCTGGGCAGCAAACGGCTGTTGTCGGAGCGCGGCGAGATGAACGGCCTGGCCGTCGCGCGTGAGCTGATCGACCGCCTGGACACGCTGGACGACGCCCAGCTCGACGACTACTTCGACCACCTGGCGCAAGACCTCAGCCCCGACCCGGCCACCGTGCTGCGCTGCGCCCAAGCCTATGCCGAAGCGCCCACGGCCCAGCACCTGATCGCGCTGACCCACGCGGCAGAACCCCCGCGCCAGGAACTGCTGCGCCGCTTGAACCGCACGCCCGGCGGCACCCAGGCCGTGCTGCGGCTGCGCCGCGCGCTGCTGGCGCGGCTGAAACACAAACCCGAGCTGCTGGCGCTGGAAGACGACCTGCTGCACCTGCTGTCGAGCTGGTTCAACCCGGGTTTTCTGCGCATGCAGCGTGTGGACTGGAACTCGCCGGCGCAGTTGCTGGAAAAGCTGATCCTGCACGAGGCCGTGCACACCATCGACGGCTGGGACGACCTGCGCCGCCGCCTGCAGCCCGACCGCCGCTGCTTCGCCTTCTTCCACCCGCAACTGCCCGGCGAACCGCTGATCTTCGTGGAGGTGGCGTTGCTGCCCGAGATGCCGGCGCACATCGCACCGCTCATCGACAAGGTCAGCACGCCACTGCCGCCCGACCGCTTCAAGGTGGCGGCCTTCTACAGCATCAGCAACTGCGAGCCGGGGCTGCGCGGCGTGTCGCTGGGCAACTTCCTCATCAAGCAGGTCGCGCAGCAGCTGCAAAGCGAACTGCCTTCGCTGAAGACTTTCTGCACCTTGTCGCCCATCCCGGGCCTGGCCGCCTGGCTGGAAGGCCAGCCCGACTTCAGCGCCCTGCCCGGCCTGGGCCGCGCCGCGGTGGAACGCCTGGACACGGCCCGCCAAACCCTGCTGGCCTTGGCCGGCGGCGAGTGGGCCGGCCTGCACGCGCCCAGCCAGCACGAACAGCTGGGCGAGGCCGGCGAAGCCGCGCTGCTGGCCCTGGGCGCGGCCTGGCTGGGCCAAGCCTCGCCGCTGCCCGGTGGCGACCCCGTGGCGCGCTTCCATTTGGACAATGGTGCACGCCTGGAACGGTTGAACCTGCGTGGCAACATGTCGCCCAAAGGCCTGCGCCAAAGCTTCGGCCTGATGGTGAACTACCAGTACGACCTGGACCGCATCGAGCCCAGCCTGGCCAAGTTCCGCAGCGGCCAGGTGGCGCGCTCGCGCAGCGTGGCCGGCCTGATCTGAGCCCCCGCCGACTTCACCCCAGAACGGCCACGAGCCGACACCTTGCAGGAGACCCGATGACACACGCCCACCACCCCGCCCGCCGCCCGCTGTTGCTGGCCGCCGCTGCCCTGGCCGCCGCCACGTTGGCGCCCGCCGCTGCGCTGGCCCAGGGCTGGCCCAACAAGCCCGTCAACGTCATCGTGCCCTTCCCGCCCGGCGGTGGCACCGACGCTTTCGCGCGGCCCCTGTTCGCCCACATGAGCAAGACCATGGGCAAGCAGTTCCTCATCGACAACAAGGGCGGCGCCGGTGGCACGCTGGGTGCCGGCATCGCGGCCAAGTCGGCCCCCGATGGCTACACCTTCTTCATGGGCGCTGTGCACCACACCATCGCGCCCAGCATGTACCCCAAGCTGGACTACAACATCGAGAGCGACTTCATCCCCGTGGGCCTGGTGGCCGCGGTGCCGCAGGTCATCGTGGTGAACCCGGCCAAGGTGCAGGCCAAGACGCTGCCGGAACTGCTGGAGTTCATCCGCAAGAACCCCGCCAAGCTGAACTACGGCTCGGCCGGCAACGGCACCAGCCACCACCTGGCCGGTGAACTGTTCAAGCTGCAGACCAAGGCCTTCATCACCCACATCCCCTACCGCGGTGCGGGCCCGGCCCTGCAAGACCTGCTGGCCGGCCAGGTGGACATGATGTTCGACGGCCTGGGCAGCAGCGCCAACCACATCAAGGGCGGCCGCCTGCACGCCATCGCCGTGGCCGCCGACAAGCGCGCCGTGGGCTTCCCCAACGTGCCAACGGCCCAAGAGAGCGGCGCCAAGGACTACGCCGTGGCCACCTGGTACGGCATCTTCGCGCCCAAGGGCACGCCCAAGGACGTGGTGGAGAAGTTCCAGGCCGAACTGAAGGCCGCGCTGAACTCCCCCGAGCTGAAGACCGCCTGGACCGGCCTGGGCGCCGAAACACCCAACGTCTACGGTGCCGACTTCGGCAAGTTCGTGGGCGCGGAAGTCAAGCGCTGGGCCGAGGTGGTGAAGGCCTCCGGCGCCAAACTCGACTGACCTGCCGCACAAGCAGCGGCTGCGCGGGCACCTGGTGGGCCGGTGCCCGCGCCACGTTTCTCCCAATGCCAAGCCTGACCGACATGGACAACCACAACCTCTACGCCGCGCTGCGCGCCAACTTCCCCGCCGACCTGACCGCCACCGCGGTGGAAACGGCCGACACCACCGAGGCGCTGCACTACAGCTGGCACGACCTGGAAGCCGCGTCGGCCCGGTTGGCCAACCTGCTGGACTCGCTGGACCTGCCCGCCGGCTCGCGCATCGCGGTGCAGACGGAAAAAAGCGTCGAAGCGCTGATGCTGTACCTGGCCGTGCTGCGCGCCGGCCATGTGTTCCTGCCGCTGAACACCGCCTACCAGGCCAGCGAGATCGCCTACTTCATCGGCAACGCCGAACCCGCCGTGGTGGTGTGCGCCGGCAAACACTTCGGTTGGATCAGCACACTGGCCTTCCAGGCCGGCACGCAGCACGTGTTCACGCTGAACGAAGACCGCAGCGGCACGCTGCTGGAGCGCGCCGCCCACCACAGCGAACAGCACAGCGTGGCGCAGCGCGGCGCCGACGACCTGGCGGCCATCCTGTACACCAGCGGCACCACCGGCCGCAGCAAGGGCGCCATGCTCACGCACGGCAACCTGCGCAGCAACGCGCTGACGCTGAAAAGCTACTGGGGCTGGCGCAGCGCCGCCGAACGTGGCGACGTGCTGGTGCACGCCCTGCCCATCTTCCACGTGCACGGCCTGTTCGTGGCCATCCACGGCGCGCTGATCAACGGCAGCAAGATGCTGTGGTTCAGCAAGTTCGACCCCAAGGCCGTGCTGCCCAGGCTGAAGGAAGCCACGGTCTTCATGGGCGTGCCCACGCTGTACGTGCGCCTGCTGGGCGAGCCCGGGCTGACGCCCGAGGCCAGCGCGAACATGCGGCTGTTCATCAGCGGCTCGGCCCCGCTGCTGATGGAAACCTTCACCGAGTGGCAAAAGCGCACCGGCCACACCATCCTGGAACGCTACGGCATGAGCGAGACCGTGATGCTGACCAGCAACCCCTACCAGCCCGCCAGCGCACGCCGCGGCGGTACCGTGGGCTTTCCGCTGCCGGGCGTGCAGCTGCGCGTGATGGGCGACGACGGCCAGCCCCTGCCGGCCGGTGAGATCGGCGGCATCCAGGTGCAGGGCCCCAACGTCTTCCTGGGTTACTGGCGCATGCCGGAAAAGACCGCCGAAGAGTTCACCACCGACGCCGCCGGCGGCCGCTGGTTCAAGACCGGCGACGTGGGCCGTGTGGACGCGCAGGGCTACGTCACCATCGTGGGCCGCAGCAAAGACCTGATCATCAGCGGCGGCTACAACGTCTACCCGGCCGAGGTGGAGGGCTACATCAACGACATGGCCGGTGTGGCCGAGAGCGCCGTCGTCGGCGTGCCGCACAAGGATTTCGGCGAAGCCGTGGTCGCCGTGGTGGTGGCCAAGCCCGGCGCCACGCTGGACAGCGCCGCCATCGTGGCCGCGCTGAAAGGCCAGATCGCCAACTTCAAGGTGCCCAAACAGGTGTTCGTGGTGGCCGACCTGCCGCGCAACACCATGGGCAAGGTGCAGAAGAACCTGCTGCGCGAGCAGCACAAAGGCCTGTTCGCCTGACCGGCCCGGAGCCCCAGCACCGCGCGGGTTGATCTTGGTCAAGTCCGGCGGCGGCGCCTGCGGGCACCATGCGCGCATGGCCCTCGCCGACACCACCATCCGCATCCACCCCGCCGAAGCCGCGGCCTCTCCAGCGCCCTGCGGCGGCTGCGTGGGCGCCGCCAGCGGCACGGCTGGCACCACCTGCCGGGCCGTCTACGGCCAGCCCTGCCTGGCCCCGGCCCTGCGGGGCGACACCCGCCAACTGGCCCAGGCGCTGCAGGCCCTGCGCCAGGTGGTGGACGTGGAAAGCGGCGGCAACCTGGTGGACCTGCACCTGGTGCAGTCGCTGCACATCGAAGACGGCGAGGCCGACCTGCGGCTCACCTTCCCACGCAGCTGCGGCCCTTCGCGCCTGATGGCCGAAGAAGCCTTCCAGGTGCTGCGCCGCCTGCTGCCCGACACCGACGTGTACGTGCGGCTGGCGGGCTGAGACGGGCCCACAGGCGCCGGCGGTACCAACCGCCCGCGGCCTGCGTGCGACAGGCCGCCACGGGCCTCAGTTCGACGCCGCAGAAGCCGGCGCCGAGGCGGCCGGCACCGGCACCACGGCCGCCGACGCGGGCGCCGAAGCCGCTTCGCTGTGCACTTCAATGCCGTGCTTTTCGCCGCCCATGTCGACGTTGCCGCCGGCCTTCTTCAACACGAACAAGGCCACGGCTGCGAACACGATGAAGCCGACGAGGAGTTTCCACATGGTGTTGGTTCTTTCAAGAAAAGGTGGGTGTGGCGGGCGCCGCTGCGCCCTGCAACCCGCAGGTTAGAGGCTGGAACTGACAAGCCCCTGGCACCGGGTTGGGCAGCAGGGGCTTGTGGGGAGATATCGCCGTCAGGGCCAGAAGTGGGCGAGGCGGGTTCGGCCTCGGTCACCACCCTCCACGCCAACGACGTGAAATCGCCGTTGGCGCTGAGCCAGGCGAGCAAGGCCTTCCGGCCTTGCCCGTCCGGGCTCAGTCATTCGCGTAGATGTTCACGTCCTTGGTTTCGCGGACGAACAGCATGCCGATCACGAAGCACACGGCGGCGATGGTGATGGGGTACCACAGGCCGTGGTACATGTTGCCGTTCTGCGCCACCATCGCGAAGGTGATGGAGGGCAGCAGGCCACCGAACCAGCCGTTGCCGATGTGGTACGGCAGGCTCATCGAGGTGTAGCGGATGCGGGTGGGGAACAACTCCACCAGCATGGCCGCGATCGGGCCGTAGACCATGGTCACGTAGATGACCAGGATCGTCAGGATGCCCACCACCTTCCACCAGGCGCCGGAACCGAAGGGGATCGGGTCTGCCTTGGGCGGGTAGCCCGCCGCCTTCATGGCCTCGGCCACGTCCTTCTTGAAGGCCGCGATGGCCTTGCCGCTGGCATCGTCAAACTTGTGGCCACCGGCCGTCAGCACGCCCGTGGGCACGTTGATGGACTTGTCGCCAATCTGCACCACGGCCTGCTGGCCGGCCTTTTCCACCGTCTCGTAGCTGGCCGAGGCCTGCGCCAGGGAGCGCTTGGCGATGTCGCAGGAGCTGGTGAAGTCCACGTCACGCGCAATCGGGCTGCCCTGGAACGAGCATTGGGCCGGATCCACCGTCACCGTGATCTTGGCGCTCTTCTGTGCGGCGGCCAGCTTGGGGTTGGCGGCTTCCGTCAGCGCGCTGAACAGCGGAAAGTAGGTCACCACGGCCAGCGCCAGGCCGGCCATGATGATGGGCTTGCGGCCGATCTTGTCCGACAGCGTGCCGAACACCACGAAGAACGGCGTGCCGATGATCAGCGACACCGCCACCAGGATGTTGGCGGTGGAGCCGTCCACCTTCAACACGTTCTGCAGGAAGAACAGCGCATAGAACTGGCCCGAGTACCAGACCACGGCCTGACCGGCCACCAGGCCCACCAGCGCCAGGATCACGATCTTCAGGTTCTTCCACTGGCCAAAGCTCTCGGACAGCGGCGCCTTGGAGGTCTTGCCCTCGGACTTCATCTTCTGGAACGCGGGGGACTCGCTCATGGACAAGCGGATCCACACGCTGATGGCCAACAGCAGGATGGACACCAGGAACGGCACACGCCAGCCCCAGTCGGCAAACTCGGCCTCGCCAATGGCGGTACGGGTGCCCAGGATGACCATCAGGCTCAGGAACAAGCCCAGCGTGGCCGTGGTCTGGATCCAGGAGGTGTAGGCACCACGGCGGCCGTGCGGCGCGTGCTCGGCCACGTAGGTGGCAGCACCACCGTACTCACCGCCCAGCGCCAGGCCCTGCAGCATGCGCAGCACGATCAGGATGACCGGTGCCGCCACGCCAATGGAGGCGTAGGAAGGCAGCAGGCCGACGATGAAGGTCGATACACCCATCAGCAGGATGGTGACCAGGAAGGTGTACTTGCGGCCGATCATGTCGCCCAAGCGGCCGAACACCAGCGCGCCGAAGGGGCGCACGATGAAGCCGGCTGCAAACGCGAGCAGCGCGAAGATGAACGCGGAGGTGGGGTCGAGGCCCGCGAAGAACTGCTTGGCGATGACGGCCGCCAGCGAACCGTACAGGTAAAAGTCGTACCACTCGAACACCGTGCCGAGCGAGGAGGCCAGAATGACCTTTTTCTCCTCGCGCGTCATCGGCGCGTTGTGTGCGGTGCCCCCCGGCATCGTCACGTTCTGCGCGTTAGCCATGTTGTCGTCTCCTCTACGTTGGGA
>JBKCUM010000201.1:0-42567 GCA_046318395.1 Rubrivivax sp.
GCCCAGCACTTCACCGTTGATCTGGCCCGCGGCGTCGGCGAAGTTGTTCGCTGTGACCTCGCGGCTCTCCAGGCCGAAGGCCAGGCCGATGGGACGCGTGCTGAAGGGGCGCTTGATGCCACCCAGGTCGCCGCTGAAGAACAGGGCCTGGACGTCCTGCTTGATGCCCACCGTGGTGATGGAGCTCAGGTTGATGAACTTGGCCATGTCGGCCGTGATGGTGCCGGCGGGGCCAAAGATGTTGAGCGGCACACCGCCGTTGGAGCCATCGGTACAGGGCACACCATCCAGCGAGCGCAAAGCCTGCTGCACCTTGGAGTTCGAGCCCCAGTTCACCAGCAGCTGGTTCTGGTCGGCCTCGCCGTGCGACAGGTAGGCGTCGTAGGTCCAGTTGCCGATCAGGTTGCCGCGCACGCCCACGGTGCTCTGCAGCGTCTTGTTGCGGAACTCGTTGATGCGGGGACCCAGTTCCACAAAACGGCGACCCACGTCCACCGAGAACTCGGTGGCGCTGCCCACCACGCAATCGGCCGCGGCGATCTTGTAGGCCGTGCAGATGTCGTTGCGCAGGGTCGCGTTGATGAACGGGTTGCCGATGGGAATCGAGTAGGTGTTGAAGAACGTGCCGCTGGGCGCCAGGTTGGAGATGACGTTGCTGCGCGTGTACATCAGCTCCGCGTACACCTCGGCATGGTCGTTGATGGTGTAGTTGCCCAGCGCGGTGGCCTGGATGCGCTTGAGAGGCGTCTGGTAGTAGTTCAGCGGGTTGAAGTTGTACGTCTCCAGGTTCACCAGGTCGGGGCTGCCGTTGGCGTCCAGCTGGTAGCTGATGGCCGCCGAATCCAGGTAGGCCGGCACCGTGGTGAAGGAACCCTGCGGGTTGCCCGTCGTCGAACTGCGCGACACCTCGCCCCAGCTGCGCTTGCCCTGGGTGACCGCGTCGGTGCTGGTGGCGCCGATGCTCAGCGCCACGTTGCCCTTGCCGTCCGCCAGCGCCGAACCGATGGTCAGGTCCGTGCGACGGCGCTTGGCATCGCCCCGCTCGCTGCCGCCGTAAGTGCTGGAGATCTCCACACCTTGGAAGTTCTTCTTCAGCTGGAAGTTCACCACGCCAGAGACGGCGTCGGCGCCATACACCGCCGAAGCACCGCCGCTGACCACGTCCACGCTCTGCAGCAGCGCGACCGGGATGGAGTTGGTGTCGACCACACCGTTCAGGTCGAAAGGCACCAGACGGCGGCCGTCCAACAGCACCAGCGTGCGGTTGCTGCCCAGACCACGCAGGTCGATGGTGGCGCCACCGCCCGTGCCGTTGTTGGTGCCCGGGCCGATGGCCGGCACGGCCGACGGCAGACCGCGGATCACCTACTCCACCGCCACAGCCTGCTGGGCCTTGATCTGGCCTTCGCTGAGGCTGGTGATGGGGCTGGCCGACGTGGTGTCGATGCTCTTGATGCGGGAACCGGTGACTTCAATGCGCTCGGGCTGCGCCTGTTGTGCCAGCGCGCCCAGCGGCAGGGCTGCACCGAGTGCGGTCAGCACCGCGGCACAAACCTTGGTCTTTTGAAACATGTAGCTCACTCCTGTGGTTGGGATTGGATCGACCAAGGCCATGCAGCAAGCGCCGTACCCGTTCGGTGCCCACACCGCCACCGCCCTGGGTCGATGGGTCATTGTTGGAACGCGCCAGCGACGCGCCGCCCCGGGAAAGCCCCCAAAAGAGGCAAGGTTTTGAAACGCGCGCTGCTTTGGTGCAAAACCGGCCCAAGGCCCCACACCATGGCACCACGCCGACGATGGCTTCCCCCGTAAACTGTGGGGTTTGGCGCACAGCAACACCTCCATGACCCCCGCCCAAGTGGCACACCTGCTGCAGCAAGGCCACCAAGCCCGCCAGACCGGGCAATGGGCGCTGGCCTGGCAGTGCTTTAACCTGGTGCTGGCCGAACAACCGAGGCACCGCGACGCGTCGCTGCTGCTGGGCGATCTGGCCCATGCGCAGCGCGAATGGGCGGTCGCGGTGCAGCACCTCCAGGTCGCTTTGCAACAGGCGCCGCGGCTGCACGCCGGCTGGTTCAAGCTGGGCGATGCACTGGACGAACTAGGGCAGACCGAAGCAGCCATTGACGCCTTCGAGCGGGCCTTGGCCGCACAACCGGCTTTTCCTGAAGCGCGTTATGCACTGGCGCGCCTGCTGCACACCCAGGGGCGGGCTGAAGCCGCCCTGCAGCACCTCACACCAGGCCTGGCGGCCCCCAGCACGCCCGTGCTGCGTGCGCAGATGCTGCAGCTGTTGGCCCTGCTGCAGGAAGAGGCCGGCCAGTTGGAAGCGGCACTCGGCAGCTTGCAAGCCGGGCTGGCCTTGGTCCCTGAACGTGCAGCGCTGCACCACAACACCGGCGTGGTGCTGCAAAGGCTGGGTCGTTCCGACCAGGCCCTGGCCGCGCTGGACCGCGCCATCGCGGGTGGCATGGCCACCGCCCACGCACACTACAACCGGGGCAATGCCTTGCAGAGCCTGGGCCGCCCCGAAGACGCCGACCGCGCCTACGTTGAAGCGCTCAGGCAACAACCACTGCACGACCTGGCCTTGTACGACCTGGCCCGTCTGCGCTGGCGACAAGGGCGCGCCGATTTCGCCGACCACCTGGCGCAGGCGGCCCGGGCCGCACCCGGCCAGGCCGTGGCCTCGGGCATCGAAGGGCGGCTGATGCTGCGCGCGCAGCGCTTCGAAGCCGCTGCCGAGGCCTACCGAGAGGCGGCACGACGCGCGCCTCAGGTGGTGGGATACCACGACGGCCTGGGCCAGGCCCTGGCCAAGCTGGGGCGGTTCGATGAGGCCCTGGCGGCGCACCGTGCCGCCGTTCAGTTGGCACCACAACAAGCGGCACCCCGCATCAGCCAGGCGGCCACCTTGCTGCAAGCCGGCCAAGCCAGCGCGGCCGAGGCGGCCGCGCTGGCCGCGGTGGCCTTGGCGCCCGACGACCAACAGGCCTGGGCCTGGTTGGGCATGGCCTGGCGCGCCCTGGGCGACCCCCGCGAACACTGGCTGCACCGCTACGGCGAAGACGTGCAGGCCTACGACTTGCCACCACCGCCGGGCTGGACCGACATGGGCGCCTTCAACGACGCCCTGTCGCAGGCTTTGGACACGTTGCACGGCGACCGCCAAGCCCCCATCGACCAGACCTTGCGCCAGGGCACGCAAACCATGGGCAACCTGTTCGACCTGGACTTGCCGTGCGTGCAGCAATTGCGGCAATGCATACTGGCCGCTGTCGGCGAGCACGTGCAAACCTTGCAACAGCGCCCGGCTGACGACCAACACCCGCTTCACCGGCGTTGCACCGGCCACTGGCGGTTCACGGATTCCTGGTCATCCCGGCTGCAGCGAGGCGGGTACCACACCCACCATGTGCACCCGCACGGCTGGTTGAGCGCCTGCTACTACGTGGCTTTGCCACAGACCGTGGTGCAAGCCAGCGACCCCGCGCAGCCGCACGCGGGTTGGATCGCCTTTGGCACGCCCGACAGCCCGCTGCCAGGCTGCGACACCCAGGCGCGCCGCGTGGTGCAGCCAGCCGTGGGCCGCCTGGTCCTGTTTCCGTCCAGCATGTGGCATGGGACGGTGCCTTTTGACGACGAAGGGCCCCGGCTCACCGTGGCCTTTGACCTCGTGCCCGCCTGATCGGCCTTGCGTCGGTGCCGGTGGCACGCCAAGCAGGCTTGGCGGCCAGAAAAGAAAAGGGCGGACCCGTGAGGTCCGCCCCGTGTTCGACGGCGGATGCCGTCGATCAGGCCAAGATCAGAACGTGGCCGTGCCCGTCAGCGTGAAGCGGCGACCGATCACGTCGTAGACCGACGGGAAGGTATTGCCGTAGTTCGACGCGCCAGGGCCAATGCCGGTGCCGATGAACGGGGCCTGCTTGTCAAACAGGTTGTTGATCGTCAACGCCAGCTTCAGGTTCTTGGTGACGTTGTAGCTGGTGTTCAGATCGATGTAGCTGACCGCAGGCAGCGAACGGTTCTGCTCCAGATAGCTGGCGGCGCGGTTCGGCTGCACGTCGGAGCCGCCGATGTAACGCCACATGTAGCCCAGGCTGAAGTCACCCACGTTCCAGGTGGTGCGCTGGTTGAAGCGCACCTTGGAGTACGGCGTGCCCACGTCCAGGCCGTAGTAGCCGGCTTGCTCCAGCAGCGGCACGCCCGGCGTGGTCTGCACGTCGGCCTTGCTCAGCAGCGCCAGGTTCACCGTGAAGTCGATGCGACCCAGCTTCGGCAGACCCACGTTCTTCATGGGCAGGCGGTAGGACGCGCCGATGTCGAAACCCGAGTAGTCGTAGGTGCCCAGGTTGGACGACTGCGTGATCACACCCTTGCTGCCGCTGCCGTTCAGCGTGCCGTTCAGCGGGTCACGCTGGATCAGCTGGCAGAACACGTTGTTGGCGTAGGTGGGGTTGGAGGTCGCCTTGTAGCAGCCATCGATGACCTGGGCAGCCGTCGGCGAGGCCACAGCACCGTTGATCTCAATCTTCCAGTAGTCCAGGGTCACCGACAGGTTTTCCACGAACGTCGGCTCCCAGACCAGGCCCACCGTGGTGGTGTCGGCCTTCTCAGGCGCCAGGTTGGGGTTGCCACCGCTGGTGTTGTTGATCTGGCTGGAAGACGGCGCAGCGACCGAACCGATCTGGCTGGTCGGTACACCGGTCTGCTGGCACAGGTTGGTCAGCGTGCCGGCCTTGCCCGCGTCGGCGGTGTTGATCTCCGTGCCCTGGCAGTAGTCCTTGGCCAGGGTCGACAGACCCGTCGTGACCGGGGCGTACAGCTCGTTCACGTTCGGTGCGCGGGTGGCGCGCTGCTGTTCGGCACGGAAGCGCAGACCCTTGACCGGGACCCAGTCGGCACCGTACTTCCAGCTGGAATAACCCTGGCTGGTACCAGCCGAGGTGCTCAGCTTGGTGTCACGGAAGCCACCCATCAGGCCCAGGCTGCGCACGAAGGGCTTGTCCTGCACCAGGGGCAGGCTCAGCTCGCCGTAGGTTTCCTTGAATTCCAGTTCACCGCTGCGGTCGGGCGTGGGCGCGCCGCTGCCCAGCAACTCGCCCTGGGTCTGGATGACGGCGTCGGACTTGTTGCCACCAAACACCGTGCGCTCTTCAACGCCCAAGGCCAGGCCCAGGGGGTTCTTGGCGAACGGGCTGGTGATCAGCGGCACTTCACCGTTGGCCGACGCGGAGATGACCTTCTGGCGCACCGTAGTGGTGCCGAACGTCGGCGTGCTCAAGTAGGCCAACATGGCCGGCGTGATGCTGCCGGCTTCGCCAAACAGGTCGATCGGCACGCAGCCTGTGCCACTGACGCAGCTGGTCTTGTTCAGTGCACGCACCGCGTTCTGCAGCTTGGACGACGAGAAGCCGTTGCCCGTGGTCTGCAGCTGGTCGGAACGACCGCTCTGGTAATAGGCCTCGTAGCTCCACGAATCCAGGAACGGGATCGAACCGCGCAGGCCGGCCGTGAACTGGGTGGTCGTGTTGTCGTAGCTGTAAATGCGCGGGCCGGCTTCCACGAAGCGGCGGGCGATGTTGGCGCGGAACTCGGTGGCGTTGCCGGCCACGCAGTTGGCGGCGGCAATGCCGTAGGCCGCGCACAGCTGATCACGCACCGGCTGGGTGATGAACGGGTTGCCGATGGGGATGTTCAGCGCAGCGCCGAAGGTGCCCGAAGGCGCCAGGTTCAACGTGACGTTGCTGCGCGTGTGGAAGATTTCGGTGTAAGCCTCGGCGTGCTCGTTGATGGTGAAGCGGCCCAAGCCGGTCACCTGCGTGCGCGTCAGCGGCGTTTCGAAATAGTTCGGCGGGTTGGTGTTGTAGCCGTCAGGCGGACCCGAGGTCACGGCGGTGCGCAGCAGGCCCGTGCCGCTGTCGATCACGCGCGAACCGCTCTGTGCGCCGGGCATGCCCGACCACACGGCCGGCACAGCGGTGCCGGAGTAGCCGCCGGGTGCGCCGGTCGACGAGCTGATCACGGTGTTGGCGAAGTCACGGTCGGCCAGGCGCAGCGGGTTGGTGCGCGTGGTGCCCACGTGCACGGCCACGTTGCCGCGGCCTTCGGCCAGGTTGGCACCCAGGGTCAGGTCGGTCTTGTAGCGCTTGGCGTCGTTCTGACCAGACAGGCTGTACAGCGAACTGAACTCCACACCGGTGAAGTTGCGCTTGGTGATGAAGTTCACCACGCCGGCGACTGCGTCAGCACCGTACAGGGCCGAGGCACCGCCGGTCACCAAGTCCACTCGCTCCAGCAGCGAGACGGGCACGTTGTTGGTATCGACCACACCGCCCAGCGTGGCGGGCACGATGCGCTTGCCGTTGAACAGCACCAGGGTGCGGTTGCTGCCCATACCACGCAGGTCGATGGAGGCCGTGCCGTTGGAGCCGTTGTTGATGCCCGGGCCGATCGCAGGGTAGGCCGAAGGCAGGCCACGGACCAGTTCTTCAACCGCCACCGGCTGGGTGGTTTCGATGTCGGCCTTGCCGACGGAAGTGATGGGCGTGGTGGAGGTGGCGCCCACCGATTTGATGCGCGAACCCGTGACTTCAATGCGCTCAGCCGCTTGTGCGAAAGCGGCGCCGCCCAAGACCGTACCGCCCAACGCCAACAGCGCTGCGGTGCAAACCTGCGATCGTTTAAACATACCCAGAAAACTCCTGATAGGAAGAAATGAGGATCCCCAGCTCGGGTCGAACCGAGGTCACCAGCCGTGCCCTTAAGCAACAACCGTGCAACCCCGCCAACCGGCCGAGGTTTCGTATCGGGATTGTTGCAACGCACCCTCTGTTTGCAACTCAGCGCGAACCAGCATGTCCCGCCCATGCGTCCGCCACGGGCCGCTGAACCACAGCAAGAGGCGATGGCAAATCATTGTTCTGATTGATGTTTTTCTTTGGTGACACCAGAACTTGCAAGAAACACAAGGCCATTCCCTGGTGAAAACCCCGCCGCCCCAGACGCCGCCAACGTTGGCGGGGCGCGACAAAGGCGCGCCAAAACGGTGCGTGCTTGATCGCCGTGCCGGGAGGCCGGCTGTTGCAGTTAACCAACGAGCAACCTGCATTCGAAGGGGACATCACGCGCAGCTGTGCATGTCTATGCAAGCGCGCCAAAGCGCGTAAAGCCGCGCCAGCATTGACTTTCCGGCGCCCTGGCCCGAGAGCGCGCACAACTTCACGTGTCAGCACACAGGGTTCACACGCCGGTCGCAATCCCGGCGGGTCTGGCAGAAGTTGTCAGAATGTCTGCGCGGCTGTTGGCTTGGGTGCCGCCAAGGCCACGCGCCAAACAGCACCGAACGCAGCGATTCATGTCCCCAAAAGGGATTCACCACCAGGAGTAAAGAAACATGTTCAGGAGAACCAAGCTCGGTCAAGCCGCGCTGTTGGCACTGAGCGGCACCGCGCTGTCTTTCAGCATGGCCGCCAACGCTCAGAACGCGGAACGCATTGAAGTCACGGGGTCGCGCATCCTGTCGGTGGGTGCCGAGTCGCCCTCGCCGCTGCAGGTGATCGGCGGCGCCGACATCGCGGCCGCGGGTGTGACCAACATCCAGGAAATCCTGCTGAAGAACCCGACGTTCGGCACGCCGACCATCAGCCGCACGAACTCGAACTTCTCCACCGCCAGCGCTGGTGTGGCCACCATCGACCTGCGCAACCTGGGCACCGCGCGTACCCTGGTGCTGGTGAACGGTCGCCGCATGGTGTCGGGCGTGCCCGGCGACACCGCGGTGGACATGAACAGCATCCCGACCGACTTCATTGAGAAGGTCGAGATCATGACCAGCGGCGCTTCGGCCACCTACGGCTCTGATGCCGTGGCCGGCGTGGTCAACATCATCCTGAAGAAGGACTTCAAGGGTGTGGCCCTGGACGCCAGCCTGGGCGAAAGCTCCAAGGGCGACGACCGCAAGCAGAAGTTCAGCCTGACCTTCGGCTCCACCAGCGAAGGCGGTGCCGGCAGCGTCATGGGCCACGTGGGCTACTCGAAGCAAGGCGCCGTGTTCTCGCGCGACCGCGAAATCTCGGCCGTGGACCAGGCTTCCGTCGGCGCGTTCTTCACCGGCGATGCCAATGAGTTCTTCGACGCCCAGCGTCCGTTCTACTCGAGCTTCGCCCCGCAAGGCCGCTTCTTCTACAACGCCACCACCGCATCGCGCACGTTCGACAAGAACGGCAACATGATCAGCTGGAGCACCAACGGCCCGGCCGGTGACGGCGTCGGCGCGACCGGCTTCAACCGTTCGCAGTACCGCACCATCGCCATCCCGACGGAGCGTTTCGTGTTCGCCAGCAAGGGCGAGTACAACCTGAACCCGTCGACCAGCGCTTGGTTCGAAGGCACCTACGTCGCCACGCAGACCAAGACCGAGCTGGAGCCCTTCCCGCTGGACGCGCCTGGCATCTTCCCGGAAACCGGCCGTGCACAGGCTGAATTCCTGGTCGGTGGCGTGAAGGTGGCCAACCCCGTCATCCCGACGGCCCTGCTGGCCCTGATGGAAGACACCAACGGTGACGGCCTGAAGGACTACGGTTTCTCGCGCCGCCTGTCGGAAGTGGGCAACCGCGGCAACGTCGCCGACCGCGACACCTTCCGCATCGCCACCGGTCTGAAGGGCACGCTCTTCAAGACCTGGGACTACGACACCTACATCGCCTTCGGCTCGACCAAGGAAGCGCAAGTCTCCAGCGGTCAGGTCAACGTGCTGAACTTCCGCAATGCGTTGGAGTCGGTGCCTGACGTCAACGACGTCAACGGCAACGGTTCGACCACCGACGCGGTCTGCCAGGACGCCAACGCCCGCGCCCAAGGTTGCGTGCCGCTGAACATCTTCGGCTACAACACCATCAGCGCCGCAGCGGCCAAGTACATCCAGGCCCCCGGCCTGCTGGCCACCTACACCTCGCAAAAGCTGGCGGGCGGCACCATCTCCGGTGAACCGCTGCAACTGCCGGCCGGCCCGTTGGGCGTGGCTTTCGGCTTGGAGCACCGCGAAGAGTTCTCGCGCAGCGAGTTCGACGCCCTGCAACAGGCTGGCCTGAACGCCGGCAACGCCATCCCCCGCACCGAAGGCAAGTTCAGCGTGAACGAAGCTTTTGCGGAAGTGCGCGTGCCGCTGCTGAAGGATCTGCCGGCCGTCAAGTCGCTGATCGCCACCGCCGCTGTGCGTGGCAGTGACTACAGCACCGTGGGCAGCACCAACAGCTGGAACGCTGGCCTGGAGTGGAAGCCCATCGCCGACCTGAAGGTGCGTGCCACGCAAGCCCTGACGACGCGCGCACCGAACATCAACGAGCTGTACTCGCCCCCGAGCCAGACCTTCCCGACCGGCATCAGCGACCCCTGCGCGGGCGTGACCGCCACGTCGGTGGGCGCCAAGGACGACGCTTGCCGCGGCGCCGCGGGCGTAGCCGCCAACATCGCCGCCAACGGCAGCTTCACGCTGTCGCAGGCCGACCTGCAGGGCATCAGTGGTTACGACCGTGGCAACCCGAACCTGACCGAAGAAAAGGGCAAGGTCTTCACGCTGGGCTTCGTCTACACGCCGAAGTTCCTGGGTAACGTCAGCTTCACGGCCGACTACTTCCGTGTGCAGATTGACGACGCCATCGTGGACACCCCGCGCCAGTTCATCCTGAACCAATGTTACGGTGGTGGCAACAGCTCGTTCTGCTCGTTCGTGACGCGCCGCCCGAGCATTCTGGGCGCCAACAGCGCCGGCTCGATCGAGTTCATCGACAGCGGTGTGACCAACAGCGGTGGCGTGTTCACCTCGGGTTGGGACCTGACCGCGGCCTACAACGAAAAGGTCGGCCCCGGCCGCCTGAACGCCCGCTTGGCCTACACCTTCGTGAAGGACAATTACACGATCCCGCTGCCCGGCGCCGACAAGGACCCGAGCGCTGGCGAAGTCGGTGATTCGAAGCACAAAGCAAGCCTGACCCTGGGCTACAGCTTCGGCGCGTTCGGCGTGACCTCGCAGACCACCTACATCGGCAAGGCTTCGCTGGACGACACCTTCTTGAAGGACTACGGCTATGAGCCCGAGTCCTACGGCGTGGGTGCCAAGGTCTACAACGACTTCCAGTTCACGTACAACATCGGCAAGACGCAGCTGTACCTGGGCCTGGACAACGCCTTCGACACCAAGGCGCCTCGCATCATCACCGGCCTGCCTGACAACACCACCGGCGCCGAGACCGACGCGGGCACCTACGACGCCATCGGCCGTCGTTGGTACGCCGGCGTGCGCATGTCGTTCTGATGTGCCACCGACCCTGGGGCTGGCGGCCACGCCACCCTGGGGTCATGCCTGACACCAGGTCCACGCCTGGCGTTCTGCCCAGAACGCCAGGCGTTTTTTCTGGGTGACCGTTTGAGGATGTACCGATGAAGTCCACCACCCCCACGCCGCGCCCGCTGCCCCCCCGCCGCCGCGCCGGCTGGCTGGCCAGCGCCCTGCTGTTGGGCCGCGGCCCTGTGTTGGCGCAAGCGCCAGCCGCCGCCGTGGAAGGCTGCCGCGCCTGGGCGGCCGACGCCACTCGCTTGGCCTGCTACGACGCGCTGCTGCCACCGCGTTCGGCCAACCCCGCGGCCGCCGCGGCCGTGACGCCGCCGGTGGCCACCACCGGCACCACCGGCGCCGCCAACACGCCACCGGCGTCCGCAACCGCCATTCCTGCCGCACCCGCGGCGCCCGCCACCATGGCGGCTGCCCCAGCGGCGGGCAACGCCACGGCCACCGCCCAGCTTGAACGCCAGTTCGGCCTGGAAGACCGCCGCGCACAAGAGGAGCGCGCCCAGCGGATACAGAGCCGCATCGTGGGCCGCTTCGAAGGCTGGGGCCCGAAAGAGAAGCTGACCTTGGCCAATGGCCAGGTCTGGCAGATCCAGGACGACAGCGTCGCGGCCTACAACCTGAACGCGCCGGCGGTGCAGATCGAGCGCGGCGCCTTCGGCAGCTTCTTCATGCGCATCGAGGGCGTGGCCCAGGTGCCCAAGGTGCGCCGGGTGCAGTGAAGCACCGCGGCCACCGCCAGGTGGCCGGCGGCGCCGCGTCAGGCGCGGCGGGCAGGGTGGGTTTCAGGCCGGTTGAACGGCCTGCAGCCGGGGCACCGCGGCCAGCAAGGTGCGGGTGTAGGCGTGCTGCGGGTTCGCCAGCACGTCTTGGCAAGCGCCCTGCTCCACGATCTCGCCCTTGCGCATCACGGCGATGCGGTCGGCGATGTACTCCACCACGCCGATGTTGTGCGTGATGAACAGGTAGCTGACGCCCAGTTCGCGCTGCAGGTCGCGCAACAGGTTCAGGATCTGTGCCTGCACCGACACGTCCAGCGCCGAGGTGGGTTCGTCGCAGACGATCAGCCGCGGCTGCACGGCCAGCGCGCGCGCGAGGGCGATGCGCTGGCGCTGGCCGCCCGAAAACTCGTGCGGGTAACGCAGCAGCGCGTCGCGCCGCAGGCCCACCTGGTCGGTGAGCTTTTCGATGCGCTCACGCCGCGCGTCAGCACCCAGCTGGGGCTGCAGGGCGATCAGGCCCTCTTCCAGCAGGTCGAACACCCGCATGCGCGGGTTCAGCGACGCGAACGGGTCCTGGAAGATGATCTGCACCTGGCGGCGCGCTTCCAGCAGCGCAGCACCCTGCAGGTCCACCAGGTTCTGGCCGTTCAGCAGGGCCTGGCCCTCGATGCGGGCCACACGGCGCAGCAACTGCACGATGGCCTTGCCGGTGGTGGTCTTGCCACAGCCCGATTCGCCCACCAGGGCCAAGGTCTCGCCAGCGCCCACCTGGAAGCTGACGCCGTTCACGGCGTCGAAGTGGCCCTTCACGCGCTGCAGCACGCCGCCGCGGATGGGAAAGCGCACCTTCAGGCCTTGCACGTCCAGCAGCGGCTGCGCGGCCGGGCGGGCCGTTGGCGCGGCGGTGTCGGCGGCGTGGGGCTGCAGGGGCGCTGGCGCGGCGTCCACCCAGGTGTCGCCGGCTTGCACCCGCAGGCATCGCACCTCGTGCTGTTCGGCCACGGGCAGCAGTTCGGGGCGCTGCAGTTGGCAAGCCGCTTGCGCCTGGGCACAGCGCGGCGCGAAACGGCAACCGTCGAAGGTCAGCCACAGCGGCGGCACGGTGCCGGCGATGCTGGCCAAGGCCTGGCTGCGGTTGTCGCTGCCGGGCAGCGCGCGCATCAAGGCCTGGGCATAGGGGTGGCGCGGGCGGGCGAAGAACTCGGCGGCCGTGGCCACTTCAATGATCTGCCCGGCGTACATCAGCGCCACGCGGTGGGCCATGCCCGACACCACAGCCAGGTCGTGCGTGATGAGCAGCAAGCCCATGCGCTGTTCGCGTTGCAGGTCGCGCAGCAGGTCCAGGATCTGCGCCTGGATGGTCACGTCCAGCGCCGTCGTGGGTTCGTCGGCGATCAGGAAGTCGGGCTCGGCCGCCAGTGCCATGGCGATCATCACACGCTGCTTCTGCCCGCCGCTCATGCGGAAGGGGTAGTCGTCGATGCGGCGTTCTGGCTCGGGGATGCCCACGCGCTTCAGCCAGTCGATGGCCTTGGCGCGTGCAGCCGCACCGCGCAGCGCGGTGTGGGTTTCGATGGTCTCGACGATCTGGTCGCCGACGCGCATCACCGGGTTGAGGCTGGTGGACGGCTCCTGGAAGATCATGCCGATGCGGCCACCGCGGATGCGGCGCATGCCGGCCTCGGGCAGGTCCATGGTGTCCACCGGTGCAGCACCCGCTTGGGCCCCCTCCAGCAAGACGCTGCCCTCGGTGACGGTGCCGTTTTCGGGCAGCAGGCGCATCAGCGCCAGCGCCGTCATGCTCTTGCCGCAGCCGCTCTCGCCCACCAGCGCGAAGGTTTCGCCCCGTTGTATAGACAGGCGCAGACCGTCCAGCGCGCGGACGATGCCGGCCTCGGCGTCCAAGGCCACCTTGAGGTTGTCGATCTGCATCATGGCGTGGCCTTCTTGGTCTTCAGCAGGCCCAGGCGCGGGCGCAGCGCGCGGGCGCGCGGGTCAAAGGCTTGTTGCACACCGTCGGCAAACAGGTTGGCGGCCAGCACCAGCACCACCATGAAGCTGAAGGCCGCGGCGAAGCTCCACCACACCACGGGGTCGCGGCTCATCTCGCTGCGGGCCAGGTTGATCATGCCGCCGAAGCTGCTGGTGGAGGGGTCCACGCCCACGCCCACGTAGGTGAGCACGGCTTCGTAGAGGATCAGGTCGCTGAAGCTCAGCACCGTGGTGATCAGCACCAGGTGCATCACGTTGGGCACGATGTGGCGGCGCATGATGCGGCCCGGCGGCACGCCGAAGGCCTGCGCGGCTTGCACGAAGTCCAGCTCGCGCAGCTTCAGGGTTTCGGCCCGCACCAGGCGGCACAGCGTGGCCCAGCCGGTCAGACCCAGGATGGCGCAGAGCAGGAAGACCTTCAGGTCGGAACGCTCCACGCCGGTCTCGAACCAGTCGGGGTGCTTGTCCAGCCACACCTGCACCATCAGCACGCAGGCCGCGATCAGCAGCACGCTGGGCACGGAACTGAGTGTGGTGTACAGGTACTGCACGGCTTCATCGACCCAGCCACGGAAGTAACCGGCCAGCACGCCCAGCGTGATGGCGATGGGCAGCGTGGCCAGCGTGGCCAAGGTGCCGATGACAAACGCCGTGCGCACACTTTTCAGCGTTTGCACCAGCACGTCGTTGCCGGTGCGGTCGGTGCCGAACACGTGGTAGTGGCCCATCAGGCCCCACACCATGCCGGCCAGCAGGCCCACGGTCAGCAGCGTGAAGGCCAGGGCACGCAGCGGCAAGGTGGTGCGGTCGGCCCACAGGTCACGCCAGGCTTGCGCCGTGCCGCCCTGCCCGCGCCCGGCCGCCCAGGCCAGGCCCAGCGTGGCCAGCAAGGCCACCAGCAGGCCGGCCCCGGCGCCTAGGCCGGCGCGGGTCAGCACGTCGGACTGCCATTCGACCGCCGGGTTCTTCAGGTGCGCACCGCCATGGGCCAGCCGGGGGAACTCCCGCAGCTGCTGGCCGTCGCGGTTCACCACCTGCTTGCTGTAGGCCAGGTAAGCCAGCGGGGCGGAGTAGCTGCTCTCGCGCATGGCCAACTGGCGGGCCAGCACCACGTCCAGCAGCGACTCGGCGCGGCTGTCGTAGAACACGCGCCCGTCGGCCTGGCCCGGGCTGGGCGGCAGCGCGCGCCTGAAGTGCACGCTGTCCAGCGCCGTGACGCCCAGGAACAGCAGCAGCACAAAGCTGGCACACAGCGCCGAGGGGTCGCGCATGACCTTGGTCCAGATGGCGCGCTGCGTGGGCGTGCGCAGCACGCGCACGGTGTAGCCAATCAGGGCCGCGAACAGCGCCCACAGGGCGACGTCGGTCCACAGGAAAACAAACTTGAAAGACATGGTGTTGCCCCTGGCCTCAAGACAGCCGCACGCGGGGGTCGACCCAGGTGTACGCGATGTCGATGAGCACGTTGCTCACGATGTACAGGGCCGAGCCCAGGAAGACCATGGTGCGCACGATGGCGAAGTCCTGGCCGCTGATGGCTTCGATGACGAAGGCGCCCAAGCCGGGGATGCCGAAGAAGCTTTCGAACACCAGGCTGCCCAGAAAGACGTACGGGAGGTAGGAGCCGGCGCTGGTGATGATGGGAATCAAGGCGTTGCGCAGCACGTGGCGGAACAGCACCACCTGCTCGGCCAGGCCCTTGGCGCGCGCGGTGCGCACGTAGTCCTTGCCGATCTCTTCCAGGAACATGGCGCGGTACAGCCGGGCCTCGCCGCCCAAGCGCGCCAGCAGGCTCAACACGATGGGCAGCATCAGGAAACGGATGGCGTCCAGCCCCGGCGCGTAGCCGGAGATGGGCACCAGGCGCAGCACGCGGGAGAACAGGTACTGGCCGACGATGATGTAGAACAGGCTGCTGATCGACAGCATCAGCACGCACAGCACCACGCCCCAGAAGTCGATCTTCGAGTGGCGAAAGAAGACCAGCAGCAGCGAAAAGCTGACGCTGACGATGAGCTGCAGCAAGAACAGCGGCAGCGCCAGCTGCAGGCTGACCGCCATGCGCGAACTGACCTCGTGGCCGATGTCCACGGCGCGGGCGGAATCGCTGCGGCCGAAGTCGCCCTTCAGCAGCGAGACCGAACGCTCCCACAACACGGTGCGTGTGATCTGCTCCGTGCCCTGGGCTTCGGCGTTGAAGTACAGCGGGCGGTCGTAACCGCGCTCGCTTTTCCACTTGTCGATCTGCTCTTGCGTGACGCGCTTGCCACCGATGTTCAAACGCGCCATGTCGTCGGGCGTGTTGACGGTGAAAAACAAGAAGAAGGTCAGCAGGTTCACACCCAGCAGGATGAGCACGCCATAACCCAGGCGGCGGACGATGTAGGCCAGCATGTCAGTTCACCCCTTGGGCGGGTTGCGCCGCGCGCGCGGTGGCGGTTTCGCGGGCGCGGAAGCTGCGGCGGGCCACCCACACCAGGGCGATGGCGGCCAGGGCCAGCACGGCCAGCGGCCAGTAGACCGGATGGTTCCATTCACGCTGACGCGCCACGCGGGTGGCGGGGTCGACGCGGTAGTACTTGGCCATGTCGCGGATCAGGATGCTGGGCTTGCCGTTGTGCACCCAGGGTTGGAAAGCCAGGCCACCCCAGGGGAAGTAGCCAAAGGCCCAGGGCGAATCACGCTGCACGATGGCCACCATCTTGTCGACCACGGCCTGCTTGGCCGGGCCGTCGTCCAAGGCCTGCAGTTGGCGGTACAGGCCGTCGTATTCCGGGTTGTCGTAGTTGGCGTAGTTGTCGCCCTGGTTCTTGGAACGGCCCAGCGGCCCGTACATCAGGAACAGGAAGTTCTCGGCGTCGGGGTAGTCGGCCAACCAACCGCCCCAGAAGATCTGGTGCCGGCCTTTCAGCGTCTTGTCCTGGTACTGGTTGAAGTCGGTGGCGCGCACTTCCAGCTGGATGCCCAGCTTGGCGAACTGCTTGACCATCCAGTCGTTTTCGCTCTTGCCCTCGGGCGTGATGGCGCGCTGGTAGTCGTAGTTCAGCACCAGCGGCTTGCCCGACACCGCGTCGCGGCCGCCGGGGTAGCCAGCTTCGGCCAGCAGGCGCTGCGCTTCTTCGATGGGCCGGCGCACGGCCTTGCCGTCCTTCCACACGTGGGTCACCGGGTTGTGGAAGCCTTCCTGGCCTTCACGCGAGCCGAACAGGCCCGGCGGTACCGGGCTGTGCGCTGCCACACCGCCCTTGTGCTTGAAGATGCGGCTGTAGCCCTCTTCCCAGTCCACGGCGATGCTGATGGCCTGGCGCAGCTTGCGGTTCTTTTCTTTCTGCTCGGGCGTGGCGCCCTGCCCCACCACGGGGTCCAGCATATTGAAGCCCAGGTACCAGTTGCTGATGTCGGTCATCAGCGGGAACTGGAAGCCGCGCTGCTCGAACAGCTTCTTCACGTCGTCGGAGTCGTCGGCGTCGTTGCGGAAGTCCACGCCCCATTCCGGGCGTTCGATCTCCGGCACGTCCAGGAAGCCCTGCTTGAACTTCTCCTTGCGCGGCACCTTCTCTTTTTCGATGGTGACGTACAGCTTGTCGATGAAGGGCATGGTCTTGCCGCAATCGGCCAGCAGCCCGGCTTCCTTGTCGCCAGGCGCGCCCTCGCAGGGGTAGGGTTCCCCGCGGAAATTCGGGTTGCGCACCATCACATGGCGGCGGTCGCGCACGAACTCGCTCATCATGTACGGGCCCGTGCCCACCGGCCATTGGTTCAGGCTGAGGCCGTTCTCGCTCATGCCGGGCTGGGCGTAGAAGGCGTCGGCCTCCCAGGGCACCGGGGCCAGGAAAGGCATGGCCATCCAGTAGCTCCACTGCGGGTACTTGCCCTTCAGGCGCACACGCCAGGTGTATTTGTCCGGCGCGCTGGTGCCGGCCAACGGGTACTTGCGGAAATCCAGGAAAGGCTTGTCGGCCAGGTCGTCGGGCAGACCCTTCAACAGCTTGGCGTCTTCTTGCTTGATGAGCTGGCTGTACTCGCGCAGGCCGATCACATAGTCGGCAAACACCGCGAACACCGGCGTTTCGATGCGCGTGGTGGTG
Organism: Rubrivivax sp.; assembly: GCA_046318395.1. Taxonomy (GTDB): domain Bacteria; phylum Pseudomonadota; class Gammaproteobacteria; order Burkholderiales; family Burkholderiaceae_C; genus Rubrivivax. The sequence goes on from JBKCUM010000201.1 coordinate 17,151, forward strand.
TGGCGCTTCAGCGCGTAGACGAAGTCTTCAGCCACCAGTTCGCGCGTGCCTTGGTGCTCGAAGGCCCAGGGTGAACGTTTGTCGCCCAGCTCAGCCCGGGACAGGTGGTGGTAGCGGTACTCGCCGCGCTCGTTGACGGCGAAGGCCGGGTGCGGCTGGTAGCGGATGCCCGGCGTGATGGGCACGTCGTACACGCTCTCGGCGATCTGGTCCGACGGCGCGTCTTCGGGCAGCACCTGGCCGTCCTTGCCCAGGTACTTGGGCTTCACCACCGCGGCGGCCGACTTGGGCACCAGCTGGTAGGGGCGCTTCAGGTAGTGGTAGCCGTAGGGCGGCTCGTAGATCTGGAAGGTGTAGGCCGACTCGGGGTTGGCGTACGAAGCCGTCGGGTCCAGGTAGCGCGGCGAGCGCTCGTCGAACGAATAGAACAGCGTGTTGGTGGCCGCCGCACCGGCGGCATACGGGCTGTTGTCACAGCCCGCGGCCAACAAGGCCAGACCGGCCGCCAACACCAAGGTGGCACGTTGGCCCGCCTTGGTGAAAAAAGATCCGCGCATGCGGTGCACTCCTGGTGCGCCCGCCCATGGCCCGCCTGTAGGACGGGCCCGGGGTGACTGGAAAAGAAGAAGCCCCGCCCGGGCCCGCTTGTGGCCAGCCCAGTGCAGGGGCGAGGCGATTCTAGGCCCAGCGCCAGCAGGGTTAATCGGGCCTGGCCCGGGCCACCCCCTGGGCGAAGGCCCCATGGGCCGAACGGCGATTCAGGCGCGGGTCACCACCCCACCAGCGCGTCGCGGCCTTGCACCAACAACTGCACCTTGCGGCCGTGCGGCAAGGTCACAACGGTGGGCACGTGGCCGAACGGCAGCCCCGTCAGCACGGGCGTGCTGCACACGCTGCGCAGGTGCTCGACCACGGTCTTCAGCTTGAAGCCGCGGTCCAGCGGCGAGGGCTTCCAGGCGCTGAAATGCCCCAGCAACACCGCCTTCTGCGCGCCCAACACGCCGGCCTGGTGCAGTTGCAGCAGCTGGCGCTCCACACGGTAGGGGTGTTCGTTGACGTCTTCCAGGAACAGCACGCCGCCCTTGATGCGCGGCCAGTGCGGCGTGCCCAGCAAAGAACACAGCACCGTCAGGTTGCCGCCCCACAGCGTGCCGGCCGCTTCCAGCCCGTCGAAACCGGCTTCGGTGCGGAAGCCCACGGCTTCCAGCTCACCGCCCATGGCCTCGGTGAAGCAGCCGGCGGTCACCTCGTCCACGCCGCCGTCGGCGTCGGCGCGGCTGAAGTGGTCCAGCGCCATCGGGCCGGCCCACGTGGGGGCCTTGGTGTGGGCGAACAAGGCCAGCTGCAGCGCGGTCATGTCGCTGTGGCCCACCCAACGCGTGCCCTGCTCAACGCTGCGCGCCAGCAAGGGCCAGTCGACGCGGTCCAGCAACCGCGTCAGGCCATAGCCCCCACGGCTGGCCAGTGCCACCGCCGGGGCCTGCTGCGCCACACGGTGCAGTGCGGCCAGCCGCACCTCGTCGTCACCGGCAAAACGCTGGTGGCGGGCCAGCGCGGCCTCGTCGATCTGTGCCTCGAAACCCAGGGCCTTCAGGCGCCGCGCGGCCAGGCGCAGCGCCGGGGCCTTGGCCACCACGCCAGAGGGAGAAAACAAGGTCAAGGAGGTCATGGTGCGGCTGCGCTTTCTGGGCCCGGGGGCAGGTTCATTTCGATGGCCTCGCCGGCTGGAATGGGCGGGTGTCCGGGGTCGGTGGCGGTTGCACCGGGCGAAGGGTCGGCGCCGTGAGTGGCCAGGCCCTCCAGCACCCACAGGCCATCCAACGAGGCCAGGGGTGGCGGCGGTGGCGCTTCGGGCTGCGCCTGGCGCTGCGCCTCGCGTTCGGCCTTGGCCTGGGCGCGGCGCTCGGCGAAAAAATCGCGCAGCAGTTGGGCACAGGCCGGCTCCAGCACGCCACCTTGCACCCGAGTGTGGTGGTTCAGACGCGGCTCGCCGAACAGGTTCAGCACCGACCCGGCGACGCCGGTCTTGGCGTCGTGGGCGCCAAACACCACGCGCTTGAAGCGCGCGTGCATCAAGGCCATGGCGCACATGGCACAGGGTTCCAGCGTCACGTACAGCGTGCAGTCGGGCAGCCGGTAGTTGGCCATCAGCGTGGCCGCATGGCGCAGCGCCACCACCTCGGCATGGGCCGTGGGGTCGTGGGTGGTGATGGGGCGGTTGTAGCCCGTGGCCACCACCTGGTAGCCGCCGTCGGGCTGGTCGCGCACGATGACGGCGCCCACCGGCACCTCGCCCACCAGCCAGGCGTTGTGGGCCTGGTCCAGGGCCAGGCGCATCAAGGCCTGGTCGCGCGCTGCGGCCTCGCCGGCCACCTCGCCTTGCACGGCGTGTTCAGCCTGTGGGGCGGCCCCGTCGCTCACTGCGCGGTGGCCGTCACCCAAGCGCGGCGGATCAGGCGCCCGCAGGCGATGGAGTCGTAAGCACCGCCCAGGTCTTCGCGCACCAGCACGCCATACCAGGTCTGGGTCTTGTCGATCCACGGGTAGAAGCCAAAGGCGCCGGGGCTGCTGTAGGCGCTGTCGCTCAGGGTATTGGCACCTTCCACCCAGTGGCCCAGGGCGTACTGCCAGCCTTCGCCGCTGGGGGCCGGGCTGCTGATGGCCTGGGTCGGGCAGGTGGCCGGGTCGGCACAGGCGGCGTTGGCGCCCAGGAAAGACTTCATGCGCAAACCGCCGCCCAACACCTTGCGCAGAAAGCGCGCGTAGTCGTCGCCGGTGCTGATGCCACCGCCGGCCAGTTGGGGCTGGCCGTAGCTCAGGCCGATGTCGGTGCCCAGCTGCGAACGCACCTCGGTGGCCAGGGCTGCACTGGTCAAACTGCCCAAACCGCGCAGCACCGCCAGGCGCTGCATGTGGCCACCGTCGTAGTAGAACTTGTCGGCGTTGGCCGCGGTGAAGTTCGCGTTGTCGCCGCTGGACTGGCATTCGGCCACCGTGGACGTGCCCACGCAGTCCAGGCCGCCCAGGCTGGTGTAGCCGCTGCGAAAACGCAGGTGCTGGATGTCGTCGGCGTTCAGCACACCGGCCTGCTTTTGCACGATGTAGCTGCCAAACAGCCACTTCGACGCCGAGGCGATGGACACCGAGGTGCTGCGCGTGAAGCGGTTGCTGCCCACCGAACCGCTGGCCAGTGCCGCGCTGGCGTCGCCCACCTCCCAGAAAAACGGGCGGATGGCGTTGCAGGCCGCGTTGTTCTCGGCCGTGGCCGTGGCCGCGTTGATGCGCGCGGCGTTCGGCCCGTCCGTGGAGGCGGTGTCGCTGCCACCACTGCCGCAGGCACTCAACAGGGCCACGGCCGAACAAACGAGCGCCACCCCCGCCAGTCGGGCCAGGGGCGTCACGGGAACGTCGAAGCAGGTAGGCTGGGTTTGCATAGGTGCATTATCAACAGCGTCCATGCATGACGATGCACGACGCTGCGTGAAGAAGCGTGAACGCGCGGTGTCAGGATGCACCGAAGCTGCTGGGCGCGCGGCTGGCCTCGCCCCTTGCAAGCGGCTCGGAGTGATGTCACCGTCGTGGCTGCACCTGCTGTACGCGCGCGCCTCGCCGCTTGTACGTGGCTCGGAGTCCCACCTCGCCGCTTGCAAGCGGCTCGGAGTAATGAGGCGAGAGACAGTCCTCAGGACTGTCTCTCGTCCACATTACTCCCACTCAATGGTCGCGGGTGGTTTGCTGCTGACGTCGTACGTGACGCGGTTGATGCCCCGCACCTCGTTGATGATGCGGCCCGACACCTTCTTCAGCAGGCTGTAGGGCAGCTCGGCCCAGTCGGCGGTCATGAAGTCGCTGGTCTGCACGGCGCGCAGGGCCACCACGTAGTCGTAGGTGCGGCCGTCGCCCATCACGCCCACGCTCTTCACCGGCAGGAAGACGGTGAAGGCCTGGCTGGTCAGGTCGTACCAGCTCTTGCCGGTGGCCGGGTCGATGGCCGCACGCAGTTCTTCGATGAAGATGGCGTCGGCACGCTGCAGCAGGCCCACGAATTCGCGGCGGATGTCGCCCAGGATGCGCACGCCCAGGCCCGGGCCCGGGAAGGGGTGGCGGTACACCATCTCCGGCGGCAAGCCCAGGGCCACGCCCAGCGCGCGCACCTCGTCCTTGAACAGCTCGCGCAGTGGCTCCAGCAGCTTCAGGCCCAGCTGTTCTGGCAGGCCGCCCACGTTGTGGTGGCTCTTGATGGTGGTGGCTTTCTTGGTCTTGGTGCCACCGCTTTCCACCACGTCGGGGTAGATGGTGCCTTGGGCCAGGAACGTCGCGCCTTTGTGGCCACCCGTGCCCGCCTTCAGCTTGGCGGCCTCGGCCTTGAACACGTCCACGAACAGGCGGCCGATGATCTTGCGCTTCTGTTCAGGGTCGGTCACACCGGCCAGTTCGCCCAGGAACAGGTCGCTGGCGTCCACGCGCACCACTTTCGCGTGCAGCTTGCCGGCGAACATGTCCATCACCATGTCGCCTTCGTTCAGGCGCAGCAGGCCGTGGTCCACGAACACACAGGTCAACTGGTCGCCGATGGCGCGGTGGATCAGCGCCGCGGCCACCGAAGAATCCACACCGCCCGACAGGCCCAGGATGACCTCTTCATCGCCCACCTGCTCGCGGATGCGCGCCACGGCTTCGTCGATGTAGCTGCCCATCACCCAGTCGCCGCTGCAACCGCAGATCTCGCGCACAAAGCGGTTGAACAGCGCCGCACCTTGCACGGTGTGCGTCACCTCGGGGTGGAACTGCACGGCGTAGTAGCGCTTGTCTTCGTTGGCCATGCCGGCGATGGGGCAGCTGGGCGTACTGGCCATCAGCTTGAAGCCCGGCGGCAGGGTGGTGACCTTGTCGCCGTGGCTCATCCACACCTTCAGCATGCCGTGACCTTCGGCCGTGGTGAAGTCGGCGATGTCCTTCAGCAGCGCGGTGTGGCCATGGGCACGCACCTCGGCGTAGCCGAACTCGCGCTGGTCGCTCCAGCTGACCACGCCACCCAGCTGCACGGCCATGGTCTGCATGCCGTAGCAGATGCCCAGCACCGGCACGCCCGCGTCCCACACGGCCTGGGGCGCGCGCAGTTCGTGGTCTTCGTAGGTGCTGGCATGGCTGCCACTGAGGATGATGCCCTTGGCGCCAAAGCCGCGGATGAACTCGTCAGAGACGTCGTTGGGGTGGATTTCGCAATACACCTGGGCCTCGCGCACGCGGCGTGCGATGAGCTGGGTGACCTGCGAGCCGAAGTCGAGGATGAGGATCTTGTCGTGCATGGTGTTCAGGCCTGGGCGGGTGCGGCCTTGGCCGCGGCCACCGCAGCGCTGCGGCGGAAGTGGAGGATGGCGATCACGGTGCCCAGCATTTGCAGGGCCGCGCAGAAGTAGAAGGGGGCGCCGATCAGCCAGTCGCCCTTGGGGCGGTGCGACACCATGCCCAACAGGCCGGCGCTGACCACCGGGGCCATCACGGCCATCAGGCTGTTCAGCGAGGCCACAGAGCCCATGGTCTGGCCCTGGTTGTCGGCCTGCGCGGCGTTGGACACCAGGCTTTGGATGGCGGCCTGCGCACCACCGCCCAAGATGTTGCCCACCACGATGATGACGAACAGCATCCAGCCTTCGCTGGCCAGACCAAAGCCCAGGTAGGTGAGCGAGGAAGCCACCAGGCCCACGGCCGCCAGACGCTGCGCCGAAAAGCGCTTCAACAGGTGCTTCAGCAGGAAGCCCTGCACCAGCACCGACATCACGCCCACGGTGAACAGCGACCAGCCGTTTTCCGCCGGCCCCCAGCCGAACTTGAAGGTGGTGTACAGCACCCAGGCGTTGTGCAACACGAACTGCGCCAGCGCCGCCAGCGCGATGACGGCCACCAGCGGCCCCACGCCTTGCAGCTTGGCCAGGCCTGACAGCGCGGCAAACGGGTGCGCACGCTTCCACTCGAACGGCCGGCGGCGTTCAGGCGGCAGCGACTCGGGCAGCACAAAGAAGCCGTACAAGCCATTCAACACCGCCAAGGTGCCGGCCACGAAAAACGGCAAGTGGATGTTGATGCTGCCCAGCAGGCCGCCCATCACCGGGCCCAGGATGAAACCCATGCCGAACATGGCGCCCAGCAGCCCGAAACGGCGCGCACGGTCTTCGGGCGGCGTGATGTCAGCCACGTAAGCGTTGGCCACGGCGGCGTTGGCCTGCATCGCGCCGCTGAACAAGCGCACGGCGATCAACATCCACAGCGCCGTGGCCAGGCCGGTGACGAAGAAGCTCAGCGCCAGCCCGGCAAAGCCGATCAGCAGCACAGGGCGGCGGCCGTAACGGTCGGACAGCGCACCCAGCACGGGCGAGCCGATGAAGTTGGCACAGCCGAAGCTGAAGGCCACCACGCCGAACCAGAAGGTCTGTTCGGCCGGCGACAAGGTGAAGGTGCCCACCAGCAGGGGCAGCACGGGGATGATCAGGCCGATGGCGACCATGTCGATCAGCACCGTGACCATGATGAAAGACATCGCCGCCGTGCGGCCCTGCGCCGCGGGGGCGGCGGCAGGCGCTTCGGCGGCGATGGCGGCAGGCTGGGCGGCGGCGGTGTGACCCACCGGCACGCCCTGGCGTTCAGCGTCGCTCATGCAGCGGGTTCACTCCGCCCGGTAGTTGGGCGCTTCCTTGGTGATCTGCACGTCGTGCACATGGCTTTCGCGGATGCCCGAGGAGGTGATCTCCACGAACTGCGCCTTGCTCTGCATGTCGGGGATGTTGGCGCAGCCGCAGTAGTGCATGGAGGCCCGCAGGCCGCCGGCCATCTGGAAGATGATGCCGACCACGGAGCCCTTGTAGGGCACCTGACCTTCGATGCCTTCGGGCACCAGCTTGGCCGAGCTGCTGTTGGCCTGGGCGCTGCCGCCGTCCTGGAAGTAGCGGTCGGCCGAGCCCTGCTGCATGGCGCCGATGCTGCCCATGCCGCGGTAGCTCTTGTAGCTGCGGCCCTGGTACAGGATGACCTCGCCCGGCGCTTCTTCGGTGCCGGCAAAAGCGCCACCCATCATCACGGTGTCGGCACCGGCGGCGATGGCCTTGGCCAGGTCGCCCGAGAAGCGCACGCCGCCGTCGGCGATCAGCTGCACGCCCGTGCCCTTCAGCGCCTGGGCCACGGAATCGATGGCCATAATCTGCGGCACGCCCACGCCGGTGACGATGCGCGTGGTGCAGATGGAGCCCGGGCCGATGCCCACCTTCACCGCGTCGGCGCCGGCTTCCACCAGGGCCAGGGCGGCTTCGCCGGTGGCGATGTTGCCGCCGATGACGTCCACCTGCGGGAAGTGCTTTTTCACCCAGCGCACGCGCTCGATGACGCCGGCGCTGTGGCCGTGGGCTGTGTCGACCACCAGGGCGTCCACGCCGGCCTTCACCAGCAGTTCCACACGTTCTTCGGTGCCATCACCCACGCCCACGGCGGCGCCCACGCGCAGCTTGCCGTGCATGTCGCGCGCGGCGTTGGGGAAGTCGGTCTGCTTGGTGATGTCTTTCACCGTCATCAGGCCGCGCAGCTCGAAGGCGTCGTTGACGACCAGCACACGCTCCAGGCGGTGCTGGTGCATCAGGGCCTTGGCTTCGTCCAGCGACGCGCCTTCTTTCACCGACACCAGGCGCTCGCTGGGCGTCATCACCTGGCGCACGGGGGCGTCCAGGCGGCTTTCGAAGCGCAGGTCGCGGTTGGTGACGATGCCCACCACGCGCTTGCCTTCCAACACCGGGAAGCCCGAGAAGCCGTGCTGCTTCTGCAGCGCCAGCACCTCGCGCACGGGGGTGTCGGGCGTGACGGTGATGGGGTCCAGCAGCACGCCGGATTCGTAGCGCTTCACGCGTGCCACCTCGGCGGCCTGCTGACGGGCCGTGAGGTTCTTGTGCACGATGCCGATGCCACCTTCCTGCGCGATGGCGATCGCGAGGCGGGCTTCGGTCACGGTGTCCATGGCCGCTGAGACCAGCGGCAAGTTCAACGTGATGTTGCGGGACAGCCGGGTGGCCAGGGACGTGTCGCGGGGCAACACCTGGGAATATGCGGGCACCAACAACACATCGTCGAAGGTGAGCGCTTTGCCGAGTAGGCGCATGCTAGAACGGGCTCCAGACGCAAAAGCGGATTATAGGTAAGTGGCGCAACAAGCTGGCCGTGCGTGACGCGCTGCACAGCAAATGCCCGCATTCACGGGGCTAAACTGGCCACATGCCCTGCGCCACACCCTCCTCCACCGGCCGCGCCCGCCTGCTGCGCGCGGGCCTTTGTGCCCCCGTTCTGGCCGCCCTGCTGCTGACCGCCCTGCCCGCCCAGGCGCAGGGGTAGTGGGGGGCGGCCATCGGCCAGATCACCGCCAGCGCCCTGCCACCGCCCCGCAGCGTGCCCGAGAAGGACGTGCGGCAACGCCCCGACCCCAACGCGCGCCGCGCCCCCGTGGTGCCCTCGGCCGCGGCCTCGGCACCTGTGGTGGCCATGCCCGGCAAACCACCGGTCGACAAAGACCTGGAAGCCCGCCGCCGCGCCGGCGACGCCGAGGCGCAGGCCAAGGCCAAGGTTGAAGAAGAAAAGCAGGCGCAACTGCGCGCCGACAACTGCCGCCGCGCCAAGGGCCACCTGGCCGCGCTGGACAGCGGCAAACGCATGGCCCGCACCAACGACAACGGCGAACGCGAGATCTTGGACGACAAGGGCCGTGCGGAAGAACGCCGCCGCGCCAACGAGGTGGTGGCCTCGGACTGCCGCTGAACCCGCGGCTTCAGGCCGCCGGGGCTTCGCCCGGGGCGGCGTCGTCGGCGGCGGCCGGCGGGTGCTTCAAGCGCCGCGTGCGCGTGGGTTTGTCGCGCTGGTAACGCTGACGGCGCGCTTCCTTGGGGTCCACGGTCAGCGGCCGGTAGAGCTCCACCCGGTCGCCGTCGCGCAGCACGGTGTCGGGCTCCTTCACCTTCGCCCAGATGCCGGCCTTCAGGCCGTCGGTGGGGAAGCCGCTGGCCCGCCAGGCATCGGCCAGCGTGCTGCCCGCCGGCAGTTGCAGCACCACCAGCCCGCACTGGCCGGGCGCGGGGCTGTAGGCCACCTGCACCTGCAACAGCGCGGCGTCAGCGGGGGCCATACACGACCTCGGCGCGCTTGACGAAAGAGTCGACGAAGGTGTTGGCCACCTTGTCGAACACGGGGCTGACCACGGCCTCCAAGGCGACACTGGAAAAGGCGTAACGCAGGTCGAATTCGACCTTGCAGGCCTGGGCCTCGCTGCCCGGACGCCCCAGCGGATTGAACAGCCAGGTGCCTTCCAACAAGGAAAACGGCCCGTCCACCAGCTTCACCTGCACCGCGCGCTCGGCGGTGTGCACGTTGCGGGTGGTGAAAGCGTGCTTCACCCCCATATAGGCTAGACCGATGCGTGCGGTGACGCCGTCGTCGTGCTGGTCCAGCACCTGGGCGTGGTCGCACCAAGGCAGGAAGGCCGGGTAGTCGGGCACGGCCGTCACCAGGTCGTACATCTCCCGCGGCGAGTACCAGAGCAGGACGGACTTCTTCACGTGCTTCATACAATGCCTGAATTGTAGGCGGCGCCCTTTCGCCTATCGCCTTCCGTGCGTGCCACAGGACCCCATGGCCACCTCCCCCAGCAAAGCCCCTTCCAGCAAGACCTCACCCAGCAAGCTGCTGGACAGCCGCATCGCGGAAAACCGGCGTGCCCGTTACGAGTACCACATCGACGAGCAGTACGAGGCCGGCATGGTGCTGGCCGGCTGGGAGATCAAGGCCATCCGCGCCGGCCAGGTGCAGCTGACCGACGGTTATGTGCTGATCCGCGACGGCGAGCTGTTCCTCATCGGCTGCCGCATCAATGCCTTGCGCAGCGCCAGCACGCATGTGAACCCCGAGGCCGACCGCACCAAGAAGCTGCTGATGCACAAGGCGGAGATCCGCCGGCTGATCGGCAAGGTGGAACAAAAAGGCTTCACCCTGGTGCCGTTGAACCTGCACTACAAGGGCGGACGCGTGAAGGCCGAGATCGCGCTGGCCAAGGGCAAAGCCCAGCACGACAAGCGCGAGACCGAAAAGCAGCGCGACTGGGACAAGGAAAAAGGCCGCCTGATGCGGCACAAGATCTCCGGCCCCAGCAAGAACGACTGAAAACGCGCCCGGCCCGAGCTTTTGCCGCGGGCCTGCCGGTTCAGCTGGCCTGCATCACCTGCAAAGCCTGCAGAACGTCGGCCTGCAGGTCGGCCACGTCTTCCAAGCCGATGGAAAAGCGCACCAGCGTGCCCTCGTAGGGCACGGGTTGCCGCATCGCGGCCAGGTCGTAGGGCACGACCAGGCTCATCGGCCCGGCCCAGCTGAAGCCGATGCCGAACAGCCGCAGCGCTTCGACAAAACGGTCCACCTGCGCGGCGCTGTAGCGCGGGTGCACCAGCACCGAGAACAGGCCGGCCGCGGCCCGGCACTGCGCAGCCCAGTGTTCGTGGCCGGGCGAACCCGCCAGCGCCGGGTGCAGCACGCGGCTGAAGGCAGGCTGCTGGGCACACCACTGCGCCAGCGTGCGCCCGGCGGCATCGGCCGCGGCATAACGCAGCGGCATGCTGGGCAAGGCCCGCAGCAGGGTTTCGGCGTCGTTGGCGCCCACGCCCAGGCCCAGGCGCATGTGGGTGAACAGGATGCGGCTGTGCAGCGCGCTGTCGCGTGTGACCACCGAGCCCATCAGCACATCACCCCCGCCCGAGGGGTACTTGGTCAGCGCCTGCATCACCACGTCGGCCCCCAGCTCGAAGCCGTTGAAAGCCAGGCCCGCGCCCCAGGTGTTGTCCAGCGCGCTCAGCACACCGCGTTCACGGCAAAGCGCGGTCAGGGCGCGCAGGTCGGGGAACTCCATGGTCACCGAACCCGGCGCTTCCAGCCACACCAGCTTGGTGGTCGGCGTGATGGCGGCGGCCAGCGACGCCGGGTCCATGGCGTCGTACAGCCGGTGGCTGATGCCCCAGGCCGCCAATTCGTGGCGCGCCAGCTCGCGGCTGGGGCCGTAGACGTTGGCCGGCAGCAGCACTTCGTCGCCCTGCTTCAGCAAAGCCTGGTTCACCAAGGCGATGGCGGCCAGGCCGCTGGGCACCAGGCAGCACTCGGTGCCGCCCTCCAGCGCCGCGATGCGGGCCTCCAGCGTGAAGGTCGTGGGCGTGCCGTGCAGGCCGTAGGTGTAGCCCTGCTTGTGGCGCGCATCACGCGCGCGCAGCGCGGCGGTGTCGGCGAACAGCACGGTCGAGGCCTTGTGCACCGCCACCTGGGGCGCCGCAAAACCGGCCGGCGGCCGGTAGGCGTGGTGCACCAGGGCCGTGCTGGGGCCGTCGGCGGACTGACCGGGTTGGCTGCGCGCTGGGTCCGTCATGCCGGCACCGCGATGAGGTCGTGGCCTTCGGCGCCCACCACACGCACCTTGGTGAACTCACCCACCTTCAGCGTGCGGCTGGCTTTTTCCGGCGGCAGGATGCGCACGGTGCCGTCGATCTCCGGCGCGTCGGCGTAACTGCGGCCCAAACCGCCCTTGCGGCCCAGGGCCGGGGCGCTGTCCACCAGCACCTGCATGGTGGCGCCGATGCGGCGCTGCAGCTTGCGGGCCGACACGGCCTCGGCCACTTCCATGAAACGCGCGCGGCGTTCTTCGCGCACTTCTTGCGGCAGCTGGCCCTCCAGTTCGTTGGCGCTGGCGCCCTTCACCGGCGAATAGGCGAAACAGCCGGCGCGGTCGATCTCGGCTTCTTGCATGAAGTCCAGCAGGTACTGGAACTCGGCCTCGGTTTCGCCGGGGAAGCCGGCGATGAAGGTGGAGCGCACCACCAGTTCCGGGCAGGCCTCGCGCCAGCGCGCCAGGCGCTCCAGGTTGCGCTCGCCGCTGGCCGGGCGCTTCATGCGCTTGAGCACATCGGGGTGGGCGTGCTGGAAAGGCACGTCCAGGTAGGGCAGCACACGGCCTTCGGCCATCAGTGGCAGCACGCCGTCCACGTGCGGGTAGGGGTAGACGTAGTGCAGGCGGATCCAGGCGCCGAAGGGTTCGGCCAGCGCGGCCAGTTGTTCGCACAGGTCCAGCATGCGTGTCTTCACGGGCTTGCCGTCGAAGAAACCCATGCGGTACTGCACGTCCACACCGTAGGCGCTGGTGTCCTGGCTGATGACCAGCAGCTCTTTCACGCCGCTTTCGAACAGCGCGCGCGCTTCCTTCAGCACATCGCCCACCGGGCGCGAGACCAGGTCGCCGCGCATGCTGGGGATGATGCAGAAGCTGCAGCGGTGGTTGCAGCCTTCGCTGATCTTCAGGTAGGCGTAGTGCTTGGGGGTCAGCTTGACGCCGGCGCCTTGCACGAAGCCAGGCACCAGGTCGACGAAGGGGTCGTGCGGCTTGGGCACGTGCAGGCGCACGGCGTCCATCACCTCTTGCGTGGCGTGCGGGCCGGTGACGGCCAGCACCTTGGGGTGTACCTGGCGGATCAGGTTGCCACCGTCTTCACCGGCCTTCGCGCCCAGGCAGCCGGTGACGATGACACGGCCGTTCTCGGCCAGCGCTTCGCCGATGGTGTCCAGGCTTTCTTTCACCGCGTCGTCGATGAAACCGCAGGTGTTGACGATGACGAGGTCGGCCCCGGCGAAGGTCTTGCTGGTGCGGTAACCCTCGGCGCTGAGCTGCGTGAGGATGAGTTCGGAGTCGGTCAGTGCCTTGGGGCAGCCCAGGCTGACGAAGCCCACGGTGGGGGCGCTGGCGGGTTGGCTGGCCAAGGCGGCGCCCGGGGTTTCGGTGGTGTTCATCGCGTGATTTTCCGCGATGTTGAGGGGCTTGGTGCGGCAGGCGCGCCACGACCAGGACCGACCGCCGCCAAAAAGCGCCCACGCCGCCGCGGCTGCGGGGGCGTCGCGGGGCGGTGGCTCAGCGCTTGGTGGTCGGAAAGCCCGGGAAAATGGTGCCGGCAGCGCCCAGTTGTTCCTGGAATTTTTCGAACATGGCGCGCGACTGCTCCACGTAGTTGCCCATCAGGTTGGGGAACACCGGCGCTGCACCGCCCACGAACTGGTTCTGCAGTTCGGTGAAGGTTTGCAGGTTGCGCTCCAGCATGTCGCCCATCACGCCCTGCATGGCGTGGCCGTAGAAACGGATGATCTGCGCCAGCATGGGCGTGCTGAACATGGGCACGCCGCCCGATTCTTCTTCCAGGATGATCTGCAGCAGGATGCTGCGCGTCAGGTCTTCGGCGCTCTTGGCGTCACGGACTTCGAAGGGCTCGCCCGACAGCACCATGCGCTTCACATCGGCCAGCGTGATGTAGCTGCTGGTCTGCGTGTCGTACAGGCGCCGGTTGGGGTACTTCTTGAGGACGCGCATGCCCGGGCTGGCAGAGCCTTCTTCGGGGGCGGGGGTTGCACGTCGGGTGCTGGGCATGCGGTCGGGCTCCTGGGCCAAAGCTGGCCGGTCGGGGTGATCTGGCGGGTGGGTCGAGGGGATGATTCTAGGAAGGCGGGCACCGGCGCCCACTCAGGGCAAGCCCTGCGCCTGCAGAAAGCCGTCCACGGCCGCGGTGGCTTCGCCGGGCTGGCCCAGCTGTTCGTTCAAGGCCTGGTGGCCCAGGGCCAGGGCCTGCACCTGCACAGCGCTGCCCCACTGCCGTGCACGTTCGGCGTAAGCCTGGTTCTGCGCGGCAGACTCTGGCCGGTCGGCCGCGTGCAGCAACAGGCAGGGCGGCAAAGCACCCTGCAGGGCGTGCCAGGGCGAGGCCGCGGTCCACTGGGCGGGGTCGGCACCGAAAGCACGCTCGTGCAGCGGCAGGTGTTCGCCGCGCATCAGGCCAACCACGTCCAAAGCGGCGGTGTCCACCAGCACGGCGGCCTGCAGGGGCGGCAGGGGGCTGCGCTGGGCGCTGCGCCGGCCCAACACCAGGGCGGCCAGGTGCGCGCCGGTGGAGTGCCCCATCAGCACCACCCGCTGGGCGTCACCACCCCAGCGGTGCACCTGGCGCTGCACCACGTCCAGCGCTTGGGCCACATCGTCGGCCTGCTCCACCGGGGTGGCCCGCGGCAGCAGGCGGTAGTTCAGCGACACCAGCAGCCAACCGCGCGGCAGCCAGTGTTGCACCTTGTGCTGCACCATGGCCGGCCGCGCTTTGTCACCGGCCACCCAACCACCGCCGTGCACCCACACCATCACAGGGCGCGGTGCAGCGCTGGCTGCCGCCGGCGCGTACAGGTCCAGCCGCTGGGCGGGCCAGCGGCCGTAGGGCAGATCGGCGTGGCACAACACGTTGGCCGGCGGCGTCCAGCGTTCCTCGGTGGGACCGGCACCCAGCACGCGGCGCAGCCACTGCCCCGCCGGCCCCGCGGGCCCTGTGGCGCCGCGCCAGGGCGGCCGGTTCATGGCTGGCCGTTCACGGCTTGACGTCGATGGGCGCGAAGTGGATCTCGCATCCACCGCGCGGGTTGGGCACGTAGCGGTGGCCACCCAGCGGCATCACCTTGGGCCCAAACGGGTTGGCCGTGCCCAAGAACAGGCCCACCGGCGACGACACCAGGGTGCGCAAGCCCATGTTGTAGGCGTTGCCCATGCCGTTGTTGGTGACGGGCACCCAGTTTTCGCCGTCGAAACTGCGGTAGAGGTCAAAGCCTGAGTGGTGGTCCAGGATGGCCTCGGCCCCCACGTGGTTCACGATGTTGGTGAACGACTCCGGCCAGCGGCTGCGGTTGGCATAACCCAGCACCGTGCTCCATTCGAAGGTGCTCAGGTACAGCCAGCCCTGGTGTTCCACCATGCGCCAGAAGTAGCCGTTGAAAAAGTTGTTGAAGCCGGGCATGTAGCCCGACAACGGCACCTTGTGGCCTTCGGGCGTGTCACGCTCGTCGCCGACCAGCAGGTCCCAGCGGCCGTCGGGCCACAAACGCACCAGTTCCGGCGGCGCCGGGCCCACGCGGTTCTGCGTGTCGATGCCACCGCCCTGGATGCCGCTGCCGATGTACAGCGCGCCCTTGAACGGCATCATGCTCAACACACACTGGTTGAACTTGCCACGGTAGGCCCCGCGCTCCAGCATGCGCTCCCACTTGTAGGGCTTCTCGCCTTCCACGGTGCTGCGCCAGACCTGGTAGCCCTCCATGTTGAAGGTGCCCACGTACAGGTGGTCGCCAAAGCCCACCATCTCGAACACGGTCTTGTTGCCGGGGTCGCCGAAGCCGAAGTCGCTGACCGGCTCCCACACACCCTTGGTGGGGTCGCTGCTCTCGTAGACCACCGAGTGGGCCGAGACGTTGGGGTTGCCTCCGCGCGAACCGGCCGGCGTGGTGAACAGCCGACCCTTGAACTCGCACAAGGTGCGGATGGTCGTCACCGGCAGACCGGTCAGGCCGGGCTCGCAGGTGGGCGTGAAGGTGCGGCCGTCTTCGCTGCGCAGCAGGTTGGGGCCGGGGCCACGCGCCGGCGACCAGGTGCTGACGAACAGCGCCGGTGGTTCGAAACCACCGCCGGAGTACACGACCATGCCGCGCAGACCCAATTCCCGCGGGATGGGCTTGCCGTGGCTGCCGATGATGGTGGGCGCTTTGAACACCCGCTCCCATTCGTCGGCCTGGGGGTCGTAACGCCAGATCTCGGCGTGCATGTCCAGGTCGAAGGGGTTCTCCGGGCATTCCACCGGCCACACGTCCATGCCGATGGGCAGGCGGGCCTTCATGAACGGGAAGTTGCCGCGGGTGGTGCCCACATACAGGTGGCCCTTGAACCAGGCCATCGAGTGCGCGTAGGCGTTGTTGCCGTCGCCGAAGCCGTTCTGGGCGATGCAGCGGAAGTCCCGCCGGTTCAGCCCGGGCCAGATGCCCAGGCGGTTGGCCGTCACCATGCGATGTCCGACCCCGCCTTCAGGCTGCCACGGCCAGGCCGCTGATGAACTGGGCCAACGCGTCGTGGGCCTCGTCGACCGTGGCGTAGGGCCCGAACCGCTGTTGTTCGCGCGAGGTGAAATGCCATTGGCCTTCAGACTGGAAAACACGGTCACTGCGGAAGTGCCGCCGTTGGGTTTCGCCAGAGCGTACGACGGGCTTGCGCGGGTAGGCGCCCGACCAGAACCGTTCGCACTCGGCCATCACGTCGGACGGCCGCGAGGCGGGGAAGAAGTGGCCAGCGTCGCGCACGCGGCGGAATTCCGCATGCGGCCACACGTCCAGCAGTTCACCACCGGTCAGGCGGGCCTGCGAGTGGTCGCCGTACAAGGCCAGCACAGGGAACTGCAGGCGGCGCAGCGCGTCCAGCGCCAAGCCGTCGTCGCCCATCAGCTGGGCTTCGGCGGCGGTGTCGTCCATCAGCTTGACCCACTGCTGGGCCGTCTTTTTGCCTTGCTTGCCCATCATCGGGCCCACCAGCTCCAGCAGCGCGGGCGCCACCGGTTGCTGGCGCAATTGCAGGTGGGCCACGGCCGTCAGCAGGCGGTAGCCGAAGTACGGGTCTTGCGTGTCCAGCGACAGACCGTGGGCGTCCAACACCGCCTGCACATGGGCACTGTTGCCCCATTCACGCTGCACATGGCGGCGCACGGCCGATATGTGGGTGTCGCACAGCACCAGGCTTTGCACGCGCGAAGCGTCGGCACAGGCCAGGTTGAGGGCCACCACACCGCCGAAGCTGTGGGCCACCATGTGGGCGCGGCGCATCCCCAGGTGGTCCATCAGGCCCATCAGGTCCTGCGCCAGGTTCTGCGGCGTGTAGCCCTGGGGCGTCATCTCCGACCGGCCCAGACCGCGCAAGTCGAACAAGGTGACGCGGTAGCGCTTGGCAAACACCGGGGCGTACGGCAAGTACCAGAAGGCCATGTTGGTGGCCAGGCCGTGCACCATCACCAGGTCTTCGCGCTCGCCCTCACCTTCCTGCACCTGCAGGTAATTCAACTTCGCGCCATTGACCAAGGCGATCGGCATGTGGACTCCCGAATGTTCTTGTCAGGCGGTGTGGTGGTCAGCCGTCAGGGCTGAACCTGCACCGCCAAGGGCTCGCCGGCCGCCAGGGCCAGCAGCGACTGTCCCAGCTGCCGCAGCTGGACGCGGACCATGCTATCGCCGCAATGCACCAAAGCGGTGCCCTCCGATGCGGGGTCCCAGTGCACTTCGAACGCTTCAGGGCGCCCCTGCAAACCTCTGCCAAGCAACTTGGATGCCGCTTCCTTGCAGCACCACAGGCGCAAGGCCGCGGCAGCGCGCTGGGCTTCGGGCTGGGCCGACCACCAAGCGCGCTCTTGTTCGGTGAAAGCCCGTTCCAAGGCCTCAGGGCGGCGCAGGCGCTGCAGGTCTTCGCGGTCCACGCCCACGGGCTGACCGTCCAGCGACAACGCTGCGGTGCAGGTTTGCGCATCGTGGGTCAGCGACACCGCGGGTACCGGCACCACATGGTCCACCCACCAACCACCCACCGAGGGCGCGCCCAGGGCGTCGTGCTGCACCACCACGTCAGACGGGTACAGCAGCTCACCACTTTGTTGGTAAGCCCAGTAGCGCACCACCTCCTTCAGCGCCATGCGGCCCATCAGCCACTGGCGGCGGTGCTTCAACGAACCCTTCAAGGCCAGCCAGTCCTGGCGTTCTTCGAAGCTGAGCACCGCGTGCGCCAGCATGCGCAGGAAGATGCCGCTGGACTGGGCGCAGAAGGCCTCGGGCAGCGGGTCCACCTGCCACAGCAAGGCCGGCAGGTCGCTGTCCAGCGGGCCACCCAGCCAACCTTGCAGCGGGCTGCGGCGCACCTGGTAGAAGCGGTTGGGCACGTGGAAGAACACGTTGACCCAGCCCTGCACACGCACCAGCGGCTGGCCCTGCGCATCCACGGCTTCGAAGGCCCAGCTGCGCGGGCTGGCCACGTCGGCCGCGGCCGAAGCGTCCACCGCGTGCTGGCGGCCGCGCAGCACCACACCCGGCGCCCAGGCCGGCAGCGGCTGCCACAGTTCCAGCCGTTCGATGCTGGACGGGAAACAGTTGAAATCCGTGCCCACGTGTTCGGCCACCCAGCAGGCGGCCAGCTGGCCCATGGCGTCCAGCAGCACGGGGTTCAGCACCAGCCAAGGCGTCTGGCCGTCTTCCAGGAAACCGGCCAGGCTGCAGGGCGAGAGCTCGCAGTCCAACCCACCACCGTTCCAGCCCTGGATGTGGTCCAGGCTCTGGAAGATGGGGCCGTGGAACATGCCGATGTCGTAGATCTCGGCGCCGTCCCATCGCGCGGCTTGGGCGGGGCCCAGGGCCGGCAGCGCGGGCAAGTGCACGGGCGCGTCGAACAGCAGATCGGCCTCCACGGCCTTGGCGCCTTGTTGCCACAGGCTGACGCGCACACGCGGTGCAGCGCCCTCGCCCACCTGCTGGGCCTGCACCTCCAGGCTGAGTTCGCCCTGGTCCAGCGCAATCCAGTCGAAGGCGCGCACCTGCTCCACCACCGTCAGGCGCTGACCCGGGGCCAGCACCGCGGCGGCCTGGGCCATGATTTCCAGGCTGACCATCAGCGGCACACAGGCCAGGCCCCACAACTCGGGGTCGGTCTCGGAACCGCGGCCTGAAAGCACGTGGTCGCGCAGGAAGGCCTGTTGCGCCACGCTCAGCTGGCACAGCGCGCGCAGTTGTGTCGCGTCTTGCGACAGCACCTGGTGCAGCAGCGGGAAGGCCGGCGCCACGACCTGTGCTTCTTCGGCGAAGGGCACGGTTTCGACGCCAGCCTCGGCCACCGGGGCCGCCTGCCAGCCCGCCACCACGTGCTGCTGCTGCGCCAGGAAGCCGCGCATCATGTCGAAGTACTCGCCCATCACCTGGGCCTGGGCTTCGGTGTGTACAGCGGCCAGGTGCTGTTCTTCGGCCAGCGCTGCATCGGCCGGTTCGGCCGGCTGTGGTACATCAGGCGCAGCCGCCACGGGTGCAGGCGCGGGTGCCGTGGCCGCAGGCGCGACCACCGCCGGCGGCGCCACGGGTGCCGCTGCCACGGCTGCCGCGGTTTGCCCCGGCGCCTGGCCCAGGCGCTGCAGCATCGCGCGGTCGGCGTCGTTCAGACGCAGCGACGGCAAGGTGTTGTCCAGCAGGCCCGGCAGGCGCGGTGCCACCTGGTCTTGCTGCAGGTTCAGCACGGCGATGCGGCGGCGGGCGAACAAGGCGCCCAGGTCCACCGGCCGGCCCAGGGTCCACAGCTGGCCCAGCGTGCCCAGCAGCTGTTCCAAGCCATGCTTGCGGCGCAGGTTGGTGGCCAGGGCCACGTGGGGCTGGTCGGCCAGGATGTCGTCGACAAAAGCCGTCAGGTTGCCCGAGGGGCCCACCTCGACGAAGCAGCGCACACCGTCGGCCACCATGTTCTGCACGGTTTCGCGGAAGCGCACGGTGGCGCTCCATTGCGCGGCGGCCAGCTTGCGCACGGCCGTCACCTGTTCAGGGAAGCGATGGGTGGACGCGCAGGAATACAGCGGCACCTGCGGCGCGGCCAGCTTGATGGCCTTGTAGTAACCGTGGAAAGCGCTGCTGACCTCGCCAAAGTCGGGCGTGTGGTAGCCGCGGTCGAAAGGCAGGGCCATGCAGATGCCGCCGACGGCCACCAGGCGGGCCTGCACGGCGTCGATGGCGGCACGCTGGCCGTACAGCACGACCTGGTTGGCGCAGTTGTCCATGGCCACGTCCAGCTTCTCGCCGCTGGCGGCCACGGCCTCGTGCACCATGGTGGCCGGCAAGGCGCCCACGGCCAACAAGGCCCCGGTGGGGATCTTGCCGTCGGCCAGCACCTGCTGGTAGACGGCGTTCATCTGGCGGATGAAATCGGCCAGCTTCAGCGGGTCTTGCGGCAGCGCACCCGAGGCCGCCAGCGCCGACGATTCACCGGAGCTGTGGCCCAGCATCACGTCAGGCTGCACACCCAAAGAGCGCAGCAGCGCGAACATGGCCTGGCCGCCCACCATCACGGCTTCGGAGCCCACGTCCATGTCGTGCAGGCGCGCTTCCAGGGCCTTGCGGCGCTCGGGCGTCAGCTCGGTCAGCGGCGGGAAGGCGATGTCGGTGCGCGTGGCGCCGGGTTCTTCGGCGTACAGGCCACGCCAGAAGTCCAGCCACTCGCGCACTTCGTCGAACACCATCGCCAGGTCGGCAAACATGCCCAGGTACTGCGAACCTTCGCCGGGGAAGATGAAGGCCAGCTGGCCGGTCTGTGCCTCGCTGCTGAAGAAAGCACCGGCGCGTGTGGTCCAGCGGGGGGCCTTGCCTTCGCGCAGCTTGGGCAAGGCGCTGGCCAGGCCCTTGGCCAGGGCTTCACGCGACTTCACCACCAAAGCCAACCGGGCGGCGCCAGCTTCGCCGCTGGGCAGCTGGGCCGCCAGGGCCGCGGCGATCTCGTCCAGCGCCCAGCCCGGGTTGCGGGCCAGCGCGGCCTGCAGCGTTTCCACCTGCGTGGCCAGCGCCGCGGCGTCGGGCGCGGCCAGCACGCAAAGCTCGTAAGCCCAGCGCGCCAGCAAGGCCGGCCGTTGCGCCTGCGGCGGCGCCTGTTCGACGATGGCGTGGGTGTTGATGCCCCCGAAGCCGAAGCTGTCCACGCCGGCGCGTCGCGGCTGGCCCGGCGGGGCGATCCAGGGCTTGGCCTCGGTGTTGACGTACAGGCGCGAGCGTTCGATGCCCAGTTCGGGGTTCACGCTCTCGCACAAGGTGGGCGGCAGCACGCGGTGGTGCAGGGCCAGCGCGGTCTTGATGAGGCCGGCCGACCCGGCGGCCGGGATGCAGTGGCTGATCATCGACTTCACCGAGCCGATGGCGATGCTGCCCTGCCCGCCTTCTGCCCGCGTGCCGAACACACTGGTCAGCGCCGCGATCTCGGTCTTGTCGCCCAGCGGGATGCCCGTGCCGTGGGCCTCGATCAGGCTGACCGTGGCCGGGTCCACACCCGTGGTGTCGTAAGCGCGGCGGATGGACAGCGTTTCGCCTTCCACGCTGGGCGCCAGCAGGCCGGTGCCACGGCCGTCGCTGGCCTGGCCCACGCCACGCAGCACGGCGTAGATGCGGTCGCCGTCGGCCAGCGCGTCGTCCAGGCGCTTCAGCGCCACGATGCCCAGGCCTTCGCCCAACAGGGTGCCGTCGCTGCCCCCTTCGAAAGGCCGCACCTTGCCGCGTGCGCTGAGCGCACCCAGCTGCGTGAAGATGGTGGACACGTCGGCCGGCAGCGAGGCGTTCACACCACCGGCCAGCATCAGCCGGCTGCGGCCGGCGCGCAGTTCGTCCATGGCCGCGCTGATGGCCAGCAGCGACGAAGAACAGGCCGCGTCGACCAGGTAGTTCGGGCCCTTGAAGTTCAGCCGGTTGGCGATGCGCCCGGTCATCACGTTGGGCACCAGGCCTGGCGCGGTGTCGCTGTTGGTGGGCGGCAGTTTGGCCTGCAGCGTCTTGCGCAGCTCGGTGGCGTCGGCATCCGTGAGGTGCGGCAGGGCCGCACGCATCAACTCGATGGTCTGGTCCAGCACGATGTTGTTCTGGATGACCGTGACCTGCCCGCGGTGCAGGTAGGTGCTGTGGCCCAGGATGATGCCGGTGTCGCGGTGGTCGGCGTCGGGCCGGTGGTAGCCGGCGTCGGCCAGCGCGTCGCGCGCCACGCGCAGGGCCAGGAAATGGTCGGGCTCACCGCCGTCCATGGAGTTGGGCATGATGCCGAACTCGCGGGGGTCGAAGCGGTACAGGTCCTTCAACCAACCGCCCTTGGGCGTTTTGATGCGGCCGGCGTCCAGGTAACGCTGGGCGTCCCAGTTCTCGACCGGGTCGCCCACGGCATCCACGCCGTTCAGGATGTTGTTCCAGAAAGCCTGCAGGTCCGGCGCGTCCGGGAAGATGCAGGCCATGCCGATGATGGCGATGGGCGCGAGTTCTGGCCGTGGCGAACCCGCGGTCCAGGTGCTGTCGTGGGGCTTGGGCAGGTCGGACATCGCTTCAGACCTCCACCGCCGTGCGCGCCGTGCCGCCCAGGCGGTTCAGCGCCGCGCTGGCGATGCTGTCCAGCTCTTCCACCAGCATCACCGGTTCACCGGCGTCGTCGAAGAACATCACGTTGGCGCGCACCAGGCTGGGGTCGTCGGTGGCGATGCGCTGGTATTCCATGTGCAGCTTTTCTGGGAAGACGTCGCGGAAGCGCACCACACGACCGAACTTGGCCGGCAGGGCCGATTCGTCGCGGAAGGCGCGAGCCCACAACCAGGCCATCTGGGCGGCGGCGTCCAGCAGCGCCGGGTCGAACACCCAGCCGGTGGAATTCGCCGCCTTGCCCTGCAACCACTGCGAGGGGTGCGTGGCGCGCACGCGGGTGGCCGCCCCGCCTTGGGACAGGCCGGCGATGCTTTCGATGACCTGGAAACGCGGGCCATGGAACAGCCACTCGCCATAGGCCTTGGCCGGCGTGAGCGACTTTTCCAAGTGCACGCCCGGCTGGCAGCGTTCGCCCACGGGCAGTTGCTGCTCCAGGCGGATGACGCCGCGGTAATGCGTGAGGCCGCGGCCGTTGCCCAGGTCGGTCTGCAGCTGGGCGTTGACTTCAAAACCTTCGCTGCTGCCGTAAGGCGGCGGGCTGATGACGACCTGCAGGCTGCGCTGCGGCTCTTTCAGCTCCACGCCCTTCATCAGCTTGAACTCGCGCACCTCCACCACCTTCCAGCCCGGCCACAGGGCCGTGGCGGCTTCGGCCAGCAGCTCCAGGGCCGCGGCGGCAGGCAGCACGGGCGTGCCGTCGATGCTGTGTTCTTGCAGGTACAGGTGGCGCTCGTCCAGGCGCAGGGCCACGACCTGGTCGCCCATGGGGCGGGCGCTCACAGCCGCCGCGCCCAACAAGGGGCCGATGCTCGGGCCTTCGGGTTCGGCGGCGCGTTGTTCGATGCCGCCGATGCCGGCCTCGTGCTGCTCCCAGGGGCCGGCACCGCAGACCACTTCCACCGGGCCACCGGCGCTGCGCACCATTTCTTCGGCGAACAAACGGCGGCCCACCTCGGCGCTGACCAGGGTGACGCCCTTGGCGGCGAACTTGGCTTCGGTTTCGGCCGTCACCATGCCGGCGCCGAACTTGGTGGCGCCCCAGGGGCCCCAGCACAGCGCGCTGACGTTGACCGCCGCGCCCCAGCGGCCGCGCAAGTGTTCACACAGCCGGTTCATCAGTTCGTTGGCGGTGGCGTAATCGCTCTGGCCGCTGTTGCCATAACGGCCGGCCACCGAGCTGAAGACGCTGAAGAACTTCAGCGTGGCCGGCTGCAGGTGCTTTTGCAGCAGCAGCAAGCCCAGCACCTTGGTGTCCAGCACGCGCGACCAGCTCTCGGGGGTCTTGTCGGCCAGCAGCTTGTCTTCGATGACCCCGGCACCGTGCACCACGCCGTCCAGGCGGCCGTGGCGTTGGTAGATGCCGGCCAGCAGGGCCTGCATCGCGGCGTCGTCGGTGACGTCGATGGCGTGGTATTCGACCTGGGCGCCCGCGGCGCGGAAGTCGGCCAGGTTGGCGCGCATTTCACGCAGGCCCAGCACGGCCTGCACCTGGCGCTGTATGTCGCCCGGCTTCATCTTCGACGCACCGCTGCGCACCTGGCCAATGTAGAACTGGCGCAGCGCCTCGGCGCTGGTGTGGGCCGCGGTGTCGGCACTTTCGGCTTCGGGCAAGGCGCTGCGGCCAGTGAGCACCAGGGTGCTGCCGGGGCGCGCCATTTCGCGCAGCACCTCGGCGGTGATGCCGCGTGCGCCGCCGGTGGCCAGCACCACGGCGCCGGCTTGCAGCGCGGTTTGGCGCGTTGCGTCCACCACCACCGGGGTGGTGACGGTCTGGAACACGGTGCGCACGCCGGCGGGGTAACCCACTTCCTGGCGGCCGCCGCACAGCGTCAGTTCAGCCAGCAGGCTGTCGACCTGGGCGCCCATGCCCTGGGCCGGGTCCAGGTCCACGGCCTTCACCCGCAGGCTGGGGCGTTCTTCGCGCAAGGACTTCAACAAACCCACGGCGCCGCCTTGCAGCGGCAGACCGGCGGGCGCCTCGCCGCGGCCGAACAGGCCGCCGAAAGCGCTGGCGGCCAGCACATGGGCGTCGGCGGTGAAGGCGCCCAACAGGGCCTTCAGCACCTGGAACAACGCCTTGTCGCCACGCTCCAGCGCGGCGCGCCACTGCGGCACGGGGCCCTGGGCGTCGGCCAACAGGGCATCGGTGCCGGCCAGGTAGACCAGGCCCGCCACGGGCTGTGCGGCCTGCGCCTGGCACCAGGCCAGCAGGCCCGGCACGTCGGGCGCGCCGGCCTTCAGCAAACGGCCCGGGGCCACCTCGACGGTGGCGCCCTGGGCCTGCAAACGCGCCTGGACCAGCAGGCTCAGGCCCGCATGGTCCGGCACGATGAGGAAACGACCGGCGTTGAGCCGGTGGGCCGCACGCGCCGGCAAAGGCTGGGCGACGGCCTGGACGACATGCCGAGACAGGGCGTGGCCCGCAGGGGCGGCCAACGGAGTGCCTGTCTCGGCCACGTCAAAAGGGACGGCCACCCCGCTTCCGATCTGGGCTTGGCCGATGAGGTCCAACATGCCGTTCAGCGTGGGCTGGGTATTCAGCTTGCTGCGGCTGTCGGTCAGCGCCGTGCGGTAGGCCTCGGGCAAGGCTTGCAGCAGCGCGCCGACGACTTCGATGCGCTTGATGGAGTCGATGCCCAGGTCGGATTCCAGGTTCTGGTCCAGACCGACCATGTCCTTGGGGTAACCCGTCTTCTCTTCGACGATGGCCATCAGCATGTCCACCATTTGCGCACGCGACACCGTGGCCGAAGCCGCGGCAGCAGCCTTGGCCGGCGCGGGCGCCGCCACCGGGGCAGCGGCCACCGGCGCGGGGGCTGGGGCAGCCACCACCGGGGCGGGTGCTGCCGCGACGGGCGCTGGCGCGACCGGCGCCACCACAGGGGCGACAACCGGCGCAGGGGCCACGACCGGCGCAACCACCGGCGCCGCAGCGACTGGCAGCGGCAGGCTCACTTCTGCCACACGCGGCAGCGCCGCGGGCATGGCCATCGGCCGTGCGCGCAGCGGCTGGCGCGCGGGCACCGCGGCGGCCTGGCCCATGAAGCTGGCCATCACACGTTCCTGGGTTTCCAGGAACTGGCGCATGGTCTCGAAGTATTCGCTCATCACGGCGGCATCGGCCGTGGCAGCGGGGGGTCGTCGTTCATCCATAGGGCGGTCCTTCCGTGGGGACATGGGCAGGGGTGACAGGGGGCCGGGCCGTGCCGCGGCCACCGGGATGGGCTGTGCCTCGATGCCGGCCTGCGCCAGCTTGGCGATGGCCGCCGACACGCCGGCCTGGGTGCCGGAGATGATGCTTTGCAGCGGTGCGTTGTGGTTGGCGATGACCACGCCGTCGATGTCGGCG
>JBKCUM010000202.1:0-7144 GCA_046318395.1 Rubrivivax sp.
GTTCTTGGCGGGCAGCGCATGCTGCAGCAACTGGCACTGCCATGACAGGGTTACTGCCCAAGTAAGGATGCCACCTAAGCGTTTGCCAAAACACGCTAACGCATCACGTCCCGCGCCGCCTATCGGTTTGGCGTCCACAAACAAAAACGCCCCGATGGTTCAGGGCGTTTTGCTGACGGTGGCCGTTGCAGCCGTTTTGAGACGGTCTGCTGGGGCGGCTTTTTTCTTGCCTGCTGGCCTGCGCGGGGCTACCAGTGGGCGGGCAGCCCGGCCCTGCAGCAACGAGCAGGCGAGAAAAAACCGCCCGAAGGCGGTTTGGAGCGGCCAACAAAAAACCGCCCGAAGGCGGTTCTTTGTGCAATCGCGTTCGAATTACTTCGAAGCGGCGGCGGCGGGAGCCGAAGCGGCGGCGGGAGCGGCCGAAGCAGCTTCCGAAGCGGCAGGCGCCGGGGCAGCCACGGGGGCGGCGGAGGCGGCGGCGGGAGCGGCCGGGGCTTCTTCCTTCTTGCCGCAAGCGGTCAGGGCGAAAGCAGCAACCAGCGAAGCCAGAACGATCGACTTGTTCATGTGTGTGTCCTCAGGAATTTTGGGTCGGAGATAACAAAGGCGAGGGCACTCTTCGACTATGCTCAGAGACCCATCCAGTCAAGGAACGGCGGGAGTTTTGTAACTCCTTCTCGTGCCTAGCCGATGATTATAGCCTGAATAGGGGCTATCCCTAGAGGGGCCCTACAAACCGAGGGCTTTGACCGGGAAGGCGCTTTCGCAGCGCGCCAGCAGGGCCTGCACTTCACCCCGCGCAGCCTGCGCGCGCGCGGCATCGGACACCACGCTGACGCGCCAGTCCGGGGCCTGCAGGCGGTGCACCAAGGTGGCGCCATCGTCCACCAGCAGCGCCGGCAACACCGGCCGCTCGCCTTCGCTGGGCGCCCAGGTGTCCACCGCATGGGCCCAGTCCGCACGCCACGCCACGAAACGCGGGTGGCGCCGCTGCAGCGTGTCGAACTGCCGGGCCACCAGCACCAGGCGCCGCTGCGGCAGGCGCAGCCAAGGCACCAAGGCCTGCAGCAGTTCAGGCTGGTTCCAGGGCCAGTCGGCGAAGTCTTCGTCCACGCACCACAGCGTGCGTGCGCCGCTGGCGCTGGCCTGGGCCACGCCCCAGTGCAGCGCTGCGTGGTAGCTGGCCAGGCTGTCAACGGTCGGTGGTGCGTGGTCCATGGCGGTGCTCCGGTTCAGCGCTTCTTCGGTGCAACAGCGGCCTCGGCGGCCGGCACAGCATGCAGCCAGCCGTCGTCGACCCAACCGGCCAGCAGTTCGGCGGCGCCCGCGCTCAGGCCCTTCAACGCGGCGGCGTCCAGCTGGCGCGCATCGGCCAGCTGACGCATGAGCTTGGCATCACGGCCCGACGCGTCGAAAGACTCGCCGTTGATGAAGATGCGCTCCTCGTCGTACAGCATGCGCGTGCGCGCGTCCAGGCGCACGCCCTGGCCCGGCGCCCAACCACCCTGCCCGCTGAACCAGACCTTGGGCTTGGGCTCGCTGAGCACCTCGCCCAGGGCGCGGTGCAGGGCGCCGGGTTCGTTCAGGCGCTGCTCCAGGGCCTCGCGCGCGAACTCCACCAGCGCCGTGGGGATGGCCGCGGGCGTGGCCGTGGCGGGCTGTTTCGGGTCGCGGTAGAGCTGCGGGCGCAGCTCTTCGGTGTCGGCCAAGCGCTGCAGCAGTTCGGCGGCCAGGCCTTCGTCGCTGGGCACGCGGAAACCCACCGAGCCCGTCAGGCACTCGCCCACGGCCACCCCGTCGTGGCCCCATTTCGGCGGCAGGTAGAGCATGTCACCGGGCTCCAGCAACCACTCTTCTTCAGGCTGGAAGTTCTGCAGAATCTTCAGCGGCAGCTCGGGCACCAGGCTGGCGTCGGGCACACGGCCGATGCGCCAGCGGCGCTGGCCTTGCAGCTGGATCAGGAACACGTCGTAGCTGTCCAGGTGCGGGCCGACGCCGCCGCCGTCGCTGGCCCAGCTGACCATCAGGTCGTCCAGCCGTGCGTCGGGCACGAAACGGAACTGTTGCAGCAGCGCGTGGGCGGCTGCTTCGTGCAGGTCCAGGCCCTGCACCAGCACGGTCCAGCCCGGCTGGGCCACGGGCGGCAGGCTGCGGCGGTTCAGCGGGCCGTGTTTCACCTGCCACTGCGGTTGTTGGGCGATGAAGCGCGACTCCACGTCGTCCTGCCCAGCCAGTTCGAACAGCCGCGCGCGGCCGACCGGTGGCACGACGCCCGGCAGCGCCTGGCGCACCAGCAGCGGCTTCTTCTGCCAGTGTTTTTGCATGAACTGCTGTGCCGTGAGGCCGCCCAGCAGCGTGAGGGGGGTGGTGACGTCCATGGCGCGCATTGTCGGGCTTGCCGCGTCTGCGCACTTTGGCGTCAGATCAAGCCTGTTGAACACGCAGGCGGCCAGGGACGCTGTGAGATCATCGCGCCATGAGCATTTCAGCCCCTTGCGTGGTCAGCCTGACCTGGAAAATGACCGACGCGCAGAACCACGAGATCGACGTTTTGCAAGAGCCCGTGGAGTTTTTCTACGGCGGTGACGACCTGCTGCAGCCGGTGGAAGAAGCACTGCTGGGCCGCAAAACCGGCGACGAAGTGCGGCTGCAGCTGGAGCCCGAACAAGCCTTCGGCGACTACAAGGCCGAGCTGGTCTGCTTCGAAGACCGCGCGCTGTTCCCTGAACAGCTGGAAGAAGGTATGACCTTCGAAGGCCTGCCCACGGGCCACGCCACACCCGACATGCCCGGCGACGTGATCTACGTGGTGACCGACATCTTCCCCACCCACGTGGTGCTGGACGGCAACCACCCGCTGGCGGGCAAGGCGCTGCGCCTGATCATCCAGGTGAAAGACGTGCGCGAAGCCAGCGACGAAGAGGTGGAAGCGCGCAGCGTGGGCAACAACGCGTTCTCGGTGCTGGACCCGCACGCCGGGCACGAGCACGACCACCACCACCATGACCACCACGGTCACCACCATGGCCATGACCATGGTGACGACGACGGGCACGGGCACGGGCACCTTCACTGAGCGCGAACTGCCGGGCCCAGAAGGGCCCGGCTGCCTGGCGAAGCCCGAACGGCGATTTCACGCCGTTCGGGACCACATGCCGCAAACGCGCGCGCTCAAGCCACCCCGGTCGACCCGAACCCCCCGCTGCCGCGTGTGCTGGCGTCGAAGCTGTCCACCACCTGGAAGCTGGCCTGCACCACGGGCACGATGACCAGCTGCGCGATGCGCTCCAGCGGCTGCACGGTGTAGGGCGTGTCGCCCCGGTTCCAGGCGCTGACCATCAACGGGCCCTGGTAGTCGCTGTCGATCAGCCCCGTGCCGTTGCCCAGCACGATGCCGTGTTTGTGGCCCAGGCCCGAACGCGGCAGGATGATGGCCGCCAAGCCGGGGTTGGCCACGTGGATGGCGATGCCGGTGGGGATCAGCACGCAGGCGCCAGGCGCCAGCAGCAGCGGCGCGTCCACAGCGGCGCGCAGGTCCAGGCCAGCGCTGCCGGGCGTGGCGTAGGCGGGCAGCTGGTCGGCCAGGCGGGCGTCCAGCACTTTGAGTTGAATGGTCGTCATGGGGCCGGGTTCAGACGGGGGTTGAATCGGAGGCGGAGGCGGGCGCAGCGTGGCCCGCGGCGCGGCGTTCGGCGATCTCGCGCACCAGGGCGCGCGCCAGGCTCAGTTTGTCGGCCTGCGGCAGTTCGCGGTCGCCGTGCGCATCCACCAGCAGCAGGCGGTTGTCGTCGCGGCCGAAGGTGGCCGGGCCCAGGTTGCCCACCACCAGGGGTACGCCCTTGCGGTGCAGCTTTTCGCGCGCATGTTGCGCCAAGTGCTGGCTTTCGGCGGCAAAGCCCACGCACCAAGGCCGCTGCGCCAGCGGCAAACGGGCCACGGCGGCCAGGATGTCGGGGTTCTCGGTCAGCTCGAAGGTCGGGGCCTGTTTTTCGCCACTTTGTTTTTTGATCTTGTGGTCGTTGAACTGCGCCGGCCGCCAGTCGGCCACGGCGGCGGTGGCCACGAAAACGTCGTGCGCGGGCGCAGCGGGCAGCACGGCGTCGAACATCTGCTGCGCGCTGGTGACATCGATGCGCCGCACACCGGCCGGCGTGGGCAGGTGCACCGGGCCGGCCACCAGGGTGACCTGGGCGCCGGCTTCGGCCGCGGCGCGGGCGATGGCAAAACCCATCTTGCCGCTGCTGAGGTTGGTGATGCCGCGCACCGGGTCGATGGCCTCGAAGGTGGGCCCGGCCGTCACCAGCACACGCTGGCCGGCCAGCAGCTTGGGTTGGAAGAAGGCGATCAGCGCGTCGCGCAGTTCGGCCGGCTCCAGCATGCGGCCGTCGCCCACTTCGCCGCAGGCCTGGTCGCCGGCACCCGGGCCCAGCACGGTGGCACCGTCGGCGCGCACCTGGGCCACGTTGCGCTGCGTGGCCGGGTGGGCCCACATCTCGCGGTTCATGGCCGGCGCCAGCAGCAGCGGGCAACGCTCGGCCGGGCGCGCCAGCGCCAGCAGCGGCAGCAGCTCACCAGCCCGGCCCTGGGCCAGCTGGGCGATGAAGTCGGCACTGGCCGGGGCCACCAGCAGGGCGTCGGCCTCGCGCGCCAGGTTGATGTGCGCCATGTTGTTGGGCGCGCGGTCGTCCCACTGGCCCACGAACACCGGGCGGTTGCTCAGCGCCTGCAGGGTGACCGGGGTGATGAACTGCGTGGCGGCTTCGGTCATCACCACCTGCACCGTGGCGCCGGCTTTCACCAGTTCACGGCAGAGGTCGGCGGCCTTGTAGCAGGCGATGCCGCCGCTCAGGCCCAACACGAGGTGGCGGCCAGCCAGGCCGGCGGAGGTGGGGGCGTTCGACATGGCGCGCACTCTAGCAGCGCGGCCACCACCCCTGGCAGCGGCCTGGTTCGCGCCGCAGCGCCATGGAAGGAAACCCCTGAACATCCTGAACTTTCAGTTTTTCCTGAAAATTCAGGCAGAATTGAGGCACATCAAGTGAGCACTCCCCCGACCATGAAAACCATGTCACCCCTGGTCCGCAGCTTCGTCGGCCACTTCGGCGAAATGGGCAGCCGCTGGGGCATCAACCGCACCGTGGGCCAGATCTACGCGCTGATCTTCGTGGCGCCCGCGCCGCTGCACGCCGAAGAGATCGCCGAGGCGCTGGAATTCAGCCGCAGCAACGTCAGCATGGGCCTGAAAGAACTGCAGGCTTGGCGCCTGGTGAAGCTGCGCCACCAGCCCGGCGACCGCCGCGAGTACTTCGAAGCGCCCAGCGACGCCTGGGAAATCTTCCAGACCCTGGCCGAAGAGCGCCGCCGCCGCGAGATCGAACCCACGCTGTCCATGCTGCGCAACGCGCTGCTGGAAACCCCGGCCAGCGAGGACGACCGCATCGCCCAAGAACGCATGCGCGGCATGCACGACCTGATCGAGCTGATGACGAGTTGGTTCGACGACGTGCAGCGCCTGGACCAGGCCACCTTGTCGCAGCTGATGAAGATGGGCTCCAAGGTGCAACGCCTGCTGGAGTTCACCGGCAAGCTGATGCCCGGCGGCAAGGAGTAAGCCCCATGGACACCCTGAACGCCCTGCTGCTGGCGCGCATCCAGTTCGCGGCCAACATCAGTTTCCACATCCTGTTCCCCACCATCAGCATCGCGCTGGGCTGGGTGCTGTTGTTCTTCCGCTGGCGCTGGTTGAAAACCGGCGACCACGCCTGGCTGGCCAACTATCGGCTGTGGACCAAGGTCTTCGCGCTGACCTTCGCTTTAGGCGTGGTCAGCGGCATCACCATGAGCTTCCAGTTCGGCACCAACTGGCCGGGTTTCATGGAAAGGGTGGGCAACATCGCCGGCCCGCTGCTGGGCTACGAGGTGCTGACGGCGTTTTTCCTGGAAGCCAGCTTCCTGGGCATCATGCTGTTCGGCCACGGCCGCGTGAGCGAGCGCATGCACCTGGTGGCCACGGCCCTGGTGGCCGGCGGCACCACGCTCAGCGCTTTCTGGATCTTGAGCCTGAACTCCTGGATGCACACGCCGGCGGGCTTCGAGGTGCGTGGGGGCGAGTTCTTCGTGACCTCGTGGCTGGAGGTGGTGTTCAACCCCTCCCTGCCCTACCGCCTGGCCCACGTGCTGCTGGCCTCGGGCCTGACCGTGGCCTTCTTGCTGGCCGGCCTGAGCGCCTGGCAGGTGCTGAAACGCAAGGCCACCGTGGGCACAGGCCGCGCGCTGCGTACCGGGCTGACGCTGGGTGCGGTGCTGATCCCGCTGCAGATCGCCGTGGGCGACCTGCACGGCCTGAACACGCTGGAGCACCAGCCACAGAAGGTGGCGGCCATGGAAGGTGTGTGGCAGACCGAACGTGGCGCCCCGCTGCTGCTGTTCGCCTGGCCCGACGAAACCACACGCAGCAACCACTTCGAGCTGGGCATTCCCAAGGGCGCCAGCCTCATCTTGAAACACGACCCGAACGGTGAAATCCGCGGGCTGGACGAATTCAAGGGCGCACACCCGCCCGTGGCCCCGGTGTTCTTCAGCTTCCGCGTGATGGTGGGCACGGGCCTGTTGATGCTGGCCTTCAGCTGGGCCGGCTGGTGGCTGTACCGCCGCCGCGCCTGGGCGCCCGAGCGGCTGCCGCGCCCGCTGCTGTGGGGCCTAGTGGGCATGACGTTTTCGGGCTGGCTGGCCACGCTGGCGGGTTGGTACGTCACAGAGATCGGCCGCCAGCCCTTCATCGTGTTCGGTCTGGTGCGTGTGGACGAGGTGGCCTCCAACGTGCCCAGCCCCCTGATCGCGGCCACGCTGGCCATGTACCTGACGGTCTACGCCGCGCTGATCGTGGCCTACGTGGGCGTGCTGAAGTACCTGGCGGAGAAGCCGGCGGACCTGCCCGGCGTGCCGGCCGCAGAGCCTGAGCCGCAGCTCATCAGCCGCAGCTGGAAAGGTGCACGGTGATGAGCTGGTCTGAAACCCTGCCGGTGGTCTTCCTGGGCCTGATGGGCCTGGCCATGCTGGCCTACGTGGTGCTGGACGGCTACGACCTGGGCGTGGGCCTGCTGCTGCCACGCGCACCCCGCGCCGAACAAGACCGCATGGTCGC
>JBKCUM010000203.1:0-9392 GCA_046318395.1 Rubrivivax sp.
GTTCTTGGCGGGCAGCGCATGCTGCAGCAACTGGCACTGCCATGACAGGGTTACTGCCCAAGTAAGGATGCCACCTAAGCGTTTGCCAAAACACGCTAACGCATCACGTCCCGCGCCGCCTATCGGTTTGGCGTCCACAAAAAAAAACGCCCCGATGGGTCATGGAGTTTTGATGACGGTGGCCGTTGCAGCAGTTTTGAAACGGACTGTCACGGGCCCTGTGGTTTTGGATGCGCCAACTTGTGGCGTTAGTGATGGACGTTCACCACTCGCGCAACCGGGTTCGCAGCCGCGCGATGCTCTGGCTGTGCAGCTGGCACACTCGGCTTTCGGTCACCTTCAGCACGGCGGCAATTTCCTTCAGGTTCATGTCGTGCTCGTAGTACATGCTCATCACGAACTGCTCGCGCTCGGGCAGGTTCTTGATGGCCTCCACCAGGGCTTCGCGCATGCGCTGGTCCTGCAGCCGGCCCAGCGGGTTGGCCTCTTCGTCGGCCACGTGGCGGTCCAGGTAGTCGTCGTCGCCGTCGTCGCCGCTCATGTCTTCCAGGTAGATGAGCTGGGTGCCGCGCACCTTGCCCAGCAGCTCCTGGTAGTCGGTCAGGCTCAGGCCCATCTCGCGGGCGATTTCCGTTTCGTTGGGCGCGCGTCCGAACTTTTGCTCCAGCTTGTGCACCGCGGTTTCGATGCTGCGCTGGTGGCGCCGGTCGCCGCGGCTCATCCAGTCGTTGCCGCGCAGCTCGTCGAGCATGGCGCCGCGGATGCGCTGCGTGGCGAAGGTTTCGAACTGCACCCCCTGGGCCGCGTCAAAGCGGCTCAAGGCGTCGGACAGACCGATCATGCCCACCTGGATCAGGTCGTCGAGTTCGACGTTGGCAGGCAGCTTCGCGATCATCTGGTGCGCGAGGCGTCGAACCAACGGGCTGTACTGCTTGAGCAGCGCGTTGGCGTCGAGTTGTCCCTTGGCGGTGTACATGGATGGGGCCTTGTAGGTGGCTTGTACGAGCGGTGGTTCTTGCGGGTGCGCGGGCTTCAATTCAGCCCCAGGTGCACCGCCGGCTGACGGGGCAGACCGGGGTGCGGTCGCTCGTCGCCCAGCGCCAGTTGCGCGGCCAGCAGCCGGTCCAGCGCAACGTCCGGTTCGTCGGGAGGGTTCAGCGGGTTCAGCACTGCCCAGTCGTGCAGCACGGCGCCCAGGAAGCCGTCGGCACAGCCGGCCAGGCTGGCGGCGATGCTGGGCATGCGGCCACTGCCCCGGGTGGCGCACAACAGCAGGTCGAAGGTCATCAGGCTGCAGCGCTGCGCCAGCAGCTTGCAGGCCGCGTAGGCGTGCTTGACGCTTTCTTCGTGGTCGGCCGCCACCAGCACCGGGCGCGCCGCACGGTGCATGAACATCCTGGCCAGGTCGCTGGCGTTGGCGTGCAGCAGCACCACGTCGGCCTTGGGCGCGGCCTGCACGATGGCGTCCAGCAGACCCCCGGCAGACCCCCGTGTGTCCACAAAGGCCAGCGGCAAACCCTTGGCGGCCAGGTAGCCCAGCTGGGGTGTCAGCGTTTCGATGCCGGCGCCCACGTCCAGCACCGTCATCTCGTTGGGCTGCGGTGCGCCGTCGGCGGCGTCCACCACCAGCACGCGCTGGCCACGGGCCACCAGGGTCAGCGCCACATGGTCCAGCAGCGGGCCGGCATGGGGCACATGCGGGTTGGCGGCCAGCGGAATGAAGCGCGTGCGGCTGGGCGCGAACAGCCGGCGCAGGCCGTCGGCCTGGTCCAGTGGCGCGGGGGCCGAGGTGGCGTAGAAGTCGCGGCTTGGCATGGTGCGGCCCTTCATGCGTGCAGACCTGCCGAGGGCTGGCCAGCCGGGCGGCTGTTGCCCACCAGGACGGCGGGGGTGGCGGCGAACACCAGGTTCAGGTCTTGTTGGTCCATTCGCCAAGCGGGGCTGCCGCCGCCGCGCAGCGCACGCTGCACCAGGGCGTTGGCCGACAGGCGGTGCCAGTCTTCGGGCACACGCTGGCCGTTGGCCACCGCCAGCACCTTCAGGCGGTGGCGGATCAGCGCGTCCAGCGCCGGGCCCAGCTTCACGGCCTCGTCGAGCTTGCTCAGCACGATGCCGCGGCACTGTGCGGCGTTGTAGCCGGCCAGCACCTCTTCGATGGTCTCGCCCTGCGCGGCGGCGTTCACCACCAGCAGTTTGTTGATGCTGGGGTGCGACAACATCTCCAGCAGTTCGCGGGTGCGGGCGTCGCGCTGGGCCATGCCGGCGGTGTCGATCAGCACCATCTTCTTGGCCGACAGCAGTTCCAGCAGGTCGTCCAGCGAAGCGCGGTCGTGCGCCGTGTGCACCGGCACGCCCAGGATGCGGCCGTAGGTGCGCAGCTGTTCGTGGGCGCCCACGCGGTAGGCGTCCAGCGTGATCAAGCCCAGGTTGGCCGCGCCGTGTTTGGTGGCAAAAGCCGCGGCCAGCTTGGCGGTGCTGGTGGTCTTGCCCACCCCGGTGGCGCCCACCAGGGCGTAGACACCGCCGCGCTCTTCCAGCGCGGGTTCACGTTCGCCGGTGGCCAGGTTGCGTTCCAGCACGCCGGCGGCCCAGGCCATCTCGTCCACGCCCTCGGGCAGGCTGTCCACCAGTTTGCGCGTCAGCGAAGGCGAGAAGCCCACGTCCAGCAGCTTCTGGGTCAGCGTGGCCTGGCGGGGCTGGCGCTGCAGTTTTTCCATGAAGGCCAGGGCGCCGAAACGTTGTTCGATCAACCCGCGCATCGAGCGCAGTTCGTCGACCATGGCCGCCTGTTCGGCCGCACCCAACGGGGCGGCGCCATCGGCCAGCACCGGGCCGGCACGCAGGGCGGCGGCCACGGGCGGGGTGACGCGGATCTCATCGTTCAACACCGGCGGTTCGCGGCGCGCCGGCGCCACACGGGCCGGCGCCGCGGCCTGGCGCACCGGTTGCAGCGGTGGCTGCGGCGGGGCGGGCAGTTCGTTGCGCAGGTTCACGCCCGCATCGGGTGCGGCGGCGCGTTCACGGGCCAGGCGGGCGCGGGCCAGTTCGATGCTGGCCACCCCCGGCTGACGCGGCGGTTGTGCGGCGGCCAGCTCGGCCTGGCGGCGCTTGAGCATGCGTTCGCGCACGTAGTCCTGGAACGACAGCGTGCTCATTTGCAGCTGGTCCACGTCCTGCTGCACCGAGTCCATGGGCGGCAGCACAGGGGCCTGGGGCAAGGCCGGGGGCAGGCGGGGCTCCTGCTGGTCGATCAGGCGCTTCTGGATGCGTTCTGCCAGGCTCTGGCGCGGCCGCTTGGCCTCCACCGCGGGCAACGCGGGGGGCATGGGCTGGGCCACGGGCGCCGGGCGCACCGACGGCATGGCAGCGCCCACCTTCTCCAGCTGCTGCAGGCTTTCCGGGGCCATGGCCAGCACTTCCACGCCTTCAGGGCAGGGCCGGGTGGACATCACCACCGCGTCTTCGCCAAAGGCCTGTTTCACCAGGGCCAGGGCGTCGCGCGAGGTGCGGGCGGTGAATCGCTTCAGGTTCATGCGGCCTCCCGCCAAGCCGTCGTCGTTTCAGGGGCCAGCGGGCAACGCGTGGGGGCTTTGGGCTTCATGCGTTGGCTCCGATGACCGATCCGATGCGGATCGAGTGGGTTTCTGGGATCTCGCTGTGCGCCAGCACCTTCAGGCGCGGGGCGGCACGCTTCAACAGCCGCGCCATCGGTGCGCGGATCAGGTCGGGCACCAGCAAGCAGGCTGGGTGCCCCATGTCTTCTTGGCGCTTGGCGGTCTGCGCGGCGCTGCGTGTGAGGGTGTCGGCCACGCCCGGGTCCAGCGCCGCGCCGTGCGGCGAGGCCAGGGCCTGCGTGACCAGGCGTTCGAGCTCGGGCTCCAGCGCGATGACCTGCAGCTCGCGTTCGCTGCCATAGATCTGCTGCACGATGGCGGGGCTGAGGTGGGTGCGGATGCGCTTGACCAGCTCGCCCGGGTCGGTGACGGTGGCGGCGTGCTCGGCCAGGCACTCCACGATGCTGCGCATGTCGCGGATGTGCACACCTTCTTCCAGCAGCAGCTGCAGCACTTTCTGCAAGGTAGCGATACCGACCATCTTGGGGACCACGTCTTCGATGAGTTTGGGAGCCAGTTTGGTGACGTGCTCGACGAGCTGCTGCGTCTCGACCCGTCCCAAAAGACGGGCGGCATTCACCTGCATCAAGTGTGAAAGATGGGTCGCCACGACGGTCGCGCAATCAACCACCGTAAACCCGGCCATTTGGGCCAGGTCGCGGGTGCGCTCGTCAATCCACACCGCAGGCAGGCCGAAGGCCGGATCGGTGGTCTTCTGGCCCGGCAGCTGCTGCGTGGCACCACCGGGGTTGATGGCCAGGAACTGGCCCGGGAAGGCCTCGCCCTCGCCCACCACGGCACCGCGCAGCGTGACGCGGTAGACGCTGGGCTTGAGCTCCAGGTTGTCGCGGATGTGCACCGGCGGCGGCAGGAAGCCCACGTCCTGCGCGAACTTCTTGCGCACCCCCTTGATGCGCGCCAGCAGGTCGCCTTGGCGTGCCTTGTCCACCAGCGCGATCAGCCGGTAGCCCACCTCCAGGCCCAGCGTGTCCACCGGCGTCAGGTCGTCCCAGCTGGCCTCGACGTTGGCCTGGGCGGGGTCGTCGGCGGCGGGCTTGCGTTCGGGTTCGGCGCGGGCGCGTTCCTGGCGCTTCATCAGCTGCCAGGCCAGCAGGCCCAGGCCACCGCCGATCAGCAGGAACACCAGGTGCGGCATGCCGGGAATCAGGCCCAGGCCCACGACGATGGCCGCGGTGATGGCGATGGCCTGGGGCGAATCGAACACCTGCTTGCGGATCTGCGAGCCGATGTCTTCTTCCTTGCCCACGCGGCTGATGACCATGGCCGAGGCCACGCTGATCAACAGGCCCGGGATCTGCGCCACCAGGGCGTCGCCCACGGCCAGCAGGATGTAGCTTTCGGCGGCCTGGCCGGCACTCAGGCCATGCATGGCCATGCCGATGATGAAACCGCCGACGATGCTGATGAACAAGATCAGCAGGCCGGCCATGGCGTCACCACGCACGTATTTGCTGGCACCGTCCATGGAACCGAAGAAGTCGGCCTCTTCGCCCACTTCAGCGCGGCGGCGGCGGGCTTCTTTTTCGTCGATGAGGCCGGCGTTCAGCTCGGCGTCGATGGCCATCTGCTTGCCGGGCATGGCGTCCAGGGTGAAGCGCGCGCCGACTTCGGCGATGCGCTCCGCGCCCTTGGTCACCACGATGAAGTTGATGACCACCAGGATGGCGAAGACGATCAAGCCCACCGCGAAGTTGCCGCCGATCAGCGCGTGGCCGAAGCTCTCGATGACGGCACCGGCCGCGCCCGGGCCGTTGTGGCCTTCCAGCAGCACCACGCGGGTGGAGGCCACGTTCAGGCTCAAGCGCAACAAGGTGGTGACCAGCAGCACCGTGGGCAGGGCGGCGAAGTCCAGCGGCTTGACCATCTGGGCCGACACCATCACCACCATCAGCGCGATGGCGATGTTGAAGGTGAACAGCAGGTCCAGCACAAAGGGCGGCAGCGGCAGCACCATCATGGCCAGCATCAGCACCACGACCACCGGCAAGGTCAGCGCCTTGGCCGCACCCGCCTGCGGGCCCAACCAGGCGTTCAAACGCTGCATCAACGGGTTCACAGGCTAGGCTCCACGCGGGGGTTCAGGGGGTCCATGCCGGGGGGCACTTCCACCTCGGGCGGGTCCATGTACAGGCTGCGCCCCGCAGCCACGGCGGCGCGCAGCTGGAACACCCAGGCCAGCACCTGGGCCACGGCCGAGAACAGCGCGGCCGGGATCTCCTGGTCCACCTCGCAGTGTTTGTAGAGCGCACGCGCCAGTGGCGGTGCCTGCAGCACCGGCACCTTGGCGCCTTGTGCCGCGTCGCGGATGCGGAAAGCCATCAGGTCGGCGCCCTTGGCCACCACGCGCGGGGCGGCCATGCTGCTGTCGTCGTACTTCAGCGCCACGGCGAAGTGGGTGGGGTTCATCACCACCAGGTCGGCATGCGGTACGGCCTGCAGCATGCGGCGGTTGGCCAGCTCGCGCATCTTGGCCTTGATCTTGCCCTTGACCTCGGTGTTGCCCTCGACGTCCTTGTGTTCCTGTTTGGCTTCTTGCACCGACATGCGCAGCCGGCGCATCAGCATCTGGCGCTGGAACGGCACGTCGATGGCGGCCGAAGCGGCCAGCGCCAGCAGCACCAGCAACAAGCCGTCTTTCAGCAGCCCCCCGGCCTCGGCGATGGCCGTGGGCAAGGGCATGGACACCAGGGCGGTGAA
Source organism: Rubrivivax sp. (assembly GCA_046318395.1). GTDB lineage: Bacteria > Pseudomonadota > Gammaproteobacteria > Burkholderiales > Burkholderiaceae_C > Rubrivivax. Next base: position 6,333 of record JBKCUM010000203.1, read on the forward strand.
ATGCGGCAGCTGCGACTTCATGTACAGCACACCGATGACGCCCAGGATGAGTGCCAGCAGGCAGGCCTTGCCGGTGTCGGCCAACTGCTGCGCAGAAAACACCCGCCCCAGCCCGGTCCAGGGGTTCAGCTTCTCGAACTTGGGCTCCAGGGGCTTCATCGTGAAGTTCCAGCCGCCCGAGAGCACGCTGGCCACCACCGCCACACCGGCCACCACCGCGCCCAGGGGCACCACCACGATGAGCATCTGCAAGCCCTGGTGGCTGAGCTGCTCGGTCATGGCGTGCGGGTTGGCCAGGCGCGCGGCGTCGAAACGCAGGCCGTTGGCCAACAGGTGCTGCAGCCAGTCGGTCAAGCGCGGCGCCAGCACGATGAGCAAGGCGATGCCCAGGCCCAGCGCCGACAGGTGGCCCAGGTCACGCGAACGCGCGACCTGGCCGTCTTCACGGGCCTTGTCGATCTTGCGTTGTGTGGCGGGTAAGTGCCTGTCTTGGGCGTCGTCGGCCATGGTCTCTCAGGCTCAAAAGGGAGCCCTGCCATGGTGCCGAGACGGCGTGGAGACTGGAGGCAGATAAGCGGGGTAAGCGCCGCCGTATTCCCAGCCGGAAGTGGGGGAGGCCTGAGGTGGCGCAAGCGCCTTGCGGCCTTGGCCGCGTCCGCCAGACCCTGTCAGTCGGGCTTGACCCAGGCCGACACGTTGCCGCGGCGCTCGCCTTTGCGGCGGCTGCGCAACACGGCGTCAAAGCCTTCTCGGGCGCCGGTGTGGCAAGCCGTCAACAGGCCCAGCACGTCCTGCACCGTCAGGCCTTCGGCGTCGGGCCGAAACTGCAGCAGGGCGCGTGCAATGTGTTCGTGCGGCACCCCGGGGTGGGTGACGCTGGCGCACAACACGGCGCCGTACAAGGTGGGGTGCAGCGCACAGATGCGCTCGATTCTTTGCAGCGCCTCGCGGGGCGAGACCGGCTGGCCCGGGGCCATCCAGTCGACGTGGCCGGTGTCGCTCAAGCTGGGCGCCGGCACGGCACGTTCCGGTGGCTGCGCTCAGAAGCCCAGGCTGGCCAGCAGGTCGTCGACCTCGCCCTGGTCGGTCACCACGTCGGTGCGGCCTTCGGCGTTCACCACGGGGCCGTTCAGCACATTGGGGTCCACCTTCTGGCGTTGGCCCGGGGGCACCACTTCCACCAGCAGCTTCACCAGGCTGTCTTCCAGCTCGTTGGCCAGGCCCACCACCTTGGCCACCACTTGGCCCGTCAGGTCATGGAAGTCCTGCGCCATCATGATGTCGGTCAGGTGGCCGTCGATGGTGGCGGTGCGCTCCTCGACGTCCTTCACAAAGTTCAGCACCGCGCCGCTGGCCACGGCCTTCACCGGATCGGCCACGATGAGCTGGGCCATCTGGCGGGTGGCTTCGGAAATGCTGGCGTGTTCGGCCTTGGCCTGGTCGACCAGGTTCAACACCTTGTTGGCGGCATCGGCGGTCTTGCTGGCCACGTAGGTGAGGCGGCTGCGTGCGTCGGGGATGCCGTCGGCGGCGATCTGCAGCTGGGGCATCACACCGAGCTGCTGCATGGTGTCGTGCAACAGGCGGGTGATGGTGCCGAGCTGCTGGAACACTTCTGGCGAGACTTTGGGGCTGCTTTCGTTCGGCACCATGGTGCCGATGTCTTCCATCTTCATGGTGGGGCTCCCTGTCAGGCCGTGGCGGCCAGCTTCTGCAGAATCTTTTGTACTTTTTCTTCCAGCGTGGCCTTGGTGAAAGGCTTGACGATGTAACCCGCAGCGCCGCTTTGGGCGGCCAGCACGATGTCTTCCTTGCGTGCTTCGGCCGTGACCATCAGCACCGGGATGTGCTTGAGTGTGTCGTCGGTCTTCACCGACTTCAGCAGCTCGAAGCCGTTCATGTTGGGCATGTTGATGTCGGAGACCACGAAGTCGTACTTCTGGGCCTTCAGCATGCCCAGCGCCACGGCGCCGTCTTCGGCCTCGTCAGCGTTGTTGCAGCCCATCTCCTTCAGCAAGCCGCGGACGATGCGGCGCATGGTGGAGAAGTCGTCGACGATCAGGAATTTCAGGTCGGAGGGGTTGCTCATGGGCGGACCTCAGGTGGCAGGCTTGTTGGGTTATCGGACGCTGGGGGACGAACTTGAATCAGCGTGCTGGCGCTGGCGCTGCGGGCGCCTCGTCACCTTCGGCGCTGATGGTGTCGGGGGCGGTTCTGTAGAAGCGGTTTTCGGCTTCTCGGTTCATCACGATGATGCTGATGCGGCGGTTCACCGGCGCCAGCGGGTCTTGTTTGTCGAAGGGCGCGCTGGCGGCCACACCTTGCACCCGCAAGATGCGGTCTTCAGGCAAACCGCCCTGGATCAGCTCGCGCCGGGTGGCGTTGGCACGGTCGGCTGAGAGTTCCCAGTTGCTGTAGCCGCGGTCCCCGCCGGGGAAAGGCTGGGCGTCGGTGTGGCCCTCCAGCGTCAGCCGGTTGGGCACTTCGGACAGCACGGCCCCCAGTTCCTGCAGCAGGTCGCGCATGTAGGGCTGCACCACGGCGCTGCCACTGGGGAACATGGCCCGGTTGTCGGCGTCGACGATCTGGATGCGCAGGCCATCGCGGGTCATGTCCAGCCGCAGCTGCGACTTCAGCGCCTTCAGCTTGGCGCTGCCGTTGATGTGCTCTTCGATCTTGTCTTTCAGCTCTTCCAGCCGCGCCGCTTCTGCGCGGATCTGCTCGGCCTTCAGCTTGCGCAGCGTGACCGTGCTGCGCTCGGCCTCGACGTCACCGCGCTTGACCTGGCCGGTGCTGCGCGACAGGTCTTCGCCGCCGCCCTTCACCACGTGGGCCGAATCACCACCCCCGCTGCCGCTGTTCAGCAGCGCCAGCTTCAGCGGCGAAGCAAAGTAGTCGGCAATGCCCTTCTTGTCGCCCTCGGTGGTGCTGCCCAGCAGCCACATCAGCAGGAAGAAGGCCATCATGGCCGTCACGAAGTCGGCATAGGCGATCTTCCACGCGCCACCATGGGCGGCATGGCCGCCCTTCTTGACGCGCTTGATGATGATCAGCTGCAGC
>JBKCUM010000204.1:0-5309 GCA_046318395.1 Rubrivivax sp.
GGCCGCCAGCAGGCTGGTGGTCAACCACCAGGCCACGGCACCGGTGGCCCCGGCCGTGGCCACCGTGCCCAGCTTGCGGCCCAGCACACCCCGCAGCACGGCGCCCACCACGGGCACGGCGACGAAGAAGAACATGGCCAGCTCTTCCAGCTGCAGGCCGCGGTCGCCACGAACCTTCTTGCTGGGCTGGGCCTCGGGCAGCGGCAGGGCCTCACCACGCAGGCGCGCAAACAGCTGGTCGGCCGCCGCGTTCAGCCCGCCCGCGTAGTCGTTGGCGCGGAAGGCCGGGCGGATGGCGCGGTCGATGATCTGCCGCGCCGCCAGGTCGGGGATGGCACCTTCCAGCGCCTTGGCGGTTTGGATGTTCACGCGGCGGTCGTTCTTGGCCACCACGATCAACAAACCGTCGCCCACGTCGCGGCGGCCGATCTTCCAGGCCTCGCCCACGCGCTGCGCGTAGGCCGCGATGTCCTCGGGCTGGGTGGTGGCCACCATCAGCACCACGATCTGCGGCCCGGCTTCGGCCTCGAAGGCCGCCAGCTTGGCGTCCAGCGCTTGCTGTTCAGCGGGCTGCAGCGTGGCGGTTTGGTCGATGACGCGCCCGCTCAGCGGCGGCACCGGCAGCAGGTCTTGCGCGCCGGCCACGCCCAGCCAGGCCGCCAGCAGGCCCAGCCACAGCGCCCGCAGCGCAGCCGACCACAGCCGCGGTGGGCGTGGGCTCACTTGGAAGCGGGCTTGTCGAAGCTGACGGTGGGCGGCGCGCTGATCTGCGCCTCGTTGGCCACGGTGAAGCTGGGCTTCACGTCGTAGCCCATCACCTTGGCCGTCAGGTTGGTGGGCAGGCTGCGCACCATCACGTTGTAGGCCTGCACGGTCTTGATGTAGCGGTTGCGCGCCACGGTGATGCGGTTTTCCGTGCCTTCCAGCTGCACCCGCAGGTCTTGGAAGCCTTGGTTGGCCTTCAGGTTGGGGTACTGCTCGCTGACCACCAACAGCCGGCTCAGCGCGCCCGACAGTTCACCCTGGGCGGCCTGGAACTTCTGGAACGCCTCGGGGTTGTTCACCAGCTCTGGCGTGGCCTGGATGCTGGTGGCCTTGGCGCGCGCTTCCACCACCTTGGTCAGCGTCTCCTGCTCGAAGCCGGCTTCGCCCTTGACGGTGTTGACGATGTTGGGGATGAGGTCGGCCCGGCGCTGGTACTGGTTCAGCACCTCGGCCCAGCCGGCCTTGGTTTCTTCGTCCAGCTTCTGGAAGTCGTTGTAGCCGCAGCCGCCCAGGCCCAGCACGGCCAGGCCCACGCCCAGCCAACGGGTCAGCGACCAGGGAATGGTGATGTCGAACATGTGCGGGCCTCCTCTGCTTGTGTGCGGGCGATGCTACCCGCCGGGCGCAGATGGGGGCGTGACAATGCGCCTTCAAGCCGTGGCGCCCCGCGGCAACGAGGACACCTGTGGACAGCTTGCAACAAGCCCTGCGCGGCGCCCAACACAGCCCACCGCCCGCCTTGCGCCTGGGCCCCCCGCTGTTGGTGGTGGGTGCGGGTGGCACGCTGGGTGCGGCCTTGCTGGCCGAATGCCTGGTGGTGGGGCGTTTCCAGCAGGTGGGTGCGGTGGTCGACGCGCCGCTGGGCACCGCGCTGCGCGGGTTGAAGGCCGTGCCCGCACAAGCCTGGCTGAACGCGCCCGCCGGCACCGTGTTGCCCCAGGCCGAGATGGCTTTCCTGGTGTTCGAACGCGAACGCCACGCCAACGGCCGCGACCAGGCCTTCACCCGCCCCGAGCCGGCGGACCTGCTGGCCTGGGCACAACGCCTGCACGCCAGCGGTGTGCGCCGCCTGGTGGTGCTGGTGCCGCACGCGCCGTCGCTGCTGCCCGACGCCTTGCGCGGCGGTTTTGCCAACCACGAAGAACACGCGGTGGCCGGCCTGGGTTTTGAGCAGCTGGTTTTCCTGCGGCCTTCGCAAGCGGCCGGCCCGGGGGCGCCGGGGCGTTCAGCCGCACAGCGCCTGGCCGACTGGTGGCTGTCGCAGCTGCGCTGGATGGTGGCCGAGGTGGAGAAGCCGGTGCTGTCGGCGCAGCTGGCCAGCGTCTGCATGGCCCTGGCCCGCCAACTGGCGCTGGCACCGCCCGGCACCCGCGTGCTGCCCCAGCCGGTGCTGGCGCAGGCCGCGCGCGGTGACGCCGACGCTGTGCTGGCCGCTTGGCTGGGCCTGGCTGCACCGGCCGAGGTGGCGGCGGCCTGAAGGCTGCCGACGACAGGCCCGGCGGGTGGCGGGCGGCCGCGATAATCCGCAGATGACCGCACCGCACCTGCACAACGACCAGTTTCTGCGCGCCTGCCTGCGCCAGCCCACCGACTACACGCCGCTGTGGCTGATGCGCCAGGCCGGGCGTTACCTGCCCGAGTACAAGGCCACACGCGCCCAGGCCGGCAGCTTCATGGGCCTGGCCACGAACCCGGGTTACGCCACCGAGGTGACGCTGCAGCCGCTGGACCGTTTTCCGCTGGACGCGGCCATCCTGTTCTCGGACATCCTGACCGTGCCCGACGCCATGGGCCTGGGCCTGAGCTTCGAAGCCGGCGAAGGCCCACGTTTCGCCCGCCCGCTGCGCACCGAAGCCGACGTGGCCGCGCTGCGTGTGCCCGACATGGACAAGCTGCGCTACGTGTTCGACGCCGTCGCCAGCATCCGCAAAGCCCTGGTCACCACCAACGCCCAGGGCGTGGCCGGTGGCCGTGTGCCGCTGATCGGTTTCTCCGGCAGCCCCTGGACGCTGGCCTGCTACATGGTGGAAGGCGCCGGCAGCGACGACTACCGCTTGGTGAAGGGCATGCTGTACAGCCGGCCCGACCTGATGCACCGCATCCTGGACATCAACGCCCAGGCCGTCACCGCTTACCTGAACGCGCAGATCGACGCCGGCGCGCAGGCCGTGATGGTGTTCGACAGCTGGGGCGGCGTGCTGGCCGACGGCGCTTTCCAGCAGTTCAGCCTGGCCTACACGCAACGTGTGGTGGCTGGCCTGAAGCGCCAGGCCGAGGGCCGCCAGGTGCCCGTCATCGTCTTCACCAAAGGCGGCGGCCTCTGGCTGGAACAGATCGCCGGCTGCGGCGCCGACGTGGTGGGCCTGGACTGGACCGTGAACCTGGCCCGCGCCCGCGCGCTGACCGGCGACCGCGTGGCCCTGCAGGGCAGCCTGGACCCCAACGTGCTGTTCGCCCCGCCGGAGGCGGTGGCGCGTGAAGCGCGCGCCGTGCTGGACAGCTTTGGCCGTCCGCAACGCGCCGACGGCGGCTGGGGCGGCCACGTGTTCAACCTGGGCCACGGCATCAGCCAGTTCACGCCGCCGGAACACGTGGCGGCGCTGGTCGAAGCCGTGCACAGCCATTCGCGCAGCCTGCGCGGCGCAGCTGGCACGTCTGTGGGCTGACCAAGTAAGTGAGCACTCATGCGACGCAAAAAGTGCTTGACAGGCTTGACTTATCCCCATTTGGCGGGCAGCGAGAACACCCCAGGCGCCCCAGGGCATTGGGGTGCAAGAATTTCCCCAAAAGCGTGCTAAGTCATTGATTTTGCTGAGGCACTTGCGTTGCTGTTTTGGCGCGCAACCCAAGGCCAGCCCTAGAAAATCAAGCACTTGGCGCGCCTGGGCATAGCTTCCCCACAGAGTTATCCACAGTTTCTGTGGGTAGCCCAGAAAACCCTTTCGCATCAGGCACTTGGCCGCGTTCTTTGAGGTGAATCCGAGATTTCGCGCGCAAGTGTCCACACGCCGTCTGGCCCGCCCTTGAACCCCGCCCCTTTGCACCCCGACCCGGCGGCCGTCCCCCCGCCTGGGGCCCCGGTGCGCCTGCTGGTGGCTGTGGAAACGCCGCAGCACAGCGGCGTGGGCGGCTTGCTGGACTACCTGGCGCCCACGCCTTTGCCGCCCGGCACCCTGGTGCGCGTGCCGCTGGGCCGGCGCGAGGTGCCGGGCATCGTGTGGCACGGCGAACCCGGCCTGGAAGCCGACGGCGCGCTGCCCGACGCGCAGCTGCGCAACGTGGTGGAAGCGCTGGACCAACTGCCGCCGCTGGGCGAGGCCTGGCGCCGGCTGTTGCAGTTCGCCGCGGCCTATTACCAACGTGGCCTGGGCGAACTGGCGCTGAGCGTGCTGCCGCCGGAGCTGCGCAAGCTGGACAACACCCAGCTGGCGCGGCGTGTGGCCAAGCTGAAGAAGCTAGCCGCCCTGCCCAGCGACGCGCCAGAACCGCCACGCCCGGCGCTGAACGCCGAACAGGCCGCCGCGCTGGCCACGCTGGCCGAAAACCAGCAGCCGGCCCTGCTGCACGGTGTGACGGGCAGCGGCAAGACCGAGGTCTACCTGCGCGCCGCCGAAGCCGCGCTGGCGCGCGGCCAGCAGGCCCTGGTGCTGGTGCCGGAAATCAACCTGACACCGCAGCTGGAAGCGCGGTTCGCCGAACGTTTCCCTGGCCGGCGCCTGGTCAGCCTGCACAGTGCGCTGACGCCCGCCCAGCGCCTGAAGCACTGGATGCTGGCCCACCTGGGCGTGGCCGACCTGGTGCTGGGCACACGCCTGGCCGTGTTCGCCCCGCTGCCGCGCCTGGGCCTGGTGGTGGTGGACGAAGAACACGACCCCAGCTTCAAACAACAAGAAGGTGCACGGTATTCGGCGCGCGACCTGGCCGTCTGGCGCGCCCACGACGCGGGTGTGCCGGTGCTGCTGGGTTCGGCCACACCGTCGTTGGAAAGCTGGCAGCGGGTGCAGGAAGGCCGCTACCGCCGCCTGGGCCTGGAACAGCGCATAGGCGGCGGCGCCATGCCGCGGGTGCGCCTGTTCGACATGAACACCTTGCCGCGCGAACGTGGCCAAGAAGCGCCGGCCGTGGCGCCGCCGCTGCTGGCGGCGCTGGAAGAACGCCGCCAGCGCGGCGAACAAAGCCTGCTGCTGCTGAACCGCCGCGGATACGCGCCGGTGCTGCACTGCGGCGCCTGTGGTTGGAAAAGCGGCTGCCCGCACTGCAGCGCCTGGCGTGTGTTCCACAAGGGCGACCGCACGCTGCGCTGCCACCACTGCGGCTTCAGCGAACGCGTGCCACGGGCCTGCCCGGACTGCGGCAACCTGGACATCGCGCCGCTGGGCCGCGGCACGGAAAAGCTGGAAGAGCAGCTGGCCGCGCTGCTGCCCGGCGCGCGCGTGGCCCGCATCGACGCCGACAGCACACGCGCCGTGGGCGCGCTGGAAAGCCAGTTGGCCGCCGTGCACGCCGGCGAGGTGGACGTGCTGGTGGGCACACAGATGGTGGCC
>JBKCUM010000205.1:0-10145 GCA_046318395.1 Rubrivivax sp.
TGGGCCTCATCAGCCTTGCAGCACGATGCGGCCTTGTCGCTGGACCAGTTGCGCTGGCGCCGATCGGCCGCTGGCGACGGCACGCTCAGCGCAGAGCTGCAGTGGTCGCTGTGGCACAGCACGCCCGCGGCCGGGCCGGCCGATGTGAACAGCGCAGCACCGGCTGCGCCGCCCCGGCCATGAACCACGCCGCACCTCCCTGGGGCCAGGCGCAGCCACACACTGTCAACGCCCCGTCAACAGCAGCGGCCCCGGCCTCCCCGCGCCAAAAGGCCTTGTGGGGCGCGCTGCTGCTGACGCTGGCCGCCAGCGCGGGCGTTGCCATCTGGGCGCCGGAAGAGGAACCAGCGCCCGTGGTGGCGGCTGCACGGCCCGCTGGCGCACCACCGGCCGTGCGGCCGCCACACGGGCCCGTTCACGCCGCCGCCACGCCGGGCGCCGAACCCCGCACCACCGGCCGTGCCCAGCCCCCGGCGCCGAGCCAGGCCGAAGCCAATCCGTTCCCGCCGCGCAGCGCCTGGCCACCCGCATCGCCAGCGGCCCTGGCCGCCTGGGGCCAGGCGCCGGCCGCAGCGCCGCCCGCGCCAGCCCCGCCCGTGGCCGAAGGCCCACCGCCCGCGCCCAAGTTCCCCTACGCCTTCATCGGCCGCCTGGACGACACGCCCGCCGACACGCTGACGGGCACCACCGCCAGCACCACCACCGTGCTGCTGGGTGGCCCGCAGCGCAGCCTGGGCGTGCGTGTGGGCGAGGTGCTGGACGGCCAATGGCGCGTGGACCGCATCACCCGCAGCGCGCTGCACCTGACCTGGCTGCCCGGCGGGCAAGCCGTTCAACTGAGTTTGCGATGACCTTGTTGACCCCTTGTCTTTGTCCTGGCCAGCGGCCGGCCCCACGCACTGGCCAAGGCCTGCGGCGTGCGCTCGCCCTGGCCGCGGTGGCCCTGGCCGGCTGCGCCAGCCCGCTGCAAGACGAGGCCGACCGCCTGACGCGCCTGGGCGACTACGAGGCCGCCTACGCCGTGTTGGCCGCGGCCCAGGCCCGCGAAGGCCGCTCGGCCCCCCCACCGGCGCTGCAAAGCGCCCTGGCCCAGGCCCGCGACCGCGTGGTGGTGCGGGCCCTGGCCCAGGCCGAGATGGCGCTGGCCGCGGGACGCCAGGAAGACGCCACGCGCCTGGTGGCCCGGGTGGCCAGCCTGGACGCCCAACACCCACGCCTGCGCAGCCTGGAGGCCGACTTGGCACGCCTGCAACGCAGCGCCTTGTCCACGGCACAGACCACGGCACAGACCACGGCCGCCCCCCCCAGCCCGCCCCCGCCGGCCAAAGCCACGCCCAGCACCGCACGCCCTGGCGCCGAAGGCGCAGCGCTTTCGACGTTAGGCCCGGCCTTCCAGCGCCCGGTCACGCTGGAGTTCCGCGACGCGCCGTTGCGCCAGGTGTTCGAGTCGCTGGCGCGCAGCACGCCCATCAACTTCGTGTTCGACAAGGACGTGCGCGCCGAGGCGCGTGTCACCGTCTTCCTGCGCGGCGTCAGCCTGGACGAGGCGCTGCGCGTCATCCTGGCCACGCAGCAGCTGGACCGCAAGCTGCTGAACGAGACCACGGTGATGGTCTACCCCAACACCGTGCCCAAGCAGCGTGAACACCAGGAGCTGGTGACGCGCACGCTGTACCTGGTGAACACCGACGTGAAGCAGGCGCTGACCCTGGTGCGCACCATGGCCAAGACGCGCGACCTGCACGCCGACGAACGCCTGAACGTGCTGGTGGTGCGCGACACGCCCGAGGTCGTGCGCCTGGTGGAGCAGTTGGTCGCCACCATCGACCTGCCCGAGCCCGAGGTGATGCTGGCCGTGGAGGTGATGGAGATCGGCACCGACCGCCTGGACGCCCTGGGCATCGGCTGGCCCACGGAAATCCAATGGGGCCTGCCCAACGTGGCCGATGCGCTGGTGCCGCTGTCCAGCCTGGGCAGTTTCCGCGGCAGCGTGGCCAACCCGGCGCTGGCCGCCGCGCTGCGCGGCCAGGCCGGCAACGCCAACCTGCTGGCCAACCCCACGCTGCGCGCGCGCAACCGCGAAAAAGCCAAGGTGCAGATCGGCGAGAAGCTGCCGGTGTTCAGCACCACCTCGGCCACGGCCAACGTGGGCGCGTCCACCACCGTCAGCTACCTGGACGTGGGCATCAAGCTGGAGGTGGAGCCCACGGTGCAGCTGGACGGCGAAGTGACCATCAAGGTGGGCCTGGAGGTCAGCAACCTGCTGCGTGAAGTGAGCGGCCCCGCTGGCAGCCTGGCCTACCAGGTGGGCACCCGGCTGACCAGCACCGCGCTGCGCCTGAAAGACGGGCAGACGCAGGTGCTGTCGGGGCTGATCAGCGACGAAGACCGCAAGCGCGCCGTGGGCCTGCCGGGCCTGAGCACGCTGCCGCTGGTGGGCCGTTTGTTCGGGGTGACCACCGACACGCGCAACAAGACGGAAATCGTCATGCTGATCACGCCGCGCATCGTGCGCAACCTGCCGGTGCCGCCCACGGCCAGCACCTGGCTGCACGCCGGCACCGAGAACAACCCCGGCATGGCCCCGCTGCGCCTGAACCGCCAGGCCCAGGTGGGCGTGGGCCAGGGTGCGCGCCGGCCCGCGGGCGACGCCGAAGCCGCCCCGGCCGCGGGCGAAGACCCCGCCGAGGCCGCACCGGCTTCCGCGAACGCCGCGCCCGCAGAACAGCGCCTGCTGCTGGCCGCCACACCGCAGGCCCAGGTGGGCGACACCGTCAGCATCACGATGGTGAACCGCTCCGCCCAGGCGCTGCGCGGTGACCTGGTGTTCGACAACACCCAGCTGGCGGCCACCAGCGGCGACACCAGCGTGGGCAGCCTGCCTTTCGCCACCGGCCCGCGCGGCGAGGCCGTGGTGGTGCTGCGCGTGCTGGCCGGTGCAGCGGGCACGGCGGCCCAGGTGCAGGTGCACGGCCTGTCGGGCCCGGCCGGCGAGCCGGTGGCCGTGCAGGTGCAAGGCCAGGCCACGGTACAGGTGGCCGCGCTGCCGCCCGCAGCCCCTGGGGGCGCCCGTTGAAAGCGCCCTGGACTCAACCCCAGCCGCCGCTGCAGCGCCGTGCGGCGGCCGGCCAGCGCGCCCGTGGCTTCACCTTGATCGAGATGGTCGTGGTGCTGGCCCTGGTGGGCATCCTGGCCAGCGCGGCCTTTCCGCTGCAGGCCCTGGTCAGCCGCCGCACGCAGGAACAGGCGCTGCGCGACACGCTGCGCCAGCTGCGCTCGGCGCTGGACGCCCACGCCGAAGCCGTGCGGCAAAAGCGCATCGCGCCCGGGCCCGGCGACAGCCCCTGGCCCGCCAGCCTGCAGGTGCTGGTGCAGGGCGCGCCGCTGCTGGACGCCAGCGGCCAGCCCGACGGCCGCCGCCTGCGCCTGCTGCGCCGCCTGCCACGCTGCCCCTTCGCCGACACCACCCTGCCCGCCGCCGACACCTGGGCCACGCGCCACAGCCAAAGCGACGCCCCGGCGGACGGCCAGGCGCCCGAGGCCGGCGCCGATGTCTTCGACCTGCACTGCCGCAGCAGCGCCCTCGCGCTGGACGGCACGGCCTACCAAGCCTGGTGAACCGCCATGCCCGCCCGCACGCCTTCCCCACACGCCACCGCACGCCGGTGGCGCGGTTTCACCTTGATCGAGCTGATCGTGGTGATGGCCATCGTGGGCCTGCTGGCGGCCATCGCCGCGCCGCGTTACTTCAACAGCCTGGAGCGCGCGCGAGAAGCCAGCCTGCGCAGTTCCTTGGCCGTGATGCGCCAGGCCATCGACCGCTTCGCCAGCGACCAGGGCCGCTACCCCGATTCGCTGCAAGAACTGGTGGCGCGCCAGTACCTGCGCCAAACCCCGGAAGACCCCTTCACCGGCCGCCGCGACAGCTGGGTGCCCGTGGCCGCCGCGCCCGACAGCGCCGTGGCCGGGGCCCTGGCCGACGTGCGCAGCGGCTCGGCCGGCCGCAGCCCGCAAGGAGACCTGCATGCCGACTGGTGACCGCGCACCGCGCACGCCAGCCGCCCCGGGCCCACGTGCCCGGCAGGCCGGTTTCAGCTACCTGCTGCTGTTGTTCAGCCTGGTGTTGGCCGGCGTGGCCGCGGCCCACACCGGCCAGCACTGGGTGCAGGCCGGCCAGCGCGCGCGCGAGGCCGAACTGGCCTGGCGCGCCCAGCAGATCACCCAGGCCCTGGTGCAGTACGCGCGCCACACGCCCGCTGGCCAAGCCGCCTGGCCGCTGGCGCTGGAAGAACTGCTGGCCGACCGCCGCCACCAGCCGCCCGCACGCTGGCTGCGCCAGGCCTACGCCGACCCCTTCACCGCGCAGGCCGACTGGCTGCTGCAGCGCGACGCCGATGGCCGCATCCGCGGCCTGGCCAGCCGCAGCCGCCAGCCTGCTTCAGGCCCGCTGCCCGCGGGCGCAGAACTGCAGGCGGCGGGTGTGAGCCCGGTGGCCGTGGGCGACTGGTGGTTCCACGCCGTGCTGCCGCCGCAGCCAACACCCACCGCGCACGCCACACCCGCGGCGGTGGACCCGGCGGTGGCGCCGCCACCGGCCCCCGAGATCACCCCCGCGGCGCCCGACCCGGCGCCGCTGGACACCCCCAGCGGCGGTGACCCCGCCGACCCCGACAGCAACAGGCCTTGAGCACCGCTCCAAGGCCGGCCGAAGCGGCCCCACGCGCCGCCCCACGAGGAGGACCCCGATGAACATTGAGATGCCCGACAGCGCCGACAGCCTCAGCCACACCGGCGCCGCCGCACCGGCCGACACCACCTTGCTGCTGACCGCCCAGCAGGCCGAGGCCATCGTCGGTGTGGTGGAGGCTGCGCCGCAGGTGCGGCGGCGTTACCAGTTTTTCGTGTGGACGCAGAACCAGCTGCAGATCCTGCTGCCGCACCAGCTGCTGGCCTGCGGCGCCTACCAGCGCCAGGCGCGCGACCTGGTCTTCGAAGCCTTCCACAGCGTGCTGCTGCCGGCCGAACTGCTGGCGCTGCTGACCGACCCGCAGTCGCCACTGCTGCAGGCGCTGATGGCGGCCTGGGTGGAGGGCCGTTGCCGTCCGCTGGTGGTGGAGCCCGCACGCATGACCGGCGCGCGCCTGACGCCCGCGGCCCAGCTGTTGGGCGACCACGGCATCACGGTGCTGGCCGTGCACGGCGTGTCGCGGCCCCAGCGCCCCACCGAGCTGGAGAGCTTCTTCGTCTTCGGCCAAACCCAGCGCGGTGCGGCCCTGGCCCTGGCCACGCACCTGGACCTGCTGCTGCCGCACCTGCACAGCGCCTGGCTGCGGGTGAACGCCACCGAGCGCGAACTGACACCACCGACGCCCAAACCGCGCCCGGCTCCGCCCGCACCGGCCACCAAGAGCGGGGCCATCACCGACCGCGAACGGCAGATCCTGGCCTGGGTGCGCGAAGGCAAGAGCAACCAGCAGATCGCCGAGGTGTTGGGCATCAGCCCGCTGACGGTGAAAAACCACGTGCAAAAGATCTTGCGCAAGCTGGGCGCCAGCAACCGCGCACAGGCCGTGGCCCAAGCCATGTCGCAGGGCCTGCTGGAAGACGCCCCCTTGCTTCTGGGGGGTGGCGGCGCCCATGACGGCATGTGACACGGCCAGGCCCGGTCACCCGTAGTCCGTTCGGACCTTTCCGCACTTTGAAGAACTGTTAAGGATTCACGGGCACCGGCCAACATCCCGGTTGTTCGCTGGCCAGACCAGCCCCGTTCTTTGAAGCACCACCGCCGAACCCGCCCCACACCCTTCGGGCGGCCGGCACGCGGTGCGACCTCGGTCCAGCGCCTGGCGCCACTTCATGCAGAAGCGGCGCTGCAGGCACCGGTCGGGCGATGCAGACATCCAACTTCAGGAGTGAACATGAAACTCAAGTCTCTCGCGCTGGCCGCCGTGGCCGCCACCACCCTCGTCGCCGCTCCGGCCATGGCCGCCCTCTCCGGTGGCAACACCCAGTCCGGCGCCACCAACCCCAACCTGTCTTACTCCGGCAACGGCGAGCTGTTCCTGGCCGTCTTCGACGACGCCGCACAGGTGTCCTACGTGCTGGACATGGGCATCAAGATGAACGATTGGCTGGCGCAGAGCCAAACGTTCACGCTGTCGCGGAACGTCAACGACGCCAACTGGGGCAGCTTCCTGGGCATGGTCGACGCCAACAACCTGCGTTGGTCGGTGCAGGCCTATGACCTCAGCGGCACCACCTGGCGCTTGCTGTCGACCGTGCAGAACGGCGATGAAGGCAAGATGGAGTCCGAGCTGATCGACCCCTGGAAGACCGGCATGGGTCCTGCGGGCAACTTCTTCAGCGCCCTCAACCGGACCGGCACGCACGCCAACCCGGTCAACATCAACGCCCCCCAGTTCGCCCAGAACGGCAGCAGCGTCAACGCCGCCACCGACCCTGGCATCACCTACTTCGGCGAGCTGGGCGGCGTGGGCCCCAACCTGAACGGCTTCATCAGCCTGGACCTGTCCAACACGGTAGGCGCCACGGCGCACTTCCTGAAAGCCGAGAACATCAGCCTGGAAACGTCTGAGCCGGTGGACGTCATCAACTTCAACAACACCTGGACCTTCGCGGTGGACGCCAACGGCGCCTACACGCTGACCAGCGCCGTGCCCGAAGCCAGCACCCTGGCCACCATGCTGGCCGGCCTGGCTGTGCTGGGTGGTCTGGCCCGCCGCCGCCTGTCGGCCTGAGCCCCTGGGCCTGAGTTCTTCAGGCCAGCCCCTTCCGTTCCATTGAACCCTGACCATCCCGCTTCGGCGGGGTGGCTGGGCGCAGCTTTGTCTCGAACTTCGCTGAAAGCACCCTCATGAAACTGCACCACATCGCCCTGGCCGTCCTGACGGCCGTTGCCGGCCACGCCGCGCAAGCCGCCCCGTCGGTGAACGTCAACGACGCCGCCACCGTCAAGATCTACCTGTCGGGCGCCTCGGCCCTGCGCGCCGCCGTCGCCGGCATCATGCTGAACGACATCTGCGGTGGCTCGGCCGCCAACGCCACCACCACGCTGTACAACGTGGCCGAATCCGGCAGCGGCTTCAGCTTCGGTGGCAACTACTGGGGCATCACCTGCCGCCTGCCGGCCGCCAAGCTGGGCCTGGCCGCCAACACCCCCGTCGCCTTCTTCAAGAGCGACAACGGTGGTTCCGCCCAAGGCGTGTTCCCGGTCTTCTACCAGACCGCCCGTCCTTTCGTGGACGCCGCCCCGGCCAACTGCACCACCACCACCACGGTGGACCGCGTCTACACCGGCTGCACCAACAACACCCTGGCCATCCCGCAGTTCGGCGTGTCTGACGTCGAACCCGGCCTGTTCAAGGGCGCCAACGTGCCCAAGGACCCGCTGGACGCTGACGACGACAACTACCCCGAGGCCGGCCTGGCCGCGAACGAACTGTCGCAGCTGACGCGCACCCCCATCCTGCAAACCGTGTTCGCCGTGGCCGTGAACGACGCGCTGTACGCCGCGATGTTCGCCAAGCAGAACCTGGCCGCCAAGTTCTCCAGCACCGGCGCCGCCTGCACCACCGCGTCGACCGACGAGAACTGCATGCCCACCATCGGCTACGCCGAAGCACGCACCTTCTTCCTGGGCAACGCCACCAACTGGCGTCTGCTGGTCAGCAGCAGCGACACCAAGCTGAACAGCCAGGTGAACGTTTGCCGCCGTGTGGACGGCTCTGGCACGCAAGCCGCCGCCAACGCGGTGCTGCTGGGCGTGGGTTGCTTGCCCACCGCCACCGATCCGGCGGGTTACACCAGCTCGACCTCGGCCGCCCCTGAGGCCGTGTCGCCGCTGACCAGCCGCACCGAGTCTGGCCTGACCATGGCCCAGTACCTGAACGCCAACATGGGCGGCGCCCTGCCGGCCGCCATGCCCTCGGGCACCGTCTTCGTTTTCGAAGGCCCGGGCACGGGTGACGTGGTCAGCTGCCTGAAGCGCGCGCAAGACGGCGGCGGTTACGCCATCGGCCACGTGTCCCGTGAAAACGCCCCCGGTTCCAACCTGTGGCGCCACGTGAAGCTGGAAGGTGCCGCGCCTTCGCGCGACAACCTGATCGTCGGCCGCTACGACTACGCCGTCGAGTCGACCATGCAGTACAAGACCTCGTACTTCAACACGCTGTCGGCCGCGCAGAAGAGCTTCATCACCGGCTTCATCGCCGAGATCCGCAAGCCCGACGCCCTGGCCAAGCTGAGCAGCAGCAACCAGCAAGGCGTGGCCGCCCTGCCCAGCGCCTACACCGGCAGCTTCGACGCCCGCACCGGCAACAACGCGATCTTCGGTTCGCGCGTCACCCGCAACGGCAACAGCTGCGTGCCGTTCCGCGCCACCAAGTAAGCCGCCAGCCACCGGCCCGGGCCCAACCCGGTGTCGGTGGCCCGCTGCGATGTGCAACCCACAGGGTGTGCCGCTGCACACCCTGTCCCGTTTCAGGTTTGACCGGCTTAACCGCTTCACAGCACAGGCTTCAGCCGACCTTGCGCCCACCGTCCGCGCCACCACTGCCCAGGACCCGCACCATGAAGAACTCCCGCACCCACCGACCCTATGGCACCTGGATGCCGGCCTGCCTGCTGGGGCTGGGGCTGGCCACCTGGGCACCGTTGACGCTGGCCTCTCTGGCCGGCGGAAAGGCGACCGGCACCTCTGGGCCCAGCGCGCCTTACAACCACAACGGTGAATTGTTCCTGGTGGTCCACGACGATGGGCTCGGCGGAGCCACCAGCCAAAAAGTCTCCTACACCCTGGACCTGGGCATCACGCTGACCACGTTCTTGGGCAGCTACACCAGCGACGCCGGCAAACAGCAGTTCTGGGTGGTGGACGACGCCAACTGGACCAACTTCCTCGCGCAGGCCGACAACAGCAATGTGCGGTGGCTGGTCACCGGCATGGACAACCAACGGAACTCCAGCGTGGCCTCGGTACCGTCACCGGCCAACTTCAACCTCTTCACCACGCTGCGCCAGGGCTCGGAGGTGAAGCTGTTTGACATGGACACGCTGGACCCGACGCAACCCACGGGTCTGGCGCGCTCTGAGTTCTCACGCCAGTTTCTGATTCAGACCACCTTGTCGGCATTCCCCAGCTTCGCAGATGCGGTGAGCAAGACCGGCACGCACGCCACGCCCGGCAACGTCAACTTGGTTGACTACACCATCAACGGCAGCAGCGTGAACCTGGAGACCGATGCCGGTCTGACCTACTTTGGGGAAACTGGAACCCCTGGCAACAACCTCGCCGGATTCCTGGATGTTTCAACGTCGTCAGATGGCACCGCTGAGCTCAAGACCGACAACGCCATCGGCCAGTCCAGCTGGTTCTACCGATTCATGGTGCCGCCGGGCGCGGAGAGTGATGACAACGACCCCATCATCATCGACGAGGCGGACAACCTCAGCGCCGATGCCTACTGGGGCTTCATCTACGTGGACCCCACGCTGTACCCCGACTCGCCCTATGCCGGCAAGTACCTGCTGAGCTACACGCTGGAAGGCAGCAGCAGCGCTGCGGCCCTGGCCCGGCGTGAATTCGCCTACAG
Source organism: Rubrivivax sp. (assembly GCA_046318395.1). Classification (GTDB taxonomy): domain Bacteria; phylum Pseudomonadota; class Gammaproteobacteria; order Burkholderiales; family Burkholderiaceae_C; genus Rubrivivax. The sequence continues at coordinate 9,612 of JBKCUM010000205.1, forward strand.
CATCGGCCGCACCGAAACCACCGGCGGCTGGCGCGTGAAGCGGCTGGAAGGTTTTGCTTCGGCCGCGGCCGGCGAAAGCCCCAGCTGGCTGGGCAGCCAGCCGCTGGGCGTGGTGTCCAGCGTGCCGGAAAACGGCACGGCGCTGACGCTGCTGGCGGGCCTGGGCCTGCTGGGCGCCGCGCTGAAGCGTCGCCGCGGCCGGGCCGGCTGAAGGTTCAGGCCCCTCCGCGCTTACCCACCGCGCTTCATCACCGCGACCACCCACCGAGCACCCCGGCCCCCGTGCATGCACCGGGGCTGCCGACCGCCAGCACCCATGTTCCTGCGATGCCTCATCGCTGCGCTGGGCCTTGCCTGTTCGCTGAACAGCCTGGCCCAGAACGCGCCCGCCCCCCAGCCTGCCGCCCCGGCTTCCGCCGCCAGCGCGCCGGCCGGGCCGCGCTTTGACCTGCTGGAATTTGAAGTGGTGGGCAACAGCGTGCTGCCCGACACCGTGGTGGAACAGGCCGTGTCGCCCTTCCTGGGCGAAAACAA
>JBKCUM010000206.1:0-16016 GCA_046318395.1 Rubrivivax sp.
TGTTGATGAAGTAGCTGCTGGTGCCGTCGCGCGTCAGCACACGTTTGACGGCGATTTCCGCGAAGCTGTTCCACTGGCCGCCGGCACGCGCCAGGGCGTTGTCGAACACCAGTTCCACGCTGGCGCGGCTGGCCGGTTTGCGGTTGCCACTGCCGTTGAAGATGACGTCCTGCATGGACTCGCCACGCAGCTCGCTGGCCTTGCTTTCGCCCAGCACCCAGCGCACGGCGTCCATGATGTTGCTCTTGCCGCAACCGTTGGGGCCGACCACGCCCACACGCTGGCCCGGCAGCTGGAAGGTGGTGGGTTCGGCGAACGACTTGAAGCCGCTGAGCTTGATCTGGTTGAGCCGCATCGGGGGGTGGCACCGCGCCGCCCCACAGCCCAGAAGGCCGCAGCAACCACGCAGAGCACGCAAGTGCTTGATTCTTAAGAAGAAAAGCGCTGAAAAGCCCAGCGCAGCGAGCGCCGGATGATAGCATCGCGCCTTTGCACGTCCGGGCCACCCTGGCCCGTTCGGCCCCTGTTGAAACAGGCCCCACCTGCCCTGCCCATGCCCAGCAAGACCGTCGCTTCCCAGCCCGCCAAGGCCGCCCCATCGGCCCGCAAGACCGCACGCGCCAAGACCGCCGCCGCCCCCACCGCCCGCGTGGCCCCGGCCGTGCCGCCCAGCGCGCCCAGCAAGGAATTGCACGCCTTCCCGAACCCGGCGCCTGAGCGCGACTACGTCATCCGCTTCGACGTGCCCGAGTTCACCTGCCACTGCCCGCTGACCGGCCAGCCCGATTTCGCCCACTTCACCATCGAGATCGTGGCCGACAAGTTCTGCGTGGAAACCAAGAGCCTGAAGCAGTACTTCTGGAGCTACCGCAACGAAGGTGCGTTCCACGAGAAGGTGACCAACACCATCCTGTCGGACATCGTCGCCGCCATCCACCCGCGTTTCATCCGCATCCACGCCGACTGGTACGTGCGCGGCGGCATCCGCACCTACGTGACGGTGGAGCACCGCAAGAAGGGCTGGAAGCCCGCACCGCGCGTCGACCTGCCCGGCGCCATCACCAACCCCGAACGCCTGTGACGCGGCTGACGGTGCGCGAGGCCGCCGCCCCGGCGGCGGCGCCCGCTGCTGAGCCCGACCGGCCGGCCTACCAGAAGTTCGCCGTGACCGTGGGGCCCAGCGCCATCGACGGCCAAGGCGTGTTCGCGGCCGAAGCGGTGAAGAAGCGGCTGAAGATCGGCGAAATCCGCGGCGAAAGCATCAGCGTGGACGAAGCGCGCATCCGCGCCACGCGCAGCGAACGCATCATGATCGTGGAGCTGTCGGCCAAACGCGCCATCGACTTCAGCAAGAGCGCCGACCCCATGCGCTACACCAACCACAGCTGCCAGGCCAACGCCCAATTGGTCATCCGCAACGGCCGGGTGGAGTTCTACGCGCTGCGCGACATCACGCCCGGCGAAGAGATCACCGTGGACTACGGCGAAACGCACCACGAAGGCCGCTTGCGCTGCCAGTGTGGCGCACCGGGCTGCCGCGGGGCGCTGTGACTGGCGGGGCCAGCGCGCCTGCCCCGGGCGCAGGCACGGGATAATCCCGCCCATGAACCCGTTGTTGTCGCGCCTGCACCCCTACCCTTTCGAACGCTGGCGCGAGTTGACGCGCGGCCTGACCCCGAACCCGGCCTTGCGGCCCATCAGCCTGGGCATTGGCGAACCCAAACACGCCACGCCGGCCCTGGTGGAAGCAGCCTTGGCCCAGGGCCTGAAGCGCCTGGCCACCTACCCGGCCACGGCCGGTGAACCCGCGCTGCGTGAGGCCTGTGCGGGTTGGCTGCAGCGGCGTTACGGCATCGCCGTGGACGCCGCCACCCAGGTGCTGCCGGTGAACGGCTCGCGCGAGGCGCTGTTTTCGCTGGCGCAAACCGTCATCGACGCCAGCCGCCCCGGCGCCACCGTGGTCAGCCCCAACCCGTTCTACCAAATCTACGAAGGCGCGGCCCTGCTGGCTGGCGCGCAGACGGCCTTCGCGCCCAGCGACCCGGCGCGCAATTTCGCGGCCGACTGGTCAAAGATCGACGACGCGACCTGGGCACGCACGCAGCTGCTGTACGTGTGTTCGCCCGGCAACCCCACCGGCGCGGTGATGCCGCTGGAGGAATGGGCCGAGCTGTTCGCGCTGAGCGACCGCCACGGTTTTGTGATCGCCAGCGACGAGTGCTACAGCGAGATCTACTTCCGCGATGAGCCCCCGCTGGGTGGCCTGGAAGCCGCGTGGAAGCTGGGCCGGCGCGACTACAAGAACCTGGTGGCCTTCACCAGCCTGTCCAAGCGCAGCAACGTGCCCGGCTTGCGTTCAGGTTTTGTGGCCGGCGATGCCGCGCTGATGAAGGCGTTCTTGCTGTACCGCACCTACCACGGCAGCGCCATGAGCCCCATGGTGCAACACGCCAGCGTGGCGGCCTGGAACGACGAAACCCACGTGGTGGACAACCGCCGGCTGTACCGCGAGAAGTTCGCCGCCGTCACGCCGGTGCTTCAAGACGTGCTGGACGTGCAGCTGCCCGACGCCGGCTTCTACCTGTGGGCTGCCGTGCCCCCGGCCGCCGACGGCGGCCCCGGTGACGACGTGGCCTGGGCCCAGGGCCTGCTGGCTCAATACAATGTGGCGGTGCTGCCGGGCAGCCTGCTGGCGCGCCAGGTGCAGGGGCATAACCCCGGCGCGGGCCGCGTGCGGCTGGCCCTGGTGGCCGGCACCGAAGAATGCCTGGAGGCCGCCCACCGCATCGTGGCCTACTGCCGCGGCGCCTGACCGGCCCGCCTGACTGAACTGCCCCATCCGCCGCCCGGCCCGTCTCTGCACGGGCCCGGCCACACCGCTGCAGCCGCCGCCACAGCCCCGCCCCACCTTTCTGACCGACCCTGAGAAGCCCACCATGACCAGCCCCCTCGAAGCCCTGATCAACGCCGCCTGGGAACGCCGCACGGAAATCAACGCCACCAACGCCCCCGACGTGCGCGACGCCGTCGAGCAGGTGATCGCCGACCTGGACGCCGGCCGCCTGCGCGTGGCCACGCGTGAAGCCGTGGGCCAGTGGACCGTGCACCAGTGGGTGAAGAAAGCGGTGCTGCTGAGCTTCCGCCTGAACGACAACCGCCTGGTCGAAGCCGGCGCGCTGAGCTTCTTCGACAAGGTGCCCACCAAGTTCAGCGGTGCCGACGACGCCACCGTGCGCGCCAGCGGCGTGCGCGTGGTGCCGCCGGCCGTGGCGCGCCGCGGCAGCTTCTGCGCCAAGGGCGTGGTGCTGATGCCCAGCTACGTGAACATCGGCGCCTACGTGGACGAAGGCGCCATGGTCGACACCTGGGCCACCGTGGGCAGCTGCGCACAGATCGGCAAGAACGTGCACCTGAGCGGCGGCGTGGGCATCGGCGGTGTGCTGGAGCCGCTGCAGGCCAACCCCACCATCATCGAAGACAACTGCTTCATCGGCGCACGTTCCGAGGTGGTGGAAGGTGTCATCGTCGAAGAGAACTCGGTGCTGGGCATGGGCGTGTACCTGGGCCAGAGCACGCCCATCTTCAACCGCGAAACCGGCGAGATCAGCTACGGCCGTGTGCCCAGCGGCAGCGTGGTGGTCAGCGGCAACCTGCCCAAGACCACGGCCGCCGGCGTGCCCTACAGCATGTACGCGGCCATCATCGTCAAGCGTGTGGACGCGCAGACGCGCAGCAAGACCAGCATCAACGAACTCCTGAGGAGTTAAGCCTCAGGGCGGGCCAAGCCTGCCGACAGGCGGATGATGGTGGACGTGCGCTAACGACCAAAGGGAGTGTGGTGATGTCAGGCAACATGGAACGGGTGCTCCGGCTGATGGCGGAGAAGAACGCGTCCGACGTCTACATGTCGGCCAACACGCCCATCCTCATCAAGATCCACGGGCAGATCATGCAGCTGTCCGACCAGGTGCTGACGCCCACGCAGACGCGCCAACTGCTGGCCGAACTGCTCAGCCCGCAACAGCTGGAAGAGCTGGACGACACCGGTGAGCTGAACGTCGGCATCGGCCTGGCCAAGGTGGGCAGCTTCCGGTTGTCGGCCTTCAAGCAGCGCGGTTCGGTGGCCGCGGTGTTCCGCTGCATTCCGCACCAGATTCCTGCGCTGGAAAGCCTGGGCCTGCCGCCGCTGTTGTCGCAGCTGGTGCTGGAAAAACGGGGACTGATCTTGATGGTGGGCGCCACCGGCACCGGCAAGAGCACCACGCTGGCCTCGATGATCGAGTGGCGTAACCAGCAGGTCACCGGCCACATCCTGACGGTGGAAGACCCGATCGAGTTCTTGTTCAGCAACAAGAAGAGCATCGTCAACCAGCGCGAGGTGGGCCGCGACACGCAGAACCTGCAGACCGCGCTGAAAAACGCACTGCGCCAGGCGCCGGACTGCATCCTGATCGGCGAGATCCGCGACCGCGAGACCATGAGCTCGGCGCTGAGCTACGCGCTCTCGGGCCACCTGGTGCTGGCCACGCTGCACGCCAACAACAGCTACCACGCGCTGGGCCGCATCCTGTCGTTCTACACACCGGAAGCGCGGCCCACGCTGCTGAGCGACCTGTCGGCCGGCCTGCGCGCCATCCTCTGCCAGCGCCTGCTGCGCGCCAACGCCGGGGGCCGCGTGCCGGCCATGGAAGTGCTGCAGAACACCGAACTGGTGGCCGAGTTGATCGAAAAGGGCGACCTGGGCGGCGTGAAAGAAGCCGTGGAGAAAAGCCTGGCTGCGGGTTCGATGACCTTCGAGCAAGACATCGCGCGCCTGATCAACGAAGGCATCGTCTCGCGCGACGAGGGCCTGGCCAACGCCGATTCGCCCACCAACCTGCTGTGGCGTTTGCAGAACGAAATGGCGCCGGTCTCGCGCGTGTCGCCCAAGAAGGAAGAGCCCGAACAGGCCACTTTCACCGACATCACCATCGAGGTGCGGCCCGAGGACAACCGGCAGAACGCCGCGCCCTGGAACCTGCCCAAACACTGAATGAACGCCACCGCCATGGAAGCCCTGCGCCTGACCGAAGCGCTGATCGCCCGCCGCTCCGTCACGCCCGAAGACGGCGGCTGCCAGGCCCTGCTGGCCGAACGCCTGGGGGCCCTGGGCTTCCACTGCGAGCACCTGGAACACGGCCCCGAAAGCTTCCGCGTGAAGAACCTCTGGGCCCTGCGCCCCGGTGGCCAACCCGGCCCGGTGCTGGGTTTTGCTGGCCACACCGACGTGGTGCCCACCGGCCCGCTGGAACGCTGGACCAGCGACCCCTTCGTGCCCACGCACCGTGACGGCCACCTGTATGGCCGCGGCGCGGCCGACATGAAAACCAGCATCGCCTGCTTCGTGGTGGCGGTGGAAGAGTTCCTGGCCGCGCACCCGCAGCACCCCGGCGCCATCGCCCTGCTGCTGACCAGCGACGAAGAAGGCCCCTCGGTGGACGGCACGGTGCGCCTCGTGGAACTGTTGCAGGCCCGCGGCCAGGCGCTGGACGCCTGCATCGTGGGCGAGCCCACCTCGGTGGAACAGCTGGGCGACATGGTGAAGAACGGCCGGCGCGGCACGCTGTCGGGCAAGCTCACCGTGCACGGCGTGCAAGGCCACATTGCCTACCCGCAGCTGGCCGACAACCCCATCCACCGCCTGGCGCCGGCCCTGGCCGAACTGGTGGCCACCCACTGGGACGATGGCAACGCCTTCTTCCCGGCCACCAGCTGGCAGGTCAGCAACGTGCACGCCGGCACGGGGGCGGGCAACGTCATCCCCGGCGAGGTGGTGGTGGACTTCAACTTCCGCTTCAGCACCGAGAGCACGGCCGAGGGCCTGAAAACCCGCCTGCAAGCCGTGCTGGACCGCCACGCCCTGAAGTACACGCTGGCCTGGACGCTGGGCGGCGAACCCTTCCTCACCACGCCCGGCACGCTGACCACGGCGCTGGGCAGCGCCATCACCGCCGAGACCGGCTGCACGCCCGAGCTCAGCACCACCGGCGGCACCAGCGACGGCCGTTTCATCGCCCGCATCTGCCCGCAGGTGGTGGAGTTCGGCCCGCTGAACGCCACCATCCACAAGCTGGACGAACGGGTGCGTGTGGCCGACATCGAGCCGCTGAAGAACATCTACCGCCGCACCCTGGAAAACTTCCTGCGATGACCGTCATCGAACTGATCGAAGCCGCCGCCGCCCGCCTCGCTGAGGCGGGCGTCGTTTTTGGGCAAGGCACGACCAACGCCTTCGACGAAGCCGCCTGGCTGGTGCTGTGGCGCCTGGGCCACCCGCTGGACGCGCTGGACGAGGTGGCCGAACAAACCGTGCCGCCTGAACAAGCCGCCGCCGCACAAGCCCTGGTGGAAGAACGCATCAGCACCCGCCGGCCCGCCGCCTACCTGACCGGCGAAGCCTGGCTGCAGGGCGTGCCCTTCCACGTGGACGAACGTGTGATCATCCCGCGCTCGTTGATCGCCGAACCGCTGGCCGACGGCAGCATCGACGTCTGGCTGGGCGCGCACACGCAGCGTGTGCTGGACCTGTGCACCGGCAACGGCAGCCTGGCCGTGCTGGCCGCGATGGCCTGGCCCGAGGTGGTGGTGGAAGCCGCCGACCTGTCAGCCGACGCGCTGGCCGTGGCGGCTAAGAACGTGGCGCGCCACGGCCTGCAAGACCGCATCACGCTGCGCCAAGGCGACGGTCTGGCCGCGGTGCAGGGCGGTTTTGACCTGGTGCTGTGCAACCCGCCCTACGTCAACCGCGACAGCATGGCCGCCCTACCCCCGGAGTTCCGCGCCGAACCCGCGCTCGCGCTGGACGGCAACACCGCCGGCAGCGCCGACGGCATGGACTTTGTGCGCGCCCTGCTGCGCGACCTGCCCCAACACCTGAACGAACACGGCGTGCTGGTGCTGGAGATCGGCCACGAACAGGCCTTCTTCGAAGCCGCCTTCCCCCAACTGCAGCCCGTGTGGCTGCCCACCAGCGCCGGTGACGAACAGGTGCTGCTGCTGACCCGCGAACAACTGACCGCCCCATGATCACCCTGAGAAACATCACCCTGCGTCGCGGAACCAAGGTGGTGCTGAACAACGCCAGCGTCGTGCTGCAGCCCGGCGAAAAGGTCGGCCTGATCGGACGCAACGGCGCTGGCAAGTCCAGCCTGTTTGCGCTGATGACCAACCGCCTGCAGGCCGATGCCGGCGACGTGGAGATCCCCGCGCGCTGGCGTGTGGGCGAAGTCGCCCAGCACATGCCCGAGACCGACGACGGCGCCACCGACTTTGTGCTGCAAGGCGACATCCCGCTGCAGGCCGCCTACGCCGAACTGGCCGCGGCCGAGGCCAGCGGCGATGGCAACGCCATGGCCCACGCCCACCTGGCGCTGGACGAAGCCGGCGCTTTCGACGCACCGGCCCGTGCGCAAGCCCTGCTGCTGGGCCTGGGCTTCAAGGGCGAACAGCTGGACGCGCCGGTGAACAGCTTTTCCGGCGGCTGGCGCATGCGCCTGCAGCTGGCGCGGGCGCTGATGTGCCCGTCGGACCTGCTGCTGCTGGACGAACCCACCAACCACTTGGACCTGGACGCCCTGGTCTGGCTGGAAGCCTGGCTGAAACGCTACGACGGCCTGATGGTGGTGATCAGCCACGACCGCGAGTTCCTGGACGCCATCACCCGCGTGACCGTGCACCTGGACGAGGCCACGCTGACGCGCTACACCGGCAACTACACGGCCTTTGAAGAGATGCGCGCCGAGCGCATGAGCCAGCAGGCCGCCGCCTTCGCCAAGCAGCAGGAGAAGGTGGCCCACCTGCAGAAGTTCATCGACCGCTTCAAGGCCAAGGCCAGCAAGGCCAAACAGGCCCAAAGCCGCGTGAAGGCGTTGGCGCGCATGGAAAAGCTGGCGCCGGTGCTGACCAGCGCCGACTTCCAGTTCGAGTTCCGTGAACCACAAAGCCTGCCCAACCCCATGCTGGCCATGGACGGCCTGGTGTGCGGTTACATGGCGCCCCCGGTCGGCGGGTACGCCGACACACCCCCCGAGGGGGTTGGCGGCCCCGCCTTGGGGCGGCCCGGCGACGGGGCCGTTCCCGCCGGCGCGAAGATCATCGTCGGCAACGTCAGCCGCTCGGTGCTGGCCGGCCAACGCATCGGCATCCTGGGCGCCAACGGCCAGGGCAAGAGCACGCTGGTGAAGACCATCGCGCACGCGCTGCCGCAGCTGGGTGGGCAGATCACCGAAGGCAAGGGCCTGGTCATCGGCTACTTCGCGCAGCAGGAACTGGACGTGCTGCAGCTGGACGACGGCCCGCTGATGCACATGGTGCGCCTGGCGCGCGACGTGGGCCCGGCCGGGCGTGAACAAGAGCTGCGCGATTTCCTCGGCAAGTTCCGCTTCACCGGCGACATGGTCAACCAGGCCGTAGGCTCGCTGTCAGGCGGTGAAAAGGCGCGCCTGGTGCTGGCCATGCTGGTGTGGCAGCGCCCCAACCTGCTGCTGATGGACGAACCCACCAACCACCTGGATTTGTCCACGCGCGAGGCGCTGTCGATGGCGCTGAACGAATGCTAAGGCACGGTGCTGCTGGTCAGCCACGACCGCGCCCTGTTGCGCGAGACCTGCGACGAGTTCTGGCTGGTCACCCGCGGAGGTGTGCAGCCTTTTGACGGCGACCTGGACGATTACCAGAAGTGGCTGTTGGACGTGTCGCGCGCGCTGGCCAAGGGCCAGGAACCGCCGGCCGCACCCCGCAGCGGGCCGGTGGTGGCCGAGAGCCCCAGCCCGGCAGCCGCGGCACCCAAGGCCGCGCCCAAGCAGAGCACGCCAGCGGGCGGCGGCCGCGACGACCGCAAACAGGCCGCACAAAGCCGTTCGCAGATCGCCAACCGCACGCGGCCCATGCGCCAAGAGATCGCACAGATCGACACCCGGCTGGAAAAACTGGGTGCCGAGAAGGCCGAACTCGAAGCCGGCCTGAGCGCGGGCAAGCGCGCCCCGGCGGAGATCGCCGACATGGGCCGGCGCCTGAACCACATCGCTGCCGAGGTGGCCATGCTGGAAGAACGCTGGCTGGCACTGCAGGCCGAGGTGGAGGCCATCAACGCGGAGGGCTGACAACGCCGCAGCCCTGCACCTCAGGCCACGCCGCACCTGGCGTGGCCTTCTTTTTCGCACATTGGTTGCGCACAATTCAATTGCGCGCTACATTAATGCCCATGGTCACCACCACCCGCCCCGTCGACCGCAGCACCTGGCTGCAGCTGGACCACCAGCTGTGTTTCGCGCTGTACTCGGCCTCGCTGGCGATGACCAAACTCTACAAACCCCTGCTCGAACCGCTGGGCCTGACCTATCCGCAGTACCTGGTGATGCTGGTGCTGTGGGAACAAGAGGGCCTGACGGTGTCGCAAGTGGGCGAACGTTTGTCACTGGACAGCGGCACCCTCACCCCGCTGTTGAAGCGCCTGGAAAGCCAAGGCCTGTTGCAACGCCTGCGCGACACGGCCGATGAACGCCGCGTGCTGCTGCAGCTGAGCCCCGCCGGCCGCGCGCTGAAGCAGCAAGCCCTGGCCGTGCCCGAAGCCGTGGCCTGCGCCAGCGGCTGTGAACTGGATGAACTGGCGTTGCTGACGCAGCGCCTCAAGACCCTGCGCCAGCAGATCGCTGACGCTGCGGAGCGCCCCGCCGCCTGAAGCCAGGCTGGCCTTTCCCCACCACCCCTGTCCCACCCGAGGAGATCACCATGGCCATCGACGCCGCCGTCTACACCGCCACCGCCACCGCCACCGGGGGCCGCACCGGCACCGCCCGCAGCAGCGACAGCCGCCTGAACGTCACCCTGTCCACGCCCAAGGCCCTGGGTGGCGACGACGGCGTGGGCACCAACCCCGAGCAGCTGTTTGCCGCCGGTTATTCCGCCTGCTTCATCGGCGCGATGAAGGCCGTGGCCGCCCGCCAGAAGATCAGCCTGCCGGCCGATGTCAGCATCACCGGCGACGTGGCCATCGGCCCGATGACCGGCAAGGCCGGCGCTTTCGCCATCGCCGTGAAGATGGCCATCACCATCCCCGGCATGGAACGCGCCGCCGCCGAAGCCCTGGTGGCCACGGCCCACGAGGTCTGCCCGTACTCGAACGCCACGCGTGGCAACGTGGACGTGACGCTGTCGGTGGTCTGATTTCGCTCCACAGCGAAACGCCCCCGCGGCGAACGGCCTGGGCGCCCTGCCCGGGCCGTTCATACGCCTATCAACGCCCACCCGCGCGCCGCGCCGGTGGGCGCTGTCCTTTTTCAGCCCGCCAAAGCCAGCATCAAAGCCACACGCGCTTGGTAGGGCGACAACGGCCCGGACGAGGGCAGCGCGTCTTCAGGCTGGCCCACCACCCCGCCCAGCAGGCAGCGCGAGCTGCGCCACACCACCACCCCCGCCGCCTGCGCCTGGCGCGCCGCGGCCAGCAGGCTGTGGTGCACGGTGCCGTTGCCGGTGCCGGCCAGCACCACACCGCGCGCACCGGCGGCAACACAGGCCGCCAGCACCGCACCGCGGGCGCTGGTGTGGCTGGTGACGATGTCCACCACGGGCCAGTCGGCCACCGGCCTGTGCAGCAGCGTGGCCTGCGGTTGGGCGTTCACCGGCCAGGCGCGCAACACGCGCAGCACACCGGCTTCCACCAGCGCCAGCGGCCCGGCGTCGCCGGTTTCGAAAGCATCGACCCGGTAGCCGTGCACCTTGCGCAACTCATGGCCGGCCAGCACCCGCCCGCCCACCACCACCAGCACACCGGCCACACCGGGCGTGCGGGCCACGGTCACCGCGTCCAACAGGTTCTGTGGCCCGTCGGCCGACAAGGCCGTGGCCGGCCGCATGGCCGCGGTGAACACCACGGGCTTGTCGGCCCGCAGCACGCTGTGCAGGAAGAAGGCGGTTTCTTCCAGCGTGTCGGTGCCGTGGGTGATGACGATGCCACCCACATCGGGCCGGGCCAGGTGCAACTGCACGGCCAGCGCCAGCGCTTGCCAGGTGTTGTGCTCCATGTCGGCGCTGTCCAACTGCGCCACGCGCTGGGCCTCCAGCGGCAGGCCTTGCAGCGGCGGCACGGCGGCCACCAGGTCGGCCGCACCCAGGGCGCCGGCCGTGTAGCCCACGTGGTCGGTGGCGGTGCTGGCCGCACCGGCGATGGTGCCGCCTGTGGTCAACAAGACGGTTTTCATGGCCGCGGACAACGGCACCGCTGCGATATCGCTTTGCAAAATTCAGCCTCTGGATAAAAATACAGGCACTGGACAAAGTCCCAGGCCTTGTTGGGTTCTGGATTTCGGTCCCGGCCCTGCAGTTTCACCCGGTTCGTCACCGGGCCCACCACGATGGATGACAGCCCCAAGCTCACCGCCCGCCAGCAACAGGTGCTCGACCTGGTGCAAAGCGCCATGGAACGCACCGGCGCGCCGCCCACGCGGGCCGAGATCGCCGCCGAACTGGGTTTCAAGTCGGCCAACGCCGCCGAAGAACACCTGCAGGCACTGGCGCGCAAAGGCGTCATCGAACTGGTGGGTGGCACCTCGCGCGGCATCCGCCTGAAGTCTGACACCTTGCGGGCGCTGAACGAAGCGCGGCTGTCGCAGTTTGGCAAGCAGTTCAGCCTGCCGCTGCCCAGCCTGGCCCAGCTGACCCTGCCCCTGGTGGGCCGTGTGGCCGCCGGCAGCCCCATCCTGGCGCAGGAACACATCGACCAGACCTACGTGGTGGAAAGCAGCCTGTTCCAGCGCCGCCCCGACTACCTGCTGAAGGTGCGTGGCATGAGCATGCGCGACGCCGGCATCATGGACGGCGACCTGCTGGCGGTGCAGAAAACCAGCGAGGCCAAAAACGGCCAGATCGTCGTGGCCCGCCTGGGCGACGAGGTCACCGTCAAACGCCTGCGCCAGGGCAAACACGGCATCGAACTGCTGCCCGAGAACCCCGACTTCAGCGTCATCCGCGTGCCGCCCGACAGCGACTTCAGCCTGGAAGGCGTGGCGGTGGGGCTGATCCGCAACACCATGCTGATGTAAGGCCGCGCAGCGGGCCTGTCGGCCTGTCGGCCTGTGGGCCGGTAGGCCGGCGGCCAGCGCCGCCGGGCTCCCACCGCGGCCGCCCTCGCCCCCACCCGGGCCGCGTCAGCGCAACGGCTCCACCACCAGGCTGTGCGCCGCCGGGCCTTTGGGCCACAGCGGTCGGTATGCCATGTTGGCCCAAGGCGCCACCCAGTTGCTGTGGTGGGGCGACAGCGGGTGGCCGCTCTGCCCGGTGCTGTGCATCACGCGCGACTGGCTGGGGTCGGCCACGTCGTACAAGGCGCGCAGGCTGGGGCCGTGTTCGTCCAGGTACAGCTCACCGGTGGTGGCGTCGGGCCGCAGGTTCACGCGCGAGACGTTCACCGTGTAGGTGTCGCCGCCCACGGGCACGCGGGTTTCGAAGAACGGCGCCAGCCACTTCACCTTGCTGAAGGGCCGGTGTTCGCTGCGGGCGATGTGGGCGTCGCCCCAACGCCAGGCCGCGGGCCGGCTGCCGTGGGCTTGTTGCAGTTCGTCCAGCGCGCGTGTCAGGGCGGCGTTCACCTGGTCCTGGCAGGTTTCGGCCACGGCGGGGGTGCGGCGGTCGTCGCACCAGCTGGCGTCGTTGCGCGCCAGCACGCCTTCCAGCGCGTCGCGCCAGGTGCGGCTGGCCGTGCGCTTCCACAGCTCCGGCCCCAGGTCGTCTTCGAAGACGCCGGCCGTCAGCTGGCGCACCCAGGCCCAGTGGATCAAGGGTGCGGCCGCGTCCACCTTCATCTCGCCATCAAAACCCTGCAGCAGCTGCAACGCGGCAGGCGCCAAGGCGTGGCTGGACTGGGCCTTCAGCAGGTGGGGCATCAGCACCACCGCGGCCAGTGACTTCACATCGCCCTGGATGCGCGCCAAGTCGTCCAGGCTGTGTTTGTCGCGCTGCGCCATCAGCTGTTCGATGCGCTGTTGCCGGTAAGGCGCGGCCCATTCGCTGGTGATGTAGTGCGGGTAGCCCGGCGGCGTCACCTTCTGGTTGGCCGTGGCGATGTAACCCAGCGGCGGCGCAAAACCACGCGGGGTGTCGTCGGCCGGGATCCAGCCCTGCCAGTCGTAACGTGCGTCCCAGCCCGGCGCGGGCACCTGGCCGAACAGGTCGTGTTCGGGGCCGCGCACCGGCACACGGCCTGGCGCCACCCAGCCAATGCGGCCGTTGCGGTCGGCCACCACCATGCTTTGCATGGGCGCCACCCAGCCGCGGGCGGCCGTCACGAAATCAGTGACGGTGGCCGCACGCATGAAACCCACGGCGGGTGTCACCGGGTCCACGTCGGCGTCCAAGGCCGTCCAGCGCAGTGCCAGCACATGGCGGGCCGTGGCCGCCGTGCCGCCGGCAGGTTTCACCACGTCGTCCACCGTGCCGGCGTCGCTGATCACCGGGCCATGGCGCGTGGCGCGCCAGGTGACGGTGACGTCAGGCTGGCCCTTCACGCGCAAGGTGTCGCTGAAGGTCTCGAACGGCGCCCAACCTTCGGGCGTGCGGTAGTGGCTGGGGCGGTCGGCCTGCACCTCTTCGATGTACAGGTCTTGCACATCGGGCGCGGTGTTGGTGAAGCCCCAGGCCAGGTGTTCGTTCTGGCCCAGCACCACCACGGGCAGGCCGGCCATGGTGGCCCCCGCCACCTTCAAGCCCGGCGCCTGCAGGCGGGCGAAGTACCACAGCGCGGGGGCGCTGAGCTTCAGGTGCGGGTCGTTGGCCAGCAGCGGTTTGCCCGTGGTGCTGCGTTGGCCCGCCAGCACCCAGTTGTTCGAGCCCACACCCTCGATGCCGGACTCCGGCGCCTGCGCGGGCAGGCGGCCCCAGGCGGCCGCGGTCTGGGTGCCCGCGGCACTGCCCAGGCCCAGGCCGCGGAACAGCGCGGCGTAGTCGGCCACTGGCAGCGGTTCGTCGCCCGGGTAGGGCGGCAGCAACTGCTGGATGCGCGGCACCGGCATCTGCAAGGCCAGGCGCAGGCGCAGCAGCTCGGTGCTCCAGTTGCCGCCCAGGTCCCAGGCCATCATGATGGTCCAGGCCAGGCTGTCCTCGGGCTGCCAGTCCTCGAACTTCAAGCCCAGCACGCCGAACTCCGGCGGCAGCGCACGCAGCTGACGCGCGGTGGCGTTCACGCCGTCGGCATAGGCCTGCAGCAGCTCACGGCTGGGCGCGCTCAGCCGCGCCCACTGGGCCGCCGCCGCACGGCGCACGCCCAGGGCCCGCAGGAAGCGGTCGTTCTCCAAAGCCGCCGGGCCAAAGGCTTCGGCCAGCCGGCCACTGCCGATGCGGCGGTGGGTTTCCAACTGCCACAGCCGGTCTTGCGCGTGCACCACGCCCAGGCCGTAGGCCAGGTCGCGCAGGCTCTGCGCCTGGATGGTGGGTATGCCGTCGGTGTCGCGGTCGATCTGCAGTGGCGCCTTCAGGCCCGGCAGCGCCAGGCGCCCCTCCACCACCGGCAGGCTGCGCTGCGCCCACCACCACAGGCCCGCTGCGGCCAACAAAGCCAACAGCAGCAACCCACCCAGCGACCACAGCGCCCAGCGGCGCCAACGCATCCCACGCATCTTGTGTCCAGGGCCCAAGCCCCGCTGCTCGAAAAGCGGCAAGGGTAACGGAAGAAACCGGCCGTACAGGCGCGCCGGGCCCGCGCACAGCGCGCGCACCGCCCCAGGTTTCCCCGGGTGGGAACAGGGCCGGCAAGGCCCTGCTGTTCAGCGCACCAGCCCCCGGCCTTCGTTTCGACAATGCATCAAGGTTTTCGGAAATGTGTCCGATATCACAACCATGTTCGCCCTCCCCAGCTTCCACCGCCGCCCTTTCCGCTCGACGCTGTCGCTGCCCAGTGGCCTGCGTGTGGAAGTGCGCCCGCCTTCGCTGCGCCACGCCCCGGCCTCGCTGTGGCAGCGGCTGATGTTCTGGCTGATGGCCCCCGCGCCGCACGACAGCGCACCGCCGCTGAACCGCCTGCCCGGCGTGCGCGACGAATTCCTGGCCGCCGTGGCCGACCTGCACAACGAAGACGCCTTCGAACTCGGCGCCCGCATCGCACGCGCCCGTTCGCTGCGCGAGTTGTGGCACCTGCGCGCCGACGTCTACCGCCTGGTGGCCGTGCAGCACAGCGAGTCGGCCGCGCAGGCCCGGCTGGCCGAGTTGAACCGCCATTTCCCCACCCGCGCGCCCCGTTCGGGCTTTGCGCCGTTGATCTGACCCCATGAACCACACCGCCGCCGCTCCCCGCCACTTCATGCCCTCGGTCGCCCTGCCCGGCGCCGGCCTGCCGCACGACCGCCTGGCGCGCCTGGCCGCGCGCCGGTCGTTCGTGGCGCTGAAGCAAGGCTTCATGGGGGCCTTGGCCGACCTGGAAGGGCACGACGGGGCCTGGCTGCGCCACCAGGTGCGTGCCGCCGAAGAACCCGGGGACCTGTGGTTGTTGCGCGCCCCGGTGTTTGAAGCCCTGGCCGCCAGCGACAAGCGCCAGCACCGTCAGGCCCTGCGCCGTTGCCTGGACACCATGTTCCCGGACAGCGAGATGAACACCGGCTACGGGCCGTTCTGAAGCAGCGCCACACGCAGCAAAAAGCGGCCCGCCAACAGTCCGTGTCAATACTCTGACGCCGATCTGAAGCCCTGAACACAATGCCCTGCAGCGAAAGCTGCAGGGCATTGTTCATATGGGCTACGTGCAAGGACACAGTCGAGACCAAGGCGGCCTGCTTCCGGTGTCGCTGGACGAGTTGATCGGGCCGGAGCATGTGTGCCGCGAGATCGCGGCGTTCGGGGCGCGGCTGGACTTGCAGGCGCTCGGATTTTCGCGGGCCCGCAGCAAGCCCACGGGGCGCCCGCCGTACGACCCGGCGGACCTGCTGATGCTGTTCCTGTACGGGTACCTCAATCGGGTGCGCTCATCCAGGCGTCTGGAGCGCGAGTGCCAGCGC
>JBKCUM010000207.1:0-39579 GCA_046318395.1 Rubrivivax sp.
GACACCGGAAACAGGCCGCCTTGGTCTCGACTGTGTCCTTGCACGTAGCCCATATGAACAATGCCCTGCAGCTTTCGCTGCAGGGCATTGTGTTCAGGGCTTCAGATCGGCGTCAGAGTATTGACACGGACTGCGTGGGGCCCTTTCGTGTGCGTGCGGCTGGTGCGCACAGTCAAGGCGTGCGCGCCTCAGCCGCGGCGGCGGGCGGCGGCGCCCACCAGGCCCAGGCCGGCCAGCATCAGCGCGATGCTGGCGGGTTCCGGCACGGCCGGCGTGACGGCCAGGCCCGACAGGCTCAGCGACGACACCTCGGTGGTGTCGCCCACGTCCAGCACCGCGAAAGCCAGGCTGTGGCTGCCGGTGCTGGTGAAGGTGTGGCTGAAGCTGCCGCTCTGGGCCGTGCCGGTGGCGGTGGCCAGCACCTGCTGCACACCGTCGATCACCACCACGACGCGGTCGGCGAAGCTGGCGTCGAACGCGGCCGCCAGCACGGTGTTGAACGACCAGTTCAGCGTGAAGCTGCTGCCGGCCGTGGCCGTGAAGCTGGTGCTGATGGCCGAACCTTCGTAGGTGTCGCCCGGGAAGAACACGCCCAGGGCGGGTTCCAGCACCGTGTAGAGCAGGGCGTCGCCACCGAACAGCGGCGTTTCGCCACTGTCCAATGCGGCCGTGCTCAGGCTGGCGCCGCTGGTGCTGGTGGCCACGTCGCCGAAGCCAGTCCAGGTGCTGAAGTCGCTGCTCTGGGCAAAAGCCGGCGCGGTGGTGGCCAGGCTCAGCAGGGCGATGGAGAAGGTCTTGCGCATGGCTTGTTTTCCTTGTGCGGCCGGGTTCATTGCAGGATCAGGTCGCGGGTGGCGACGATGGCCGCCGGGCTCACGTTCTTCAACGTGGCCAGCGTGCGGGCGGCCGCGGGGCCGGCCGTGCCGTCGGTGTCCACCAGCACCAGGGTGTCGGCGCCGCTGGCGGTGAAGCGCACCACGCCGTTGGCCACGGCGGTGGCGGGGTTGGCGGCGATGGCCACCATCAAGGTGCGCAGGTCCAGCAGGTCCTTGCCGGGCATGAAGTCGGTGATCACGTCACCGGCATCGCCCAGTGCGGCGTAGGCGAACACGTTGGTGCCGGCGCCGCCGGTCAGCGTGTCGGCGCCGGTGCCGCCGATCAGCATGTCGTCACCCGGCGTGCCCACCAGGGTGTCGCGGCCGCGCGTGCCAGGAATGGTCTTCCACAGGTTCAGGCCCACCAGCACCGGGTCGTGGTCGGAGGCGCGGAACGGCGTGCTGCTGTTGAAGGGGTCGGCCGGCTTGGCGCTGCCACCGTTGGTGGGGCAGCTGATGGCGGTGACGTTCTTGTCTTCGCAGTTGTAGTCCTGCGCCACCGACTCGTCGGCGTTGACGTGCCACTCCGTCACCGAGGTGACCTTGGGCGACATCGACACCGTGCTGATGGCATGGTCCAGGCGGCCGGCTTCACCGCCGAACACGTAGGAATAACCGAAGCTCTGGAAGCGGCCGATCTGGTCGACGAAGCCGTTGCTGGTCAGCGCGCGGATGGGGTCTTCCGCGGCGTAGGCGTTGAAGTCGCCCACCATCAGCACGTCGCTCACGCCGGTGGCGGCCTGGCGCTGGGCCACGAAGGTGCGCAGCCGGTTGGTCTGGGCCAGGCGCGTGGCGTTCCAGCAGCCCTGGCCGTCGCCGGCGTCGGTGTCACCGGCGCCTGCACCGCCGCAGCTGCCCTTGCTCTTCAGGTGGTTGGCCATCAGCGTGAACTTCTCGCCGTTGGCCAACGTGAAGGTCTGGGCCAGCGTCGGGCGGTTGTTCACCGGGTCCAGGTCGCTCACGGCCGCGCCCACGGGCGCCAGCTTGGCGGGCTTGTAGATGATGGCCATCTTGATGGCGTCGGTGCCCGTGCCTTCGGCCGGGTCGGCCACGGCGGCGTAGGTGCCGGCGCCCACGCGGGCGTTCAGCGCAGCCACCAGGTTGGTGACGGCGTTGTCGCCGGCGGCCGTGCTGTTGCTGCGGTTCTGGATCTCCATCAGGCCCACGGCGTCGGCGTTCAGGCCGGCCAGCATGTTGACGATCTTGGCCTGCTGGCGCTGGAACTCCACCAGGTTGTTCGCGCCGCGGCAGTTGCCGGCCGTGGTGCTGGTGCCCACGGTGCAGCCCTTGCCCGTTTGGCCGCTGGCGGTGGTGCCGTCGGTGAACACGGTGAAGTAGTTCAGCACGTTGGCACCGGCCACGCGCAGGTTGCCGCCGACGTTGTCGGGCAGGGTGCTGCGCGCGTTGCCCACGCTGAAGCTCAGCGCGCTGTTGTCCAGCGGGATGATGCGGTAGTCGCCACCGCTGGTGGTGCTGGTGGTGGTGGGGCCGAAGTCGATGACGCCGGTCACCGACGACACCGTGTAGCCCGCACGCAGCGCGCTGCTGAAGGGCGTGGTGGCCGGGTAGCTGGTGGACACGCCGTCGTCCAGCGTGATGCGGCGCGCCTGGTTGGCCGCGGCCAGCGCGCTGCGCTGGGCGCCTTCGGTGTTCGGGTTGTAGACGTTGGTCGGCGTCTGCAGGCGGCCGCCGGCCGACAGCGTCAGCTGGCCGTACTGCGCGTGGAAGGCGTTCTGCGACACCGTCAGCGGGCCTTGCAGCGTCACCAGCATGCCTTCATAACGTTCCAGCTTCAGGTCGTGGGCGACCGGCAGGCTGATCACCACGGGGCTGATGGCGCTGCCGCTGCCCACGTCCACCACGGCCAGGGCCGAGGTGGGGCTCAACTCGGTGAGCGTGCCACCGGCGGTGGCAAATTCCACCACCGGCGCCGTCACGCTGACCAGGCGGCCCACGGCGGCTGGCGTCACCAGCGCGGCGGTGTAGACGAAGATGCCTTCCGAAGTGGCGGGGTCGGCGTCGGGCGTGGCCGACTGCATGTAGAAGCCGTTGCTCACCAGCTTGGTCACCACGCCTTGTGTGGTGACGTTCTGACCCACCAGCGGGCTGCTGCCGCCACTGCCTTGGATCTGCGCGATGCTGACCGGCGTGCCCGGTGTGGGCGGGGTGTCACCACCGCCACCGCTGCTGCCGCCCAGGTCGCAGGCGCCGGCACCCGAGGCGGTGTTGCGCGGCGTGGGTGCGACCAGGATGAAATCGTTGAGGTTGTTGCCCGTGTCGCCACAGCTGCCACCGGCCACCACACGGCGCACCGACTGCGTGTTGCTGGGGGCCACGGTGTTGGCCGTTTCGTTGCAGGTGGCCGAGGTGCCAAAGCCCACCAGGTCGCGGATGCTGGCGTCACTGGGGCAGGCCACGGCGGCCAGGCCGGTGGTGCTTTCCACCAAGGCCAGCTTGCCGCTGGACCCGCTCATGTTGACGCTGCCCGTGACGTCGGCCGTGGGCAGGGCCATACCGGCCACCGTGCCGCCACCGTTGCCCAGTTTCACCAGGAAGAAACCACCGGCCGGGATGCTGCCGCTGAGGTTGACCTTGCCGTTGGCCCAGGATGTGCCCGTGGCCGAGCTGTACTGCAGTGACCAGCCGCTCAGGCTGACGGCGGTGCTGCCGTTGTTGTGCAGCTCCACAAAGTCGTTCTGGTAAGGCGCGCCGCTGTTGCCGCCACCGCCATAGACCTGGCTGATCATCACCGCGGCCTGCGCGGGCAGCACAGCGCCCAGCATGGCCAAAGGCAGGGCAGCGGCCAGTGCCGCGATCAGGCGCTTGGGCGCCGAGGGAATCGAAGGGTGCAAGGTCATGGCGGTGGGGGCAGGTTCAAAACAATCGCCCGGTGGCAGACCACCGGGCGAGGGTTGCGCAGCTTCGGGGCTGCGCAAACGTCGGCTCAGGCGGTTCAGGCGCCGCGGCGACGGCGGGCGATGAAGCCCAGCGAAGCCAGGCCGGCCAGCAGCATGGCGTAGGTGCCGGGTTCGGGCACGGCGGTGACAGCGGTGACGGTCACGCCATCAAAACGCCAGGTGCCGGTGGTGGCATAGCTGCCCGTGCCCGTGGCCTGGTAAGCGCTGGTGCCGGGGGCGAAGGCAGACACCACACGGAACGCGAAGTTGGCGTTGTTGTCGGCGCCGGCGATGGCGCTGAGGTCAACGGAACGGGTGTTCCAGCTGTCGGTGACGGTGTTGCTGAACAGCGCGAAGTCCACGTAGTTGACACCGTCCAGCGTGTACTGGAACTGCTCGTAGCGCGAGGACGTGCCGCTGTGGCGCAGGTCGAACGTGACCACGACATCGGCAAAACCCACGGTGCTGACAGCGAACTGGGCACCTTCGGTCTTGTTGCCGACGGTGGCCGAGGGGAAGCTGGTGAGGTTCCACGCCGAGTCGTCAGCGGCCAAGTCGTTGGGGCTGCCCGTGGCGAACGTTGCCGTCGTGCCCAGCAGGGAAGCCGTACCCGCGCCGGTGGAGGCCAGCGTAGAGCCGGTGCCGACGTTGTTGTCGGCGGAAACCGAGTTGAAGTTCCCCTGCACGACGGTGACGGCCTGTGCCGGCACAGCGGCCGCAGCCACGGCGGCCACGGCGATGAGTTGTTTGATCATGAAAAAAACTCCTGAACTTTGGTGAGGGGGGTGATGACAACGAACGACGTGGTCCCAAGGTGTCCCGAGGTTTCCACATGCAAGTAAGTTAGACGGGAAGCATGAATCGTGCGTGACGTTCCCCCGTTTTGGGGCCTGTGCCCCCCCACACCGGGGGTTGGACAGCCCCGGCCTACACTGCGGCACCACCGATTCCGGGTGGGTCAGCAGGAGCACAGGCCGATGGGCAAGCAGTGGGTGCAGGGTGGTCGTTGGGTGTGGTGGGCGGTGGCCGTGTGGCCGGGTTGTGCCGTGCTGGCACAGGCCCCTGGTGCGCCGCAGTCGCCCCCTGCCGCGGCGCCCCCGGCCGTGCGTGCGCCGCTGCCGGCCACCGCCTTCCAGCCACTGAACCAGGTGGAAGGCATCAGCGAGTACCGCCTGCCCAACGGCCTGCAGGTGCTGCTGGTGCCCGACGACGCCAAACCCAGCACCACGGTCAACATGACCTACCGCGTGGGTTCGCGCCACGAGAACTACGGCGAAACCGGCATGGCCCACCTGCTGGAGCACCTGATCTTCAAAGGCACGCCCACCCACCGCAACCTGCTGGGGGAATTCGGCACGCGGGGCCTGCGCGCCAACGGCACCACCTGGTACGACCGCACCAACTACTTCGCCAGCTTCTCGGCCAACGACGAGAACCTGCGCTGGTACCTGCGCTGGCAGGCCGATGCCATGGTGAACAGCCTGATCGCCAAGGCCGACCTGGACACCGAGATGACGGTGGTGCGCAACGAGATGGAAAGCGGCGAGAACAACCCCGGCCGCGCCTTGCTGCAGCAAACCTTGGCCACGATGTACCAGTGGCACAACTACGGCAAGAACACCATCGGCGCGCGCAGCGACGTGGAGAACGTGGACATCACCCGGCTGCAGGCCTTCTACCGCCAGCACTACCAGCCCGACAACGCCACGCTGATCATCGCCGGCCGCTTCGACCCGCAGCGCACCCTGGCCTGGGTGCGCGAGGCCTTTGGCGGCATCCCCAAGCCCGCGCGCAAACCCGTGGTGGCGCCCACGCTGGACCCGGCGCAAGACGGTGAGCGCAGCGTCACCTTGCGCCGCGTGGGCGGCACGCCCCAGGTCTTCGTGGGCGTGCACGTGCCCCCGGGCGCCCACCCTGATTTCGCCGCGGCCGAACTGGTGGCGGCCATCTTCGGCAACGCCCCGGCCGGGCGCCTGCACAAGCGGCTGACCGAACGCCAACTGGCCGCCGGCACCTTCGGCTTCGCTTTCGGCCTGGCCGACCCGGGGCCGCTGTTCCTGGGCGCGGCCCTGGCCCCAGGGCAGGACGTGGACGTCGCGCGCAACGAACTGCTGGCCGCGATGGACGCGGTGGCGGCCGAACCCATCACCCAAGCCGAGTTGGACCGGGCCCGCACGCAATGGCTGAACGACTGGGACAACGGGTTCAACGACCCCGAGGTGATCGGCGTGGCCCTGTCGGACGCCATCGCGCGCGGCGACTGGCGGCTGTACTTTCTGCAGCGCGACCAGGTGAAGGCGCTGAAGCTGGCCGACGTGCAGCGGGTGGCCGAGGCCCACTTCCGGCGCGCCAACCGCACCGTGGGCACCTACCTGCCCGAGGCCCAACCGCAGCGTGCGCCGGCCCCGGCGCGGCTGGACGTGGCGGCCATGGTGCAGGGCTACAAAGGCCAGTCGGCGCTGGCACAGGCCGAGGCGTTCGAGGCCACGCCCGTCAACCTGGAAAAACGCACGCAGCGTGGCACCTTGTCCAGCGGCCTGAAGTTCGCGCTGCTGCCCAAGGGCGCACGCGGTGGCGTGGTGCACGCCCAGCTGACCTTGCGCTTCGGCAGCCTGCAAAGCCTGAAGGGCCAGGAAACCGTGGCCAGCGCCTTGGCCGGCCTGCTGGACAAAGGCGGTGCCGGCCTGGACCGCCAACAGTGGCGCGACGAACTGGACCGCCTGCGCGCCGAGGTGCGCTTCGGCACCGACGGGCAGACGCTCAGCGTGTCCATCAGCACCGTGCGCGCCCACCTGCCGGCGGTGCTGACGCGCGTGGCCGCCGTGCTGCGCCAGCCGGCGCTGCCGGCCGACGCGCTGGAAGAACTGCGCCGCCAAGCCCTGACCGGCCTGGAGCAGCAGCGCAGCGAACCCGCGGCCCTGGTGGAGCAGGCCCTGGCGCGCCACGGCAACCCCTACCCGCGCGGTGATCTGCGCTACGTCAGCAGCCATGAAGAAGCCGTGCAGGACGTGCAGGGCCTGACCGTGGCCCAGGTGCGCGCTTTCCACGAACGTTTTGTCAGCGCGGCCCTGGGTGAGTTCAGCGCCGTGGGCGACTTCGACACCGATGCGGTGCTGCAGGCCCTGCTGGTGGGCCTGGCCGGCTGGGGCCAACCGGCCGCGGGCCCGCTGGCGTTTGAGCGCGTGCCGCAGCCGCTGGTGCCGGCGGTGCCGGTGCGTTTTGAGCTGCCCACGCCCGACAAAGCCAACGCCCATTTGCTGGCCGAACTGCGCCTGCCGCTGAACGACCGCGACGCCGACTACGCGCCCTTGTTGATGGCCAACTACCTGTTCGGCCTGTCGGAGAGTTCACGCCTGTGGACGCGCGTGCGCGAGAAGCAGGGCCTGAGCTACGACGTGCGCAGCACCATGGACTGGGGCCGTGTGGAAGCGAATTCGCGCTGGACGGTGAGCGCCATCTTCGCGCCGGCCAACCGGCCTGCCTTGGAAGCCGCCATCCGCGATGAACTGCAGCGTGCGCTGCGCGACGGCTTTGGCGCGCAGGAGCTGGAGAACGGCAAGCGCGGCCTGCTGAACTTGCTGCGCCTGTCACGCGCACAAGACGCCGGCCTGGTCGGTTCGCTGCAGCAGCAAACGCTGCTGGGCCGCGACTTCAAGTTCGCGCAGCAACTGGACGAAGCCCTGACCCGCCTGACCCCGGCCCAGGTGAGCGCGGCCTTCCGCAAGCACATCCAGCCCGAGGCCCTGCGCTGGGCCTGGGCCGGCGACTGGGCGGCGGGCAAGCTGCCACCGGCCTTGCCCAGCACGCTGACCAGCGTGCCTTGAGTGCGCGGCCACGGCCGCACGGTGGCCGCGCCGTGAACGCCACGGCGGCTGGCCGTGGCGGCAGCTTCAGCCCGCGATGAAGCGCCGCAGCACGGCCATCGCGGCCTCGGGCTGGTCGCGCCAGGCGCCGTGGCCGGCGTCGGCGAAACGCGCCAGCTGCAGGTGCTGGGGTGGCAAGGCCGCGGCGATGTCCAGCGCGTCGGCCAGCGGGCACACCGGGTCTTCTTCGCCCACCATCACCAGCACCGGGCAGGCCGCACGCGCCAGGCCGGGCAGCAGGTTCATGGTCTGCTGTTCACCGCCGGCCGACGCGAACAAGATGGCCTCGTTCATCAGCGTGCGCTCGCTGGCCAGCGGGTCGGCCGGTGGGCGGGTGTTGTACAGGTGCTTGCACAGCCGGTTGTAGAGCGCCCAGTTTTCGGCGTTAGGCTGGGTCCAGAACCTTTCAGCGGCGTCGCGCGCCGGGGCGCCGCCCAGTTTGTCGAACATCACCAGCTTGCGCGCCAGGCCCAGGTGCGGGCTGGTGCTGGACAGCACCACCTTGGCCGCGTGCTGCGGGTGGCGGGCGATGTAGCGCTGCGCCACGAAGCCGCCAAAACTCTGGCCCAGCACGATGGGCTTGACGACGCCCAAAGCGTCGCACAGGCGCACGATGTCGTCGGCGAAGGTGTCCAGCGTCCATTCGGCCGGCGGGCGCGGGTCGCTGCGGCCATGGCCGCGGTGGTCGTAGTAGACGATCTGCGCCAGGTCGGCCAGCTGGCTGAACAGCGGCTTGAAGCTGCTGTGGTCGTAGCCCGGGCCGCCGTGCATCAGGATCAGCGTGGGCTTCTCCCGCAGGCGCGGGCCGTCGGGCACGAAGGCCGGGCCTTCCACGTCGACGAACAGGCGCACACCGGGTTCGATTTCAATGCGCATGGCAGCTCAGCCGTTCAGAGGTTGCTGACACCACCGGCCACGTGGCCGGCCGGCACGTGGCCGGCGGCGCTTTCCACGTGGCCGTGTTGGTCGTCGAAGAAGAAGTCGGGTTCGAACTCGCGCAGGAACTCACCCTTGGCCAGACCGCCCAGGAACATGGCCTCGTCGACCTCGATCTGCCAGTCCATCAGCGTGCGGATGGCGCGCTCGTGCGCCGGTGCGCTGCGCGCCGTGACCAGGGCCGTGCGCACGCGCATGGCCTCGGCCGGGCTTTGCTGCAGGCGGTGCAGGGCTTGCAGCAGCGGCTTGAAAGGCCCGGCGGCCAGCGGTGTGCCACTGTGGTGCTGTTCGTGGCGCTGGAAGGCGTCCAGGCCCTGGGCCTGGTAGACGCGCTCGGCTTCGTCGCTGAACAGCACGGCGTCGCCGTCGAAGGCGATGCGCAGTTCCTGCGGGTGGGCGGCGCTGGCGTGTTTGCTGTGCGGGTACACCCGCGCCGCGGCCACGTTTTCGGCCAGTGCGCTGCGCACGTCGGCCTCGTTGGTGCTGAGGAAGAGGTTGGCCTTCAGCGGCCGCAGGTAGCGCCAGGGCGCTTGCCCGCGCGTGAACACCCCGCGCTGTATCGGCAGGCCGTAGTGGCGGGCCGAGCGGAACACGCGCATGCCCGAGACCGGGTCGTTGCGCGACAGGATCACCACCTCCACCCGCGGCGCAGCGCCCTGGTTGAAGGCCAGCAGCTTGTTCACCAGCGAAAAGGCGACGCCGGGCGCGGCGGGTGTGTCCAAGCGCTGCAACTGCAGCTGCATGTAGGCGCGGTCGTCGTGCGCTTCGAAGACGCGGTTTTCCTCTTCGAAGTCGAACAGCGCACGTGACGAGATCGCCACCACCAATTGACCGTCGAGCACCATGGGCATGGGGCCATCATAGCCAGCCTGCCGCGGCACAATGCGCGCGCACCGCGGGCCTGCCGGCCCGGCACCGAACCCCTGCGAAGGAAGCGCCATGAAGCTGTTGCCCACCTTGTCCCTGCTGGCCGCGCTGTGCGTGGCCGGGCCCGCATGGGCCGGCAAGGCCCACGAACACGGCACCGCCAAGCTGGACCTGGCCGTGGACGCGGCCAAGCTGGTGGTGTCGCTGGAACTGCCCATGGACACCCTGGTGGGCTTCGAGCGCGCACCGCGCACCGATGCCGAAAAGGCCAGCTTGCAGCAGGCCCTGGCCCGGCTGGAGAAGGCCGACGACTGGCTGCGTCCGGACAGCGCAGGCCAGTGCACCCGCGGTGCCACGTCCGTCAACCCGCCGGTCTTCGGCCAGGGTGAACACGCCGACGTGGACGTGAGCGTGGAGTTCACCTGCAAAGACACGGCGCGCATCGCCTTCGTGGAGGTGGCGCTGTACGGCACGCTGCCGCGCTTGCAGCGGGTGGACGTGCAAGCCGTCACGCGCAAGGGCCAGATGAAGGCCACGCTGAAAAAGCCCGTGACGCGGGTGTCGCTGGCCCGATGACGGCACCCGGTTCCGTCCCCGTCGCCAGCCCGACGGCGCCCGTGGTGGCGCTGGCCGGTCTGCGTTTTCGCTGGCCCGGTGCAGCACAAGACACCGTGGCGCTGGACGCGTTGCAGGTGGCCGCCGGCCAGGCCGTGTTCCTGCACGGGCCCAGCGGCTGTGGCAAGAGCACGCTGTTGGGCCTGCTGGCCGGCGTGCTGCTGCCGCAGGCCGGGCAGGTGGCGGTGTTGGGCCAGGCCTGGCAGGCCTTGGGCGCGGCGCGGCGCGACGCTTGGCGGGCCGACCACGTGGGCTACATCTTCCAGCAGTTCAACCTGCTGCCTTACCTGAGCGTGCTGGACAACGTGCGCCTGCCCACCCGCTTTTCAGCGCTGCGCCGCCAGCGTGCGCTGGCCCAGGGTGAAACCGGCACGGCCGAGGCCCTGCTGCGCCGCGTGGAACTGCCCGAGGCGCTGTGGCAGGGCCCGGCTTCGGCGCTCAGCGTGGGCCAGCAGCAGCGGGTGGCCGCGGCGCGGGCGCTGATCGGTGCCCCGGCGCTGGTTATCGCCGACGAACCCACCTCGGCGCTGGACGCCCACCTGCGCGACACCTTCATGGCCTTGCTGCGTGAGGCCACGGCCGCCAGCGGTGCGGCGCTGGTATTTGTCAGCCACGACGAGCGCCTGGCCGAAGGTTTTGCCACACGCTGGTCGCTGCCCGCGTTGAACCGCGCGGCCGGGGTGGTGGCATGAAGGGCGCCCGATGAAAGCCTTGTGGAGCATTGCGCTGCGCAGCGCCTGGAACCGCCGCGGCACGCTGGGGCTGGTGGTGCTGTCCATCGCGCTGGCGGCCTTTTTGCTGCTGAGCCTGGAACGGCTGCGCAGCGACGTGCGCCAGAGTTTTTCGCAAAGCGTCAGCGGCACCGACCTGGTGGTGGGCGCACGCACCGGCAGCTTGCAGCTGATGCTGTACGCGGTGTTCCGCGTGGGCAGCGCCACCAACACGGTGACGATGGCCAGCGTGCAGGCCCTGGCCGAACACCCGGCCGTGCGCTGGGTGTTGCCCATCGCGTTGGGCGATTCGCACCGCGGCTTCCCGGTGCTGGGCAGCACCACCGAGTACTTCACGCGTTTCCAGTACGGTGACCGCCAAGACCTGGTGCTGGCCCAAGGCCGCGCCTTCGCCGGCACGCTGGACGGCCTGTACGAAACGGTGCTGGGCGCCGAGGTGGCCGAGCGCCTGGGCTACCGGCTGGGCGACCGCCTGACGCTCAGCCACGGCAGCAGCGGTGTCATCCAGGGCGGCGCGCTGGCGGCCGAACACGCCGACAAGCCGTTCACCGTGGTGGGTGTGCTGGCGCGCACCGGCACGCCAGTGGACCGCACGCTGCACGTCAGCCTGGAAGCCATCGAGGCCCTGCACCTGGACTGGGTGGGCGGCGCGCCCATGCCCGGTGTGCGCATCGCGCCCGAGCAGGCGCGCAAGTTCGACCTGGCGCCCAAGCAGGTGACGGCCGCCCTGGTGGGGCTGAAAAGCCGCGTGGCCGTGTTCAAGGTGCAGCGTTTCGTGGCCGACTACCAGGCCGAACCGCTGATGGCCGTGCTGCCCGGCGTGGCGCTGGACGAGCTGTGGGCCGTGGTCGGCGTGGGCGAGCGCGCGCTGCTGGCCATGAGCGGCCTGGTGGCCCTGGTCAGCCTCGCCGGCCTGGTGGCCGTGGTGCTGGCCGGGTTGAACGAACGCCGGCGTGAACTGGCGGTGCTGCGCGCCGTGGGCGCCGGGCCGCGCCACGTGCTGTGGTTGTTGGCCATCGAAGGCGCCCTGGTCACCGGGGCCGGTGTGCTGCTGGGGGCCTTGGCCACGGCGTTGGCGCTGGTCTTCGCCGGACCCTGGGTGCAGCAAGCCTTCGGCATCACGCTGCAGGGCGGTGCCCCCACGGGCACCCAGGTCGGCCTGCTGTGCGCCGTGTGGGGCGCGGGTATGCTCAGCAGCCTGGTGCCCGGTTGGCGTGCCTACCGCCTGTCGCTGGCCGACGGGCTTTCCCCGCGGAGTTGAAGTTGTTCCATTCGCCTGTTCGTCGCGCCGCGCTGTGTGCTGCGGCCGTGTTGTGCTTCACCGGCCCGGCCGCCCTGGCCCAGCCCAAGGACGGCCTGCCCACGCCAGGGCCGGTGCTCAAGGCCAACCCGGCCACGGCGGTGCCCGCGGGTGTGCGCACCATCAACTGGGACGACCTGGTGCCCAAGGACTGGGACCCGATGAAGGAGTTCAAGGGCGTGGACATGAACGCCTTCAGCGACGCCGACCCGCGCGCCGCCGCCATGATGAAAAAGCTGCGCGAGGTGTGGGACAACGCGCCGGTGAACCCCGCCCTGGTCGGCCAGAACGTGCGCATCCCGGGTTTTGCCGTGCCGCTGGAAGAGGGCAAGGACGGCGGCGTCAAAGAATTCCTGCTGGTGCCTTACTTTGGCGCTTGCGTGCACAGCCCGCCGCCGCCGGCCAACCAGATCATCCACGTGCTGCCCAAGGCCGCGGCCAAGCTGCGTTCGATGGACGCGGTGTGGATCACCGGCACCCTGGTGACGGTGAAGACCGACAGCTACATGGGCGCGGCCAGCTACCGCGTGGAAGCCACCTCGGTGGCCCCTTACGCCGAGAAGCCGCGCTGAAGCGGCCCTGCGCGGGCCACCCTGGCCGCCCGGCCCCCGCGGCCTGTGCGGCCCGTTGACCGCACGACCCACTTGGCCCGTCAGCCGCCGTTGAGGAGCACGCCTTGAGAACCACCGACCTCACCCGCCAACTGTTCAGCGTGCTGGTGCTGGGCCTGCTGATCGCCGGCTCGCTGTGGGTGCTGAAGCCTTTCTTGGGCTCCATGGTCTGGGCCGCCATGGTGGTGCTGACCACCTGGCCGCTGATGCTGAAGGTGCAGGCGCGCCTGGGCGGGCGGCGCTGGGCGGCCGTGTTGGTGATGTCGCTGCTGCTGCTGCTGCTGTTCGCCGTGCCGCTGAGCCTGGCGCTGTTCACGCTGGTGGACAACGCCGACCGCATCGTGCAGTGGGCCAAGCTGCTGACGACCTGGCAGGTGCCGGCCACGCCCCCGGCCTGGTTGGCCAACCTGCCCTTGTTGGGTGATCGCCTGGTGGTGGCCTGGGAACAGGCCGTGGCCGCCGGCTTGGCCGGCCTGCTGCCCAAGCTGCAGCCCTATGCCGGTGGCCTGACACGCTGGTTTGTGGCCGAGGTGGGCAGCGTGGGTTATGTGCTGGTGCAGTTCCTGCTGACCGTGGCGCTGGCTGCCGTGTTCTACTTGCACGGCGAAGAGGCTGCCCGCCAGGTGAAGCGTTTCGCCTGGCGCCTGGGTGGCGACCGCGGCGAGGCCGCCGTGTTGTTGGCCGGTGCCGCGGTGCGCGGCGTGGCGTTGGGCGTGGGCGTCACGGCCCTGGTGCAGGCCGTGCTGGGCGGCGTGGGCCTGGCCCTGGTGGGTGTGCCGCTGGCCAGCCTGCTGACGGCGCTGATGTTCATGCTGTGCATCGCCCAGGTGGGCGCGCTGCCGGTGCTGCTGCCGGCCACGGCCTGGGTGTTCTACAACGGCGACACCGGCTGGGGCATTTTCTTGGCCGTGTGGTCCCTGGTGGTGGGTACGCTGGACAATTTCCTGCGGCCGGTGCTCATCCGCCTGGGCGCCGACCTGCCTCTGCTGCTGATCTTCGCCGGTGTCATCGGCGGCTTGGTGGCTTTTGGCCTGGTGGGCATCTTCGTGGGCCCGGTGCTGTTGGCCGTGGCCTACACGCTGCTGGAGAGCTGGCTGGCCGACGAGCACCACCCCGCCACGCGGGGGCCCGCCCCGGGGGCCGCGGCGGCGGCGGGGCGGGCCGCCGAGGCCGCGCCGGCCGCCGACCGTGCGGCCCCTGCCGCCGCAGCGCCTGCCCCGGCGCCGCAGGCCGACGCAGCCGCCAGCGCTCAGGGCGCGCCGATCGACAAATAGGCGTTGGTGGCCCCCTGGGTCGAGTGGCTCAGGCCCAGGTAGATCGGCCCCAGCGGGGTCTCGCCGCCCACGTACACCGTGGCACTGTTCAGCCAGCCGCGGCGGTTGAACTCCGTGTAGGGCTTGCCCACCTTGCCGGTTTCCATCGCCATGCCCAGGCGCATGTCGCCGCGCAGCCCCATGGGCAGGCGGCCGACGATGCGCTCTGCGCGCACATGGCCGTAGCGGGTGCTGTCGCCCAGCAGTTGCCCGTTGGCGAAGGCCGACAGGTTCAGAAAACCGCCCAGTGAGGCCGCGTCGTACAGCGGCAGGTCGCCGTCGGTCGAGCCGGTGTAGGCCACGCGGGTGGCCAGCACCCAGGCGCCCAAGGGCACGGCCCAACGGCCTTCCAGCGCGAGGCGGCCATATTCCTGGTGGCGGCTGTGGTACCAGCTGGCCTTGGCCATCCAACCGCGGTAGGGGAAGTACAGGCCGCTGCGCTGGTCCAGGTCCAGGGCCAACAACCAGCCGCCGTCGGTGGACTGTTCGTTGGGGAAGATGTTCAGGCCGGTCTCCACATCGGCCCGGTAGTGGCTGTTCCGCCAGCCCAGACCGGCCTGGCCCAGCAGGCCCAGGTTCATGCCCAGGCGCAGTTCGGTGCTGCCGGTGCCCACGCGGTACTCGGCCACCCGGCGGTCGTCCAGGAACAGGTCGGAGCGTGTGCGCCGGTAGCTGGCGGTGGCATCGACGAACCAGGTCTGGGCGGCGTCCAAGGGTTGGTAGAACTCGAGCCCGGCACCGCTGGTGCTGCCGATCTCGGCCGTGGCCTGGAATTCCGCGCCCAGGCGGTTCAGCCAGGTCATCTGGTAACCCGCGCGCAGGCTGTACTGGCTGCCTTGGCTGAGGTTGCTGTTCAGGCTGAGGCCCAGCCGCAGGTAGTCCGGCCCCCAGCGTTTTTCCACCGGCGTGATGCGCAGCACCTGGCGGTTGCGCTCGGTCAGCAACTGGTAGTCCACACCTTCGTAGTAGCCGTCGCCGTAGGCGCGCAGCAGGTCGCGGTTCAGCGCACTGGTGTTCAGCGGTTCGCCGCTGCGCTGGCTGAGGTGGCGCGCCACCACCTCGGTGTTGCCGCGCTGCAGGCCCACCACCTGGATCTCGTCCACCCGCGGCTGTTCGGGCCGGTGGTCGGCCAGGCGGCGGCGCCACTGCAGGTATTCGGCGGCCGGCACGGCCAACCGGGCCAGGGCCGTGGCCTGGGCCTGGGCGGCGGCCTGGCCGCGGTCCGCGGCTTCGCGGTGGCGGTTGAAGTCGGCGGCGGTCAGGCCGTTCAGGTCGGGTTGGATGTAGACATCGCCCGTGCCCAGCGTGGCCTTGCTCTGCTGCACGTTTTGCTCGGTGAGCAGCGCGATGACCTGGGCCGACACCGTCAGCAGGCCCGACACCTCGTCGGCGCGCAACAGCGGCGAGCCCACGTTGACCGCGATCACCACGTCGGCCGCGCAGCGCTCGCGCACCTCGCGCACCGGCAGGTTGTCCACCAGGCCACCGTCGACCAGCTTGCGGCCGTTCAACACCAGCGGCGCCATCAGCCCGGGCACCGACATGCTCGCGCGCATGGCCTGGGTGAGGCTGCCTTCGCGCAGCACCACGCGTTCGCCGGTGCCGATGTCGGTGGCGATGATGCTCAGCGGCAGTGGCAGCCGGGCGATGTCGCGTTCACCGGCGTCGGCGCGCACCAGCTGGTTGAAGAACAGCTTGATCTTCTGCCCGGCCACCACCCCCGGCGGCGTGACCACCCCCTCCAGGCTCACGCCACTTTCCGTGCCCGGCAGGAAGCGCTGGTTCAGCCGCTTCGCGCGCAGGTTCAGTTCGGTGTAGTCGGGGTTGTCCTGGAAGATGTCGGCCCAATCGGCCAGCGCCAGTTCGGCCCGCATGGCCCCGGGCGTCAGCCCCGCGGCCCAGGCGCCTGCGACCAACGCGCCCATGCTGGTGCCGGCTACGCAGTCCACCGGCACGTGCATCTGTTCCAGCACCTCCAGCACCCCGATGTGGGCCGCGCCGCGGGCCCCACCACCCCCCAGCACCAGGCCCACGCGGGGGCGCGTCCGGGTGGGCGCGGGGGCGGCGGTCGGCACCGCAGCGCCGGCGGTTGCGTCGGCAGGCACGGCGGCCGGTGCCAAGGTAACCGACCCCTGCGCCCGAGCCCCGGGCACAGCGCACCACAGGCCGGCCAGCGCGCCCAGGCCGCACAGCCAGGCCTGCAGGGCCTGGGTGTGGGCGTGGGCGCCTCTTGGGCGGGGCCGGGGTGGCGGGGTGCCGACCGAAGTCAGGCGGTGGCGAGACAGGGGTTGACGCTGGCGCATGGCCCATTGTGTCGCGGCCCGTTGGCCCAGGGCAGTGCCTCAACGTGGTGGGTGGTGCGCTCAAGTCTTCGGCCACTTGGCCGATGTGTCGATGAACCACCATGTGCGCCCCGCCTCTCCCCGTTCACTTCCAAGCTGTCGGCAGGCGGTCGGCGCCGGGCCGGGCGGCGTGGCCGGCGCGCTGGCGGTGGCCGTTGGCGCTGCTGTGGCTGCTGTGCGGTTTGCTGGGTGCCACCGCGGCGTGGTCCGACACCCCCACCGCCGCTGAAGCGCCAGGGCCGGCCTTGCACCTGGACGGTCGGCAGCCGGTGGTCGACGCCTGGAAGGCCCTGCAGGTGCTGCCCGAGGACGCTGGCCGCATGGACCTGTTCCAGGCCATGCGCCGCCTGGACGATTTCCGCGCGCCCCGAACGCCGCGCGGCAACCTGGGCGTGCGGACCGAAGGCGTCTGGTTCCGTCTGGCCTTGAGCGTGGCCGCCGACGACGATGGCCGTTGGCTGCTGGACATCGACTACCCCCCGCTGGACCGGCTGGACGTCTTCATCGTGCAGCGCGGCGTGGTGCTCACCGAGGCCCGGCTGGGCGATGACGTGCCCTACGCCGAGCGCCACATGCCGGCGCGCACCCACGCGCTGCCGCTGGACCTGACCCCGGGTTCGCAGGTCGAGGTGTGGATGCGCGCCGAGACCCTGGGCACCCTGATCCTGCCGGTGTCGCTGCAGAAGCACGAGCGTTACGTCGCCAGCGAAGCGCGCTTCCAGCTGCTGCAGGGCCTGGCCGCCGGCATCGCCCTGTGCATGATGATGTAGGCGCTGGCGCACTGGCGCACTGGCGCAGCACGCACGACGCCATGCACCTGTACTACGCGGTGACGGTGGCCGGCATTGCGCTGTTCTTCTTCGCGTACCACGGCCTCGCGCCCCGGTACCTGTGGCCCCACCACGCCTGGCTGACCAGCCACGTGGCGCCGCTGGCCGTGCTGCTGGGCCTGGCCGGCGGTTTGCCGCTGGTGGAGCGCCTGCTCGATGTGCGCGCGCTCTACCCGCGTCTGGCCCAGGTGATGTGGGCGGGCGCCTTGCTGGCGGTGGCGGTGGCCCTGTTGTTCGTGCTGGGTGTGCTGAGCTACCGCCAGGCCCACATCGTCGCCACGGTGATGGGCCCCACCCCTGTGGTGTTGGCCGTGCGGGTGGCTTGGGTGCGCTGGCGCCAGCAAGGCGACCCGGCGGCGCCTTACCTGTTCGCCGGCTGGGGCGTGTACCTGCTGGGGGTGGCGGTGATGGCCGCCCTGCTGCGCGGTTGGGTGGACTCTGACCCGTACACGCAGCACGCCTTCCAACTGGCCTCGATGTTCGAGGCCATGATGTGGTTGCGCGTGCTGGGCCTGCGCAACGAACAGGCCCGCGCGGTGGCCGAGCGTGCCGCGCGCGAGCGCGAACTGCTGCAGACCCTGGCCTACACCGACCCGCTGACCGGCCTGCCCAACCGCCGCGGGCTGGAACAGGCGTTGCAAGCGGCCCTGCCCAGTGCCGGTGCCCGCCATGTGCTGGCCGTCTACCTGCTGGACCTGGACGGCTTCAAGGCCGTCAACGACCGCTTGGGCCACGAGGCGGGCGACACCTTGTTGAGGCAGGTGGCCCAGCGCCTGCGGCTGGAACTGCGCCACCGCGACGTCGTGGCCCGCCTGGGCGGTGACGAATTCGTGGTGCTGGCGCGCGACCTGCCCGGCGAGCCTGAAGCCTGGCAACTGGGGCGCAAGCTGGTGGCGGCCTTCAAGCAGGCCTTCGAGGTGGACGGCACACGCTGCCACGTGGGCTTGACCGTGGGCTTCGCGTTGGCCCCGCTGGACGGCCAGGACGCCGCCGCACTGTTGCGCCGGGCCGACGCCGCCATGTACGCCGGCAAACAGTCGGGCAAGGGCACGGTGCGGCGCGGCGGCGCTTCGGTGGGGTTGGCCGATGTGTACTGAACGCCCTGCCGACCGCCCTCCACGGGGCGCCGAAGCCGGCCCGCTGCGCTGGGCCACCGGCTGCGCGGCGCCGCCAGCGGCCGGCAGAAACCACGGCGCCGATACGTCTTCACACGCGACCGACGCAACGCTGTCACGCAGTTCTGCGACAGTGAATCACCAAAATCGAAACCCCGTCACCCTGCTGCCCAGGAGACACCCATGAGCTACCTGCCCGCCGCCCTGTTGTCAGAACTGGCCGCCAACCCGGTGTCCGACCACGACGGTTTCCGCGACACCGTGGCCATGGCCCCGTGGCTGCAGCACGGCGCAGAGCCGGCCAGCGCCTGGCGCAGCGAGGCTTTTGCCGAAGACCTGCCGGCCACGCCGGCCGTGCTGGGCAGGCCGGCGCCGCGGGCCGGCGGCCCGGCCTGGCGCCAGCGGCTTCAGCGCACGAAGGTGTTGAGCTGGATGATGGGCAGCAAGACCGCCAGCACGATGGTGATGACGACCAAGCCCATGCCCACGATGAGCAAGGGCTCCAGCACCGTGGCCAGCGCCAGCGCGCGGCGCTGAACTTCGGTGCCCAGCTGGGTGGCGGCGCGCCCCAGCATCACCGGCAGCTGGCCGGTTTGTTCACCCAGGCGGGCGAACATGGCCAGCAGGCCCGGAAAACGTTTTTTGCCGGCCAGCGCGCTGGCCAGCGGCGCGCCTTCACGCACCTGCACCAGGGCGTCCAGCGCGTCGGCGCGCATGGCGCGGTTGCCCAGGGTCTCCGCCGCGGCCTGCAAGGCTTTCAGGATGGGCACCCCGGCGCCGGCCAGCATGGCCAGCGTGCTGGCGAACCGGGCGGCGTTGTAGCCCCGCACCAAGCGGCCCACCACCGGCAGGTTCAGGAAGCTGGCGTCGGTGCTGACGCGGAAAGCCTCGTTGCGCCGCGCAAACAAGAAACCCGAGACCGCACCCACGCCGCCCAGGGCCATCAGCCAGCCCCAGTGGCGCACGAAGTCGCTGGTGGCCATCATCGCCACGGTCAGGAAGGGCAGGCTGCGTTTGGTGTTGACGAAGACCGAGGCCACCTGCGGCACCACGTAGGTCACCAAGAAGATGACGATGACGAACGCGATCAGCGACACGATGGCCGGGTACAGCATGGCGCCAATCAGCTTGCCGCGCAGCTGCTGCTGGGCTTCCAGGTCGTCGGCCAGACGCTCCAGCACCGCGCCCAGGGCGCCGCTTTGTTCACCCGCGGCCACCACGGCGCGGTAGACCTCGTCGAACTCGCGCGGCGCCGTGCCCAGCGCGCGCGCGAAGGGGCTGCCGGCGTTCACCTCGCTCTTCAAATGGGCCAGCAGTTCACGCTGGGCCGGGGCGTCGGCTTCGTCGGCCAGCGCGGTCAGCGCGCGCTCCAGCGGCAGGCCGGACCCCACAAGGCCTGCCAGCTGGCGTGTCCACACCGTGCGGCCGGCGCTGTCGAACACGCGGCGCTTGAAGGCCTGCACACCCTGGTCGCTGCCGGTGCCGCTGGCGGCCACGGCCACCACGTTCAGCGGCACCAGGCCACGCGTGCGCAGCTGGCTGCGCGCAGCGCGCACGTTGTCGGCGTCCAGCAGGCCATTGCTGGCCTTTCCGGCGGTGTCCAGGGCTTCGTAGCGGTAGGCGGGCATGGGTTTCGGGCTCAGTCCCGCGTCACGCGGATCACTTCTTCCATCGAGGTGATGCCCTCGCGCACCAGGCGCTCGCCGTCCTCGCGCATGCTGCGCAGGCCGGCGGCGCGGGCGGCGGCCACCAGGTCTTGTTCGGCGGCGCGGTTGTGGATCAGACCCTGCATCGCGTCGTCCACCACCATCAGCTCGTACACGCCGGTGCGGCCCTTGTAGCCGGTGTGGCTGCAGTGCTCGCAGCCCACCGGGTGCCAATGGCCTTCACCGTCTTGCCGCTTGCAGTGCCCGCACAGCTTGCGCACCAGGCGCTGGGCCTGCACGCCCAGCAGGGTGCTGCTCAGCAGGAAGGGCTCCACGCCCATGTCGATCAGGCGGGTGACGCTGCTGGGCGCGTCGTTGGTGTGCAGCGTGGCCAGCACCAGGTGGCCGGTCAGGCTGGCCTGGATGGCGATCTGCGCGGTTTCGTGGTCGCGGATCTCGCCGATCATGATGACGTCGGGGTCTTGCCGCAGGATGGCGCGCAGCGCCTTCGCAAACGTCAGGTCGATCTTCGCGTTCACCTGCGTCTGGCCGATGCCGGTGAGCTCGTATTCCACCGGGTCTTCCACGGTCAGCACGTTGGTGGTGCTGGTGTCCACCTGGCCCAGGCTGGCGTACAGCGTGGTGGTCTTGCCCGAACCCGTGGGGCCGGTGACCAGCACGATGCCGTGCGGCTGCTGCACCAGGCGCTGGAAGCGCTGCAGCACGTCGCCGCTCATGCCCAGGCCTTCCAGCGTGAACTTGCTTTCGCTCTTGTCCAGCAGGCGCAGCACGGCACGTTCGCCGTGGCTGCTGGGCAGGGTGCTCACGCGCACGTCGATGGCCCGGCCGCCGATGCGCAGCGAGATGCGGCCGTCCTGCGGCAGGCGCTTTTCAGAGATGTCGAGCTCGGCCATGATCTTCAGCCGGCTGATCAGCGCCGCGTGCAGCGCCTTGTTGGGCTGCACCACCTCGCGCAGCGTGCCGTCCACGCGGAAACGCACGGCGCTGCTGCGCTCGTACGGTTCGATGTGGATGTCCGACGCGCCGTCTTTCGCGGCCTGCGTCAGCAGCGCGTTCAGCATGCGGATGATGGGCGCGTCGTCGGCGGCTTCCAGCAGGTCTTCCACCGCCGGCAGCTCTTGCATCATGCGGCTCAGGTCGACGCCGCTTTCCACCTCGCCGATGACGGCGGCGGCGCTGCTTTCACCGCCGGCGTAGGCCGCGGCGATGCGCTGGCCCAGCGTGGCGGCGGCCTCGCGTTCGAAAGCCTGCACGTCGAACAAACGTGTCACTTCCGACAGCGCCGAGGGCGGCGTGGTTTCAGCGGCCCACAACAGCAGCTGCTGGCCGTCGTCTTCCAGCAGCAGGGTGTGGGCCTTGGCGAAGGCGTAGGGCAGGGGGTGGCGGGCCGACATGGCGGGGGCTGACCTTCAGCGTGGGCGGTGGGCGTGGTGCGGTGCGAAGCCGGGGCTTCAGCGTGGGCTGACCGGGGTGGTCACCACGGCCGGGTTGGCGGGGTCGGCCATCTGCGGCGCTTTCACAGGCGGGGCCGGCTGCACCGGGATGGGCGCGCTTTGCAGGCCCGGCACCTGGCCGGGCTGCTGCGAGGGCGGCAGCACCGGCGCGCCGTTGGGCATGAAGTAGCTCTTGCTGGGCTGGGCGCCTTGTTGCACGCCGCGGATCTGGTCGTAGCGGTCGGCCGAGAGCTTGCCCACGCTGTCGGCGTCGCGCATCACCACCGGGCGCAGGAAGACCATCAGGTTGGTGCGTTTCTTCTGCCGGCTTTCGCTGCGGAACAGCGCGCCCAGCACGGGGATGTCGCCCAGCAGCGGCACCTTGGACTTGGTCTCCTCGTAGCCGTCTTGCACCAGGCCGCCCAGCACGATGACCTGGCCGTCTTCCACCACCACCTGCGACTCGATGCTGCGCTTGGTGGTGGACGGGCCGGCGTTGCTGGTGCCCACGGTGGCCGTGCTGTTGACGCTGCTTTGTTCTTGGTAGATGACCATGCGCACCGTGCCGCCTTCGCCGATCTGCGGGCGGATGCGCAGCGTGATGCCCACGTCCTTGCGCTCGATGGTCTGGAACGGGCTGCTGGTCGAGGTGCCGCTGTTGGTGTACTGGCCGGTGATGAAGGGCACGTTCTCGCCCACCACGATTTTGGCCTCTTCGTTGTCCAGCGTGATCAGGTTCGGGGTGCTGACGATGTTGGTGTTGCTCTGCGTTTGCAGCAGCCGCGCCACCGCGGCCAGCGCGTACACGCCGCCGTAGTTCTGCAGCAGGCCGATGTTCAGGCCGCTGCCAGGCAGCGTGGTGCCGGTGCCGGCCAGCGTTTGCGACAACGCCAGGATGCCCGGCGCGGTGCTGGTGGGCAGGTTGGAACCCACGTACAGGCCGGTCTTGTCGCCGCTCTGGCCCAGCAGGCCTTGCCACTGGAAGCCGACTTCGGCGGCGTTGTCGCCCGACACCTCGACGATCATGCTCTCGATGTAGACCTGCGCGCGGCGCGAGTCCAGCTGGTCGATCATGGTGCGCACCTGGCGGTACAGCGGTTCTGGCGCGGTGATGATCAGAGAGTTGGTGGCCGGGTCGGCCTGGATGAAGCCGCCCGTCGTGGGCGGGCCCGAGGCCTGCACCGGCGCCGGGGCCTGGGCCGAGGCCGCGCTGTTGCCACCGCCTTGGGGATTCAGCGCCGAGGCTTGCTGGGCCACCTGGGCCTGCGGGGCCGTCACGCCGGCGCTGCCCGTGCTGCCACCGCCACTGCCGCCCGCGGTACCAAAGGCCGCGCGCAACACAGTGGCCAGCTTCACGGCGTCGGCGTTGCGCAGGTGCACCACCCACAGGCCGCCGTTGGGGCCCACGCCCGCGGTGGGGCGGTCCAGCTTGGCGATGGTGGCGCGCACGTTGGCCAGGCGCGCGGCATTGGGCGCGCGGATGATCAGCGAATTGCTGCGGGCGTCGGCCACCACGGTGGTGCCACCGGCACCCGCCGCCGCGCCGGGCACGGCCGCGGTGTTGCCACTCTCGGCCAGGCGCTGCACCAGCGGCGCCAGGTCGGCGGCCACGGCGTGCTGCAGCGGCACCACTTCCAGGTCGGTGGCGCTGGGTTGGTCGAGCGCGGTGATGATCTTGGCCAGGCGCTGCAGGTTGTCGGCGTAGTCGGTGATGACCAGCGAGTTGCTGCCCGGGTTGGCGTTGATGGTGTTGTTGGCGCTGATCAGCGGGCGCAGCACGGCCACCAGGTTGTTGGGGTTTTCGTAGCGCAGCTGGAAGATCTGCGTGATGACCTGGTCGCCCTTCACGCCGCTGCCACCGCTGGCGCCGGCTTCCGTCACCGTCACCGTGCCGGTCTGCAGCTTGGCGTCGGCCTCGGGCACCACCTTCAGCAGGCCACCGCCGTCCACCACCGCGAAGCCCAGGCCACGCAGCGCGATCAGGTAGCTCTGGTAGGCCTCGGCCACGCTTTGCGGCTGTTCGCTGTAGACGGTGATCTGGCCCTTCACGCGGGGGTCGACGGCGATCTGGCGGTTGATCATGGCCGCGAAGGCGCGCGTGACGGCTTCGATGTCGGCGTTGACGAAGTTCACCGTCACCGGCGCGCTGCGCTTGGGCGCGGCCTTGGCCGGCGGGGTGGGCTTGGTGGGCACCTGGGCCAGGGCCGGCAGCGTGGGGGTCAGCAGGCTGGCGGCCACGAGGGCGCAGACGAGGGGTTGGTGGTGCGGGAGGCGCATGCTCATCCGATCGTGATGACGGCCAACGTGCCCTGACGGCGGCCGATGATGTTCAACAGGTTGTTCAAGGCGGATTCGGTGCCGGGTTCGGCCCGCGCGTCACCGCGGAAACGCAGGCGGCCGTTGGCCGACCACTCGCCCTGGCCTTGCAGGTGCAGGGGACCGCGGTCGGTCAGCAATTGCAGGCGCGGCGAGGTGCCGGCGGCGCCGCCTTGCAGCACCACGCGCCAGCTGCCCAGCGCGGGCAGGGTGGACACGCGGGACGACACGTCGTGCAAGGCCAGCGTGCCCTGGCCTTGCAGGGTCCAGCGGCCGCCGGCGCTGTCCAGCGTCAGCGCCTGGCTGGACAGGCTGAACCAGCCGCCCAGCTGCAAGGTGTTGAAGGGCGTGCCCAGGCCCGACAGCCAGGCCGCTGGCCACTGGCCCAGCAACACCGGCGGTGCGCCTTCGCCGCCGCCGGGCAGGCTGAGCTTCAAGCCGTTCCAGCGCGGCGACAGCTTCAGGCTGATTTCGCCGCGGATGCAGCAGGCCTGCTGCAGGTGCATGGCCAGGCCGTCGCGGCCCAGGCCCAGGCGCCAGCCCAGGCGGCCGGGCAGGGCGGCGGCGTCCTGGCTGCCGGCGCCACCGGTCAGCACAGGCATCGCGCTGCCCGACCACACGGTGCCGCGGGCTTCGGCCAGCAGCAAGCTGCCACCGGTGGCCGAGGCCACGGCGCTGGCCAGCCACTGGGCCGGCGCAAAAGCCACCAAGGCCGCGGT
This sequence comes from Rubrivivax sp., assembly GCA_046318395.1. GTDB lineage: Bacteria > Pseudomonadota > Gammaproteobacteria > Burkholderiales > Burkholderiaceae_C > Rubrivivax. The sequence continues at coordinate 24,431 of JBKCUM010000207.1, forward strand.
GGCGCCCAGCAGCAGGGCCAGCGCCAACAGGCCGCGGTAGCGGCCGGTGGGCAGTGCGGTGCGGCGGTTCATGGGCACTTGCCGGCGGGCGCGTTCAGGCGCCGCCTCCCAAGGCCAGCACGATGGTGCCGCTGTAGCCGCTGGCACCGCGTGTGAGGTTGGCCTCCAGCGGGCGGGCGCGGGCGCCGCTGCGCACTTCGGCCAGCCAGTCGCGCAGGGCCTGCGTGCCCAGGTTGCTGACCGTCAGCACCGCGCGGTCGCCTTGCACATTGAGCTTGGCGCCCTCGCCCAGGCGGTCGCTGGCGGCCTTCAGGGCTTCTGCGCTCTGGGCCAGGTTCACCGGGGGCAGGTTGCGCAGTTCGCGGGCTTCCAGGGCCAGGCGTTGCATGGTCTGCAGTTGGGCGTCCAACTGGTCGAGCTGGGCCGGTGCCGTGCGCAGGGTGCGCAGCGCCGGGCCCACGGCCACGGCCCACACCAGGGCCAGGCCCAGCACCAGGCCCGCCATGGCGACCATGCGGCGTTCGCGCACCGCCAGGCCCGACCACCAGGTCTTCAGCGCCTGTCGTGCCTGGGTGGAGGGGCCGCCGGCGGTGCTGGAGGCAAGGCTGCGTTCGTTCATGCGGGGCTCCGGGGGGGCGGGGGCGGCGGTGCACCGGGGGTGCCGGCGGGGCCCGGGCCTTCGTCGCGGCCTGGGCTCAGCACCACGCGGCCCTGGTCCAGTTCGGCGCGGTAGCCGGCCGGGCGCAGGCGGTCGCGGAAGGGGGTGAGCTGGGCCTCGGCCCAGCCGGGCGCGGCCAGGGTCAGCCGGCCGCTGTCGTAGCGCAGGGACTGCACGGGGCCCAGGCCGTCGGGCCAGGCGCTGGCGGCGGCGCCCAGCAGGGTTTCGAGGTCGGCCTCGCCGGTGCGGCCGGCGGCCGCGCGCAGGCGTTCGCTCTCGCGCTGCATCTGCGCCAGCGGGTCGATGATGGCGCGCACGCCGGGGTGGGCTTCGCGCAGCAGCTGCGTCATGGCCGCCTGCTTGGCCTGCACCTGGGCTTGCTGGCGCCAGGCCCACAGGTTCAGGCCGACCAGTTGCACCAGCACCAGGGTGGCCAGCCCCCAGCGCACCGGGCGCCAGGCCGGGCTGCGCAGTTGGCGCCAGGCGTCGCGCAGGGCCAGGGTGCCCTTGTGGCGCGGCGCCAGGTCGAATTGGCGCAAGTTCCAGCCGCTGGCGGCGGTGGCCAGCGCGCGGTCATGGTCGCCCAGCACACCCACCGGCGCGCCCAACCAAGCTTCGGCGGCACCCGCGGCAGCCGGGCTGGCGGTGAACCGGGGTGAGGGCCGGTCGGCGGTGGTTTCTGCGGCCAGCAAGGCGCGCGCCAGGCCGCCCTGGCAGGCCAGCACCTGGTGGCCGTCGCGGTGCGACCACGCCAGTTGCAGCGGGCTGTCCTCGCCGTCGGCCTGCCAGAAGCGGCCCTGCGCGGCAGCGTCTTCGGGCAGCGGCTGGCCGGCCGGCAGCACCTTTTCCACCACCCGGCCGTTGACTTCCAGCGCGGCCAGCGTGGCCTGCAGCCAGGGTTTGTGCACCACGGCGACCCAGGTCGGCTGGCCAGCGGCCGCCTCGGGTGGCAGGGCGAAGTGCAGGGCCTCGTCGTCGTCGAGCAAGGCTTCTTCCAGCACGCCCACCAAGGCCGCGCGCAGCCGGGCCGGCGGGGCTTTGGGCAGGGTGATGCGCTGCCAGGCCACGTCGGCGTCGGCCAGCACGGCCACCACCTGTTCGGCCGGCGGCAGCGTGGCTGGGCTGGCCCGTCCGCTGGTCAGCACCGTGCGGCCGTCCTGGCTGAGCACGTAGGCGAATTCCTGGGCCGGCCGGGTGGCGGGCGCGGGTTCGCCGCTGGCGCGCGCGGCCAGGCGCGGCCGGGGAGGAACGAAGATGACGAGGAGGGCCATGGGCCGCTATTGTGGCTGTGGCCCGCAGGGGGCCTGGGTGGTGGGCAGGGGGTGGCGTTTCATTGGCCCCCCCCTGGCTGCAGGTGTTGGCGTTCGCGGCGCAGCACGACCACGTCGGAACCGCTGCCGCCGCCGCCGCGGCGTTCGATCAGCGAGCGTTCCTGCAGCACGCGGTCTTCCAGGCGCAAGCGGCCGTAAACGTAGAAGTGGCTGCTGCTGACACCGGCGCGTTTGGGGTCGGGCTTCATGTTCTGCGGCAGCTGGGCTTCGACGTCCTCCAGCTTGTCGAAGGGGTCGCGCTGGCGCTGTTGCACCAGGCGTTCGGCCGTGGCCAGGTCCAGCTGGTCGATCGCGGCCACCAGCACTTCGCGCGGGGCGGTGTTCAGGTTGACCGGCGTGGCCTGGGGCAGCAGCACCAAGAATGGCTCCAGGCGGGCCACCGTGGCCGCGTCCAGGCCCAGCCAGGTGAGCTGGCCCACGTCGGGCACGGCCAGCGGCGCATCGTTGCCGTCGGTGGCACCGGCCCGGGCCTGGCGCAGTCCATCGGCGATGCGGCCGGCGGTGTCGGTGGGCACGCCGGCGGCGTTGCACAGGCGTTGCAGCGCGGCCAGTTCCACCGGCTGCACCTTGCCATCGCCGTCCAGCACGTTGTTCAGGTTGTAGCGGGCCTGCGCGTCTTCGATGGCACCCGACAGAAAGGCCTCGGGGCCGCTGTCGGCGTTGTTGTTCTGGTCGGCGGCCAGGAAGGTGGACAGGCGTGCTTCGGCCAAGGGCGTGGCCCAGGGCTCGCCCAGGTGGTCGGCCCCGCCGTTGCGCTGGTCTTCGCGCAGGATCAGGCGAGCCCAGTCCAGCGCGCCGGTGAGGATCCAGCCGGCCTGGCTGCTGGCGCGTTCAGCCGCTTCGATCTGCACCGCGCGCGACTGCTGCCACACCATGCCCGCGGCCAGCGTGGCCACCAGCGTCAGGATGACCATGGCCAGCAGCAAGGCCATGCCGCGCTGGGCGGGGCGGTGTCTGGTGGTGCGCATGGTCATCGGGGGCCCATGGCCAGGTCGCGCGTGAGCTTGCCTTCGGGCAGGCTCAGCACCATGCGCACGCCGTCGGGCAGCGGGTTCTGCACCGCGGCCGGTGCGCTGGCCCCCGGTGCGGGCGCGACGGCCACGGTGCCGGCGCTGCTCTGGGCGTTGCTCCAGGCGTTGCCGCGGTAGTAGTACAGCTGCCACTCGCTGACGTTGGTCAGCAGCGTCAGCTGCCCGGGCTCGGCACCCTGCAGCTGCTGCGCGGCGAGCCAGTGTTCCTGCAGCACCTGGGCGCGTGTGGTGCCCGGGCTGACCCAGCGCTGCCAGGTGCCGCTGCGCAGCGCCCAGGCCACCAGGGCCACGCCTTGTTCGGTCCGCCGGGTGAGCAGCAGGCTCTGGCCGTCGAAGTTCATCGGTGGCACGGTGCCGGTGTTCACCACCGCGGCCAGGTCTTGCTGCCACTGGGCCAGCACGGTGTTCAGCCGGGCGGTTTTTTCCACCGCGGCCTGGCTGGCTTCGCGGCTGCGCAGCATGCCGTCCACGCCGCGCCAGGCCAGGCCGGCCAGCACGGCCATGATGGCCAGCGTGACCAGCACTTCCACCAGCGTGAAGCCGCCCACGCGGCGTTTGGGCATGGCGTGCCAGCTTGGGATGCGGTGCGCCGGCATGTCAGTTCCTGGACATCACGGTGGACAGGGTCAGCAGCGGCCGGTCGTTGGCGTCGCTGACCACGGCGTCGACGCGCCGGAAGTTCGGGTTGGGTGTGCCTTGTGTCTTCAGCAGGCCCTTGTAGCTGCGGCCCAGCTGCTCGCAGTCGAAGCTGGCTTCGCCGATGCCGGGCAGGCTGCGCGCCAAACGCAGGTTGGTCAGCTGGTTTTCTGCGCACCATTGGGCGGCGCTGACGTCGGCCAGCCGCTGGGCGTTGTCGGTCAGCGCGCTGGCCGCGCGCATGCCCGCGGCCAGGGCCACGGCCACGATGGCCAGCGCCACCAGCACTTCCACCAGGGTGAAGCCCCGGCGGGCCTGCGGCCGTTTGTTCATGGGGTGGCCGTGGTGTTGGCGATGGCGAAGGCCGACAGGCCGTCGGTGGCCAGTTCGAGCCGGCGATCGCCCAGCCGCAGCACGATGCGCTGGGCCGGCAGGATGGCCTCAGGCCCCAGCCGCACCTGGCGTGCGCCCACCACTTCGGCGCGCACCTCGGCGTTCAGCCACCGCGTGGGCAAGGCCTGACGTGTGGGCAGGCCCAGGAACTTGAAACCTTCTGGCGACGCGGCGTCCCCGGCCGCCGGCACCCACTGCACGGCGTAACCGCCGGCACGCGCTTCGGTGCGCGCCTGCTCCAACAGTGCCCCCAGCCGAACAGCTTCCATTTCCAGCTGGGTGTCGGCGGGCTCGCGCATCGACAGCGTGACCAACGCTGCGCCCAGTGCCACGATGGCCACCACGACCAGCACTTCGATCAAGGTAAAGCCCCGCGCCGCCGCGCGGCGCAGCCGGTGCACAGGCCCGGCCGGGCCTGCGGTGCTGGCGGCGTGCAGACGCGGCTTACTGCCAGGAGCCGATGTCGGCATTCTTGCCTTCACCGCCCGGCTGGCCATCGGCGCCATAGCTGAAGACGTCGATCTCGCCCTTCACGCCCGGGTTCAGGTACTGGTAGGGCTTGCCCCAGGGGTCGTTGGGCAGCTTTTCCACGTAGGTCTTCCAGTTCACCGGGGCCGGGCCGCTGGTGGGCTTGCGCACCAGGGCGTCCAGGCCTTGTTCGCTGGTGGGAAAGCGCTGGTTGTCCAGTTTGTACAGCTTCAGCGCCTGCATCAGGTTGCTGATGTCGGTGCGCGCGGCGGTGGCGCGCGCGTCGTCGGTGCGGTCCAGCAGGTTGGGCACGATCAGCGCGGCCATCACGCCCAGGATGACCAGGACGACCATGATCTCGATCAGCGTGAAACCGCGGCGGCGGCTGCGCAGGGGACGGCGGAGGAACATGGCGCGTTGGGGGAGCATGCGGGGTCCGGGCTGGAAAGATTCGATCAATCATAATCGTCCGCATGCAAGCGAAATGGTGGGCCTTCGGGCTGTGGGCCGCGGTGGCCGGCGTGGCGGGCTTCTGGGCCCTGAAGCTGGCCGTGCGCCCGTTGCCGGTGCCGCCCCAGGCGCAGGTGGTGGCCGCGGCCCCGCCGCCGCAGGGCGACCTCTCCCGGCTGTTGGGCGCCGACGCGGTGGCGCCGGTGGCCGAAGCCCCGCCGGCTTCTGCACGTTTTCAACTGGTGGGCGTGGTGGCGCCGCAATCGCCCGGGGATGCCGGCGTGGCGGTGATCGCCATCGACGGACGGGTGCCCAAGACGTTCCGCGTCGGTGCGGTGGTGGAAGGCGACACGGTGCTGCAGTCCGTGGCCCAGCGTGGCGCCCAGTTGGGCCCGCGTGGCGGCGCCGCCACCGTCGCCCTGAGCGTGGCCGCCTTGCCGCCCGCCGCCACCGGCCAGTTGCCCGCCTTGGCGATGGCGCCGGGCGGCGCTGGGCCGGGGGGCGGCATGCCGGGGGGTGTGGCACCTGCGGCGGGCGGTTTGGTGCCGCAGCCGGGCCGTCCGGGTTATGTGCCGCCGCGGGTGCCGCCGCCGCCCAACCTACAGCCGGCAGCACCGGGGCCCGACGGCCCGGCCGGGCCGCAGGGCAACAACAACGGCGGTCTGCCTACCCAGTGAACGTGCGCGTCGAACGGCTCTGGTTGAACGGCTTGCGCTGAAGGGCCGCGTCAGGGCGAGACGCTGGGCGCGCCTGCGGCCCAGGCGCAGCGGGCTCAGTACAGGGCTTCGGAGCCGAACAGGGAAGGCGGCAGCGCCTCGTTCGGGTCTTGCAGCGATTGCGGCAGCGAGGGGCCGGGGTCTTCCCCATCGGCCACATCCGTCAGCAACGCCGCGGCACTGCGGATCAGCGGCCAGGCCAGCGTGGCGCCGGTGCCGTCCAGGCTGTCCAGTCCCAGCTCCAGCAGGGCAGAAGCGCGGAACAGGTTCAGCGCCTGGTCCAGGTTGCGCCGGCCGTGGCTGCGACAGAACACGCAGTAGTCGGTGACGGGCTGGGCGATGCGGGCCGCCAGCATCAGCGCAGCGCAGGCCGGCATGCCGTCCACCATCAACAGGTGGCGCTTGCTGGCGGCCATCAGCATCACACCCACCATCACCGCCACTTCGAAGCCGCCGAAGGCGGCCAGCACTTCCACCGGGTCGGTGATGTCGCGGTGGCGGCCCTGCGCGCCCTGGGCGATGACGAGTTGGTGCGCCAGGTCGTCGGCGTTCATCTGCGGGCCGGTGAGCAGCAGGTCGCGCACTGGCGAATCGGTCAGCCGCGACAGCACCAGGGCCGCACTCTGGTCGGCACCGACGCCCAAACCGGCGCAGATGGTCATGTTGCCGCGCAGTTTGTCGCCGATCTCCATGCCGGCGCGCATGCCGGCGTGGGCTTGCTCCACGCTCATGGCCGCCGTCACACGGGCGTTGCGCGTGCCGTAGGCGATCTTGCGCATCTGCAGGCGTTCGTGGGCCGGCAGGTTCTCGGCCAGGCCGCAGTCGACCACGGCGAAATCGATCTGCTGGCTGCGCGCGAACACCGACAGCGGCAGCTGGTTGGTGAGCAAGCGCACGACGGTGTCGTGGGTGTGCGGCTGGTGCGGCGCCTGCAGGCCGTCCACGGCCAAGCCGTGGTCCGCGGCAAACACCAGCAACTGGGGGTGGCGAAACTGGGGCTTGAGCGTGTTTTGCATCATGCCCAGGCGCATGGCCAAGGGCTCCAGCTCACCCAAATGGCCCGACAGACCATGCCGACGCGCCAGCTTGTCTTGCAGGGCACGCTCCAGCAAGGGGTTGGAGGTGGGGGTGACGAGGGAACGGCCGCTGGACATGGCTTTGAGTGTAACGAGGCAGGTTCAGTGCCGGGGCATCTGGGCGGGCATCACCGCAAGAACAGGCGGTAGACCGGGTTGTCGGTCTCTTCCACGCAGGGGTAGGCCAGGTTGGCCAGGAAGTCGCGCAGCGCGGCGTCTTCGCCGCGCGGCACCTGCATGCCGACCAGGATGCGACCATAGTCGGCGCCCTGGTTGCGGTAGTGGAACAGGCTGATGTTCCAGCCCGGGGGCAGGGTGGCCAGGAAGCGCATCAGCGCGCCCGGGCGTTCGGGGAAGATGAAACGGAACAGGCGCTCGTCGACCGCCAGCTCCGAGCGGCCGCCCACCATGTGGCGCACGTGCTCCTTGGCCAGTTCGTCGCCGGTCAGGTCCACGGTGTCGAAACCCTGCTTGCGGAACTGGCGTGCGATGCGTTCGGCTTCGTCGCGCCGGCTGATGCTCAGGCCCACGAAGACATGCGCCTGGTGCTGGTCGGAGATGCGGTAGTTGAATTCCGTCACCGCGCGTGGGCCGATGCCCTCGCAGAAGCGCTTGAACGAACCGCGCGCCTCGGGGATGGTGACGGCGAACAAGGCCTCGCGTTGTTCGCCGAATTCCGCCCGTTCTGCCACGAAGCGCAGGCGGTCGAAGTTCATGTTGGCGCCGCAGGTGATGGCCACAAAGTGCCGGCCCTTGAGCTTGTGCTGCTCCACGTACTGCTTGACCGCGGCCACCCCCAGCGCACCGGCGGGTTCCAGGATGCTGCGCGTGTCCTGGAACACGTCCTTGATGGCGGCGCACACGGCGTCGGTGTCCACCACCACGTAGTCGTCCACCAGGGCCTTGGCCACACGGAAGGTTTCTTCGCCCACCAGCTTGACCGCGGTGCCGTCGCTGAACAGGCCCACGTCGGGCAAGGTGACCCGCTTGCCGGCGCGCACCGACTGCACCATGGCGTTGCTGTCTTCGGTCTGCACGCCGATGACCTTCACCTCGGGCCGCACGGCCTTGATGTAGGCGGCCACGCCGCTGATCAGGCCGCCCCCGCCGATGGCCACGAACACCGCGTCCAACGGGCCCTGGTGCTGGCGCAGGATCTCCATGGCCACCGTGCCCTGGCCGGCGATGACGTCGGGGTCGTCGAAGGGGTGCACAAAGGTCAACCCCTGGCTGGCCTGCACCTCCAGCGCGTGGTGGTAGGCGTCGGTGTAGCTGTCGCCGTGCAGCAGCACTTCGCCACCCAGCGCCGCCACGGCATCGACCTTCAGCTTTGGCGTGGTCACGGGCATCACGATGACGGCGCGGCAGCCCAGCTTCTTGGCCGACAAGGCCACCCCCTGGGCGTGGTTGCCGGCGGACGCGCAAATGACGCCCCGCTTCAGGGCTTCCGGCGTCAGGTGGGCCATCTTGTTGTAGGCACCACGCAGCTTGAAGCTGAACACCGGCTGCTGGTCCTCGCGCTTGAGCAGCACGGTGTTGCCCAAGCGCCGGGACAGGCTGCGCGCAGGCGTCAGCGGCGTTTCAATCGCCACGTCGTACACACGCGCCGTCAGGATCTTCTTCAGGTAGGCGGCGGCGATGCGCGCGCCTGCGGTGGGGCGGGTGGAGACGGCCATGGTGTGCGGGGTGACGTGGGTGCGTGCGGACGGCCGGCGATCATATTCGCGTCACCGCCACAGCCTGCGTGGCTGGCCGTGGCCCATGCCCAGGCGAAAAAAGACCCGGAGCCTTGCGGTTCCGGGTCGAATCCACCCGTTGAGGAGGTGGAGGAGACAAACGGCGGATGGCCCTCTGTGCCATCCATGTGAAGCAGTCTAGCAGCTTGATGCTGCAGTGCAATATCTCTGCGGGCCCTTGTGTAGAGGCCGCGCTCCAATGCGCCGGACCTGTGCAGAATGCCGGCCTGATGCGCATGAAGGGGGCGCGAACAACATGGAATGCACCATCAACTGGATGCCGGGCACCGGCATGGGGTTCTCTGCGGAGACGGGCAGCGGTCACCTGTTGACCATGGACGGCGCACCGGACGGCGGTGGCCGCAACCTGGCGCCACGTCCGATGGAAACCGTGCTGGCCGGCACCGGTGGTTGCACCGCGTATGACGTGGTGCTGATCCTGAAGCGCGGACGGCACGATGTGCGGGGGTGCCAGGTGAAGGTGACGGCCGAGCGGGCCGAGGTGGACCCCAAGGTCTTCACCAAGATCCACATGCACTTCACCGTCAGTGGCAAAGGCGTGCCGGCCGCCGCGGTGGAGCGGGCCATTGCGTTGTCGCACGACAAGTTCTGTTCCGCCAGCATCATGCTGGGCAAGGCCGCCGAGATCACCACCGGCTACGAACTCTTGGAAGTTTGACGGCCCGGGTCGGCGCGCCGCCGCAGCGGTGCGCTGACTTCAAACGTGGTGCGCTGTGGTGGTCATCACCTTGGCTGCTGCGCGCATGGCCCAACGCACGGGGGCCGGCAGGGCTTGGGCGCCGGCGGCGGTGGCGTCATCGGCGTGGCGGGCTTCGTCCGCCGCCATGCGGGCCACGATGGCGCGTGACCGCACATCAGCCGCCGGCAGGCGGTCCAGGTGGCCTGCCAGGTGTTGCTCCACCTGGCGCTCGGTTTCCACCACAAAGCCCAGGCTGTGGGCATCGCCGATGCGGCCAGCCACCAAACCCAGGCCAAAGGCCCCGGCGTACCAAAGTGGATTCAGCAGGCTGGCGCGGTCGCCCAGTTCGGACAGGCGTTCCTGGGTCCAGGCCAGGTGGTCTTGTTCCTCTGCCGCCGCGTCCAGCATCTGTTGGCGGAGCGCCGCGCTGCGCGCGGTGAGGGCCTGGGCTTGGTAGAGCGCTTGTGCGCACACCTCGCCGACGTGGTTCACCCGCATCAAGGCGCCTGAGAGGCGGCGGTCGGCCTCGTTCAAACGTTCGGTGTCGCAGCTTGCGCCAGCGGGGGTGGCCTCGCGGGCGTGTGTCGCGCCGGACAGCGTGCGCAAGCCGTGGTCGAGGCTTTGAATCACTTGGTCCAGCGGGGACAATCGGCGTGCCCCTGCGGCGGGTGGGGTGACGGTCATTTGTGACGGTGGAATGACGTGTTTTCCGGCCGATCAGCATAGCCCACTAAGGGTTCGCCCGAGGGTGCGCCTGTCTGCGTTGCAAGCAGGCAACATCCCTTCGCCAATTGTCGAAAGCCCGTTTGCAACCCCAGGGGGGCTCTGGTGCAATACGCCCAACTTCCGATGAGGAGGTTGGCCTGATCAGCCCCTCGCCGGGTGGCCTCCCAGATCGGGACCTCTTGTTCAACCTAGGAGATAGTCGCAATGAAAAAATCCCTGCTCGCCCTGGCCGCGTTGACCGCGTTCGCCGGTGCCGCTTCGGCCCAATCGTCGGTCACGCTGTTTGGCGTGGTGGATACGTCTCTGCGCAGCGTGGACAACGGCTCTGCTGGCAGCATCAAGTCGCTCAGCACTGACGGCAACGCCTCCAGCCGTTTGGGCTTCCGTGGTGTTGAAGATCTGGGTGGCGGCATGCGCGCCGGTTTCTGGATCGAAGGCGGCCTGGGTGCAGACATCGGTTCGCAAGGCGGCGGCAACGGCGGCGCATCGAGCGCAGGTGCCAGCTGGAACCGTCGGTCCACAGTCAGCCTTCTGGGTGGCTTCGGTGAAGTTCGCCTGGGTCGCGACTACGTGCCGACGTTCTGGAACCACACGGTCTTTGACGTGTTCGGCACGAACGGTGTTGCCTCGGCAACCAACCTGATGTCGCCCGCGCCAACCGTGGCCCCGTTCGGCGCCGCACAGACGCTGGTGCGTGCCAACAACTCCGTCGGTTACTTCCTGCCCGCCATGGGCGGCCTGTACGGCCAAGTCATGGTGGCGGCGGGTGAAAACCAGCTGCCGGGCAACAAGTACTTTGGTGGTCGCCTCGGTTACGGTGCAGGTCCGGTCAACGTCGCGGTGGCCTACGGCATCACCGAAAAGACCGGCACCATGGTGGACGACATGACCGCCATGAACATCGGTGGTTCGTACAACGCTGGCTTCATGACGGTCATGGGTCAGTTCAGCCAGTACGAAGAAGGCCGGAACGAGTTGCAAAACTTCTCCTTTGGCGTCCTGGTGCCTCTGGGTGCCGGTAACTTCAAGGCCTCGTACGGCGAAACCACCCGGACCTTCGTTTCGGGTGTTGAGCGCAAGGCCACGCAGTTCGGCGTGGGCTACGTTTACGACCTGTCCAAGCGCACGGCCGTGTACGCGCACTATTCCAAGATCGACAACGAAGCAGGTTTGTTCTACACGGCAGGCACTGGTGGCCCTGCCGCTACCAGCCAGACCGGTGGTTTCAACTCCACGGGCTTCGAGCTGGGCCTGCGCCACAGCTTCTGATGCAGCGGCCTGCCTGGTGCAGGCCCTGTTCGGCTACAAAGGCCGCCTCCGGGCGGCCTTTCTTTTTTGCGGGCTGCTTGGCCCCGGCGAGGGTGGGGGCATGTGGGTGCAGCGTGTGGTGGCGGTTGGTTTGTTGGTCCTGGGCTTGGTGTCGTGTGCGACGCCGCCTGTGGCTGATCAGGACGGCGACGCACCAGTGCACGACGCCGCGCCGCCGGCGCCTGTCGCCGTCCAGTTGGCGGGTGCCGAATGGTGGCCGGTGACGTTGCCGGGCAAAACGCCCACACGCTACAAGGCCGTGTCCAAGGACGGGCGACAGGCCGTGCTCGCCCAGGCGCACGCTTCGGCCAGCTTGCTGCGCCAGCGCTTGAGCCGCCCTGCCGCCGATGTGGGCGAAGTCAGTTTCTCTTGGTGGGTGCCTCAGCCACTGGCCGGTGGCGACGTGCGCCAGGTGGGCAGCGAAGACGCTGTGGCGCGTGTGGTGTTTGCCTTCGGTGGCGACATGGCCAAGTTGCCGCTGCGCACGCGCATGCAGTTCGAACTGATGCAGGCCTTGACCGGTGAGCCGCCGCCCTATGCCACCTTGATGTACGTCTTTGACGGCAGCGCGCCTGTGGGCTCGGTGGTGGTGAACCCGAGGTCTGACCGCATTCGCAAGATCGTGCTGGACACCGGTGCCGACGGGCTGAAGCGCTGGCGTGACCACCGGCGCGATCTGCGCCAAGACTTTCAGCGTGCTTTTGGTGAAGACCCTGGCCCGCTGCAGGCTGTGGCCGTGATGACCGACACCGACAACACCGGCGGCCAAGCCGAAACCTGGTATGGCCCCGTCACTTTCCATTGACCGCGGGTGGGAGCCCCAGGGCTGTGCACCATTCTGGTGTTTCCCCCTTTGTTGCCGGCATGTTTATTGCGGATCATCAGCAGCTTTTGCTGCACCCGCAGCTGACTTGAGACACGATGCTCGTTTTCATACTTCGCCGATTGGCCCAGGCCGTCGTCGTGATGGTCACCGTGGCCTTCATCGCCTTCATGCTGTTCCAGTATGTGGGCGACCCGGTCACCAACTTGTTGGGGCAAGACGCCACACAAGAACAACGCGACCAACTGCGCAAAGACCTGGGGCTCGACCAGTCTTTTGTGGTCCAGTTCGCCAGCTTTGCCGGCAATGCTGTTCAGGGTGAGTTCGGCCTCAGTCTGCGCCAGGGCCGCAAGGTCTCGGCCCTGATCGCCGAACGCTTTCCGGCCACCTTGGAACTCTCGTTGACCGCAGCCTTCATCGCGCTGGCCGTGGGCATTCCGCTGGGCGTCTACGCCGCGCTGAGGCGAGGCAAGCTGGGCTCGCAACTGATGATGATGTTGTCCCTGCTGGGGGTCTCGCTGCCGACCTTTCTGATCGGCATCCTGTTGATCCTGGTCTTCGCGGTGACCTTCAAGGTCTTGCCCAGTTTCGGCCGCGGTGATGTGGTCACCCTGGGTTCCTGGACCACAGGTTTCCTCACCGTCGATGGCTGGAAGCACCTGATCCTGCCGGGCATCACGTTGTCGGTGTTCCAGCTGGCGCTGATCATGCGCCTGGTGCGCTCCGAGATGCTGGAGGTGCTGCGCACCGACTACATCAAGTTCGCCCGCGCACGCGGCCTGCACAACCGTGCCGTGTACTTCGGCCACGCGCTGAAGAACACCTTGGTGCCGGTGATCACCATCACCGGCCTTCAACTGGGTTCGCTGATCGCCTTCGCCATCATCACCGAGACGGTGTTCCAGTGGCCGGGCATGGGGCTGCTGTTCATTCAGGCCGTGCAATTCGCCGACATCCCGGTGATGGCGGCCTACCTGTGTCTGATCGCCCTGATCTTCGTGCTGATCAACCTGACGGTTGACCTGCTGTATTTCGCCGTAGACCCACGCCTGCGCATTGAAAAGTCGGCGGGGGGCCACTGAGATGAACACCACTGTGAAATCTGCAACTGGGGCCGCACCGGGCCGCCTGGCCCGTTTCCTGGACGGCGACCTCTGGTTCAGCTTCAAGTCGTCGCCGGTCGCCATAGGCGCGGCCCTGATCGCCTTCATTTGCATCTTCTGCGCGGCCTTCGCGCCTTGGGTTGCGCCGCACAACCCGTTTGACCTGACCACTTTGGACCTGGCCGACGCGCGCCTGCCGCCGGCCTGGATGCCCGAGGGCAGCAGCAAGTACCTGCTGGGCACCGACGACCAGGGCCGCGACATCCTGTCGGCGCTGATGTACGGCGCGCGCATCTCGCTGCTGGTGGGCGTGGCCTCGGTGGTGCTGTCCTTGATCGTCGGCGTCGGCCTGGGGCTGTTGTCCGGCTTCGTCGGTGGCAAGGTTGACGCTTTCATCATGCGCGTCTGCGACGTGATGCTGTCGTTCCCCAGCATCCTGGTGGCCTTGTTGATCGACGGCGTGGGCCGCGCGATGTTCCCCAACGCGCACGACACCCTGGCCTTCGGTGTGTTAATCATCGCCATCTCTCTGACCGGCTGGGTGCAGTACGCACGCACGGTGCGCGGCAGTACCCTGGTGGAGCGCAACAAGGAATACGTGCAGGCCGCGCGTGTCATCGGCGTGGCGCCCTGGCGCATCATGTTCAAACACGTGCTGCCCAACGTGCTGGGCCCGGTGTTGGTGCTGGCCACCATCCAGGTGGCGGCGGCCATCCTGACCGAGGCGACGCTGTCCTTCCTGGGCGTGGGCGTGCCGCCCACCTCACCTTCGCTGGGCACGCTGATCCGCGTGGGCAACGACTTCCTGTTCTCCGGGGAATGGTGGATCACCATCTTCCCGGGCGCGATGCTGGTGCTGATCGCACTCAGCGTGAACCTGCTGGGCGACTGGCTGCGCGATGCGCTCAACCCGCGCCTGCGCTGAACTGGGCCCTCACAAGATGACTGCTTCTGCTCCCCTCCTCGAAGTCAAAAATCTGCGGGTGGAATTTCCAACGCGGCGCGGCACCCTGCTGGCGCTGGACGACATCTCTTTCGACATCGCGCCCGGTGAGGTGTTGGGCGTGGTGGGTGAATCCGGTGCTGGCAAATCGCTGACCGGTGCCGCCATCATCGGCCTGCTGGAACCGCCTGGCCGCATCGCCGGTGGGCAGATCCTGCTGGGTGGCCAGCGCATCGACAACCTGCCTTATGAGCAGATGCGCCGTATCCGCGGGCGCAAGATAGGCGCGATTTTTCAAGACCCGCTGACCTCGCTGAACCCGCTGTACACCGTGGGTCGCCAGATCATCGAAACCATCCAAACCCACCTGCCGGTGAGCGCGGAGGAAGCGCGCCAGCGTGCCATCAAGCTGCTGCAGGAAACCGGCATCCCGGCGGCCGAGCAGCGCATCGACCAGTACCCGCACCAGTTCAGCGGTGGCATGCGCCAGCGTGTGGTCATCGCGCTGGCTTTGGCGGCCGAGCCGCAGCTGATCGTGGCCGACGAGCCCACGACGGCGCTGGACGTGTCCATCCAGGCGCAGATCATTGCCTTGCTCAAGCGTTTGTGCAAAGACCACGGCGCTGCGGTGATGCTGGTCACGCACGACATGGGCGTGATCGCCGAAACCTGCGACCGCGTGGCCGTGTTGTACGCCGGTCGTGTGGCAGAAATCGGCCCGGTGGCCGAGGTCATCCACCGGCCCAAACACCCCTACACCGCCGGTCTGATGGGTTCCATCCCGTCCATGGACGACGACCGCGAACGCCTGCTGCAGATCGACGGATCCATGCCCCGACTCAACGCCATTCCCGCGGGCTGCGCCTTCAACCCGCGCTGCCCGCAGGCCAACGACCGCTGCCGCAGCGAGCGTCCGGAACTGCGTGCGGCCGGCCCGAACCGAGCCGCCTGCTGGTTGGTGAATGAGGTGGCGGCATGAGCTCGGCGGCACCCCACATGGCCGAACGGCCGCTGGTCGAGGTGACCGACCTGGCCAAGGTCTTCGACGTGT
>JBKCUM010000208.1:0-5408 GCA_046318395.1 Rubrivivax sp.
GGGTAGATCATCTGCGGGCAGACGATGCTGACGATGCCCTGCATCTGGTCCTGCGGCACGTTGCGGATCTCGAAGATGCCGGCCTGCTTGGCCTCCACCAGGAACAGGACCTGGTCATTGACCTTGGTGGTGACGGTGGCCGTCACCGTGACTTCCACGATGCCCTCGGCCACCGGCTCGGCGCCCATGCCCAGGCTGATGTCCACGTGTGGCTGCGCCTGCTCGGTCAGGATCTGGGGCGAATTCGGCTGCTCCAGCGACAAGTCCTTGAGGTAGATGCGTTGGATGTTGAAAACCGGGTTCTGGTCGTTGTCAGCCATGATGGGAGGAGGTGAGCGGAGATAGGCGCCAGCCGCAGCACGGCTTGGCAGGAATGGGCATCATGCCCTGGGACAGCGGGAGTCGGGCGCACAACCCGTTGCACACGCCGCGACGGATTATCCGCCGGGTGGCCTCAGGGCCTCACCCCAGCATGGGGACCAGGCCACCACGCTGGTCCAGCGCGATGAGGTCGTCGCAACCACCGACATGGGTGTCACCGATGAAGATCTGGGGCACCGTGCGGCGGCCGGTGATGCGCATCATCTCGTCGCGGGCCTCGGGGTCCGTGTCGATGCGAATCTCTTCGATATGGCCCACACCCCGCTGCTTCAGCAAGGCCTTGGCCCGCACGCAGAAAGGGCAGACCTGGGTGGTGTACATCTTCACCGCGTTCATCGCTGGCTCCAGTGGGGGGGGGGCACTCAAGTGGCTGGGGCACCCCGCGCGAGGGCCCCAGGTGCATCAGGCTGCTTTTTTCTCAACCGGGAGGTTGGCTTCGCTCCAGGCGCGGTTGCCACCGGCCACCGGGTGCACGTTCTGGTAACCCAGCTTGCGCAGCAGGCCGGCAGCGCGGCCAGCACGGGCGCCGGAGGGGCACATCAGGATCAAGGGCAGCGCCTTGTTGCTCGGCAGGTCCTTGCTGGCCTCGATGCTGCCAAAGGGAATGTTGCGCGCACCACCGGCGTGGCCTGACGCAAATTCATTGGGTTCGGCCACGTCGATCAGCACCCCCTTCTCGCGGTTGATCAGCCGCACGGCCTCGGAAGGCGTGATGGACTTGCTGCCACCTCGCATCTGCGGCGCGATCAACATGCCACCGGAGACGGCCGCCAGGAGGATCAGCATCCAGTTTTCGAGTAAGAAGCTCACGGTGAGGTCCCCGGCTGTGGCGGGTTCTGTCGGAAAAACGACGATTATAAAATTTTGGGTTTCCCCCCACCAACCCTTCCCCCGAAGCACGCACCCTCCACCCGCACGCGGCCGACACGTGCGGCCCCTGCGCCGGACAGGCGGCCACTGCGCGCACCCGCTGGAAAGCTCCCTGATGTACCAACTTGTCCTCATCCGCCACGGTGAATCCACCTGGAACCTCGAAAACCGCTTCACCGGCTGGACGGATGTCGGCCTGACCGACACCGGCGTGGCCCAGGCGCGCGAAGCGGGTCGGCTGCTGCGCGAGGGCGGCTGGGAGTTCGACATCGCCTACACCTCGGTGCTCAAGCGTGCCATCGCGACGCTGTGGCACTGCCTGGACAGCATGGAGCGCACCTGGGTGCCGGTGGTCAAGGACTGGCGCCTGAACGAGCGCCACTATGGCGCACTGCAGGGGCTGAACAAGGCCGACATGGCCAAGCAGTACGGCGACCAGCAGGTGCTGGTGTGGCGCCGCAGCTATGACACCCCGCCGCCCGCGCTGGACGCCAACGACCCTCGCTGCGAGCGCAGCGACCCCCGCTACGCCGCGCTGGCCAGCGGGCAGGTGCCGCTGACCGAATGCCTGAAGGACACCGTGGCCCGTGTGCTGCCCTGCTGGAACGAGCGCCTGGCGCCGGCCATCCGCAGTGGCCAGCGGGTGGTGGTGGCCGCGCACGGCAACAGCATCCGCGCGCTGGTGAAGTACCTGGACAACATCGGCGACGCCGACATCGTGGGCGTGAACATCCCCAACGGCATCCCGCTGGTGTACGAGTTGGACGACGACCTGAAGCCCATCCGCAGCTACTACCTGGGCGACGCCGAAGCCGCCGCCAAGGCCGCCGCGGCGGTCGCCAGCCAGGGCAAGGCCTGAGCGGCCAGCGGCCCGGGCCGCTGGCGCTTCATCAGTCCAGCGGCGGCAACAGGCCGTAGACCTGCTCGGGCAGCACGCGCGGCAGACCGCGCCGGTCGGTGATGGGGCTGGCGATGGCGAAGTCGGCCTGGGCCGTGTCGCGCTGCGGTGACTCGCTGACGGGCCGGCCCTTGACGTCCACCAGGGCCTCGGCCTGCGCCGGCTGCTGACCCTGGGCGCGGCGGCTGACCACGGCGATGTCGCCATTGCGCAGGCGCACGAAGTCGCCCGGCGGGTAGATGCCCACGGACTTGATCAACGCGGCCGCCAAAGGGCTGCCACTTTCTTGTTGGAACAACTGGCGTGCGGCCAGCTGCGGCAGCATGGGCGGCCGCGCAGCGCGTGGGCTGACCTTGGCCATGAACACATCGGCCGCGCGCAGCAGACGCGGCAGTTCACCCGGCTGCGCCACGCGCTGCGGGTAACCGCCGCCACCCACCTGTTCATGGTGCTGCGCCACGGTCTGCAGCCAGGCCTCGTCGGTGATGCCGCTGGCCTTCAGCGCCGCCACGGCGGCCTGCGGGTGCTGGCGGATGTCGTCCAACTGCTTGCGGCTGGGCGCTTCGGTCTGTTCGGCCATGCGGGCCTGCAGTTCCACGATGCTGGCGTTCATGGTGAGGGCGGCGCCCACAGCGCAACGCACCTGTTCTGGCGGCCAGCCCAGCACACGGGCGCTGAGCTGCACCACGGTGGCCGTGTGCAGCGCGTGGGCCAGGCCGTAGAGCGCAAAACGCCGGTCGTCCTGGCGCACACACAGGTACAGCGCGGCGTCAGGGTGGTGGTCCACCAGGGCCAGGTGGCGGTCCACCACCGCGTGGACCTGCGCCGCCTGCCCAGGGTCACGGCCCAAGGCACGCAGCAGGCTGTCCAACGCCCACAGGTGGCGTTCCCAACGGTCGAAGTGGGTCGGTTCGCGGATCGCCGCCAGCCGTTCCTGGGCTTCGGCCGAAGCGCGTTCGGCGCGCACGGTCTGCACCTCGTCTTCGCTGACGCTGGCGCCGCGTTCGAACAAGGCGTCGAGCTGGCGACCGTCGGCGATGACCTGGCCAGTGGCCAGCAGCAGCCGGCCCGTGGCGTCCAGCACGTTGAAAGGCAGGGGCTGGCCTGGGGCCAGCAGGTCCGCCACATCCAGCAGCACCACGTTGCGCGGTGGGGGCGTGGCGGGGCTGCTCATGGTGTGGCGGCTACCGAAGCACCGCGCGCAAGGCGGTGGCCAGCAGCGGCGCCACCGACACCGCGTTGGTGGCGTGCGGCACGCTGTCGCTGCTCCACACCTGGCCCACACCCGCGGCTTTCAGCTGGGCCAGGGCATCGGCGATGAACAGGCCGTGGGTGACGATGGCGTCCACGCTGGCCACCCCCGCCGCCAGCGCCTGGCGCGCGGCCACGGCCAGCGTGCGGCCGGTGCTGGCCACGTCGTCCAGCAGCACCACCTGGCGACCGGCCAAGGGCGAGCGCGGCAAGGCCACCGCCACGTCGCGGTCGCCGTGGCGTTGTTTGGTGCAGACGGCGTGGTCCAGGCCGCCGGCGGCCGCGGCCACTTCCACCCACTGCCGCGCTTCTTCGTCGGGCGCCAGCAGCAGGGCGCCGGGGCGCTGGGCGGCCACGAACTGCCCCAGCAGGCCGGCGGCGGTGAGCGCCACACCGCGTTTGCCGGGCAGCACGGCGTCCAGCGTGGGCACGCGGTGCAGGTGCGGGTCCAGCGTCAGCACGGTGTCGAAAGCCGCCGCCAGCAAAGCCCCCAGGTGGCGCTGGCTGACGACTTCACCGGGTGTGAAGGCCATGTCCTGCCGCATGTAGGCCAGGTAGGGCGCCACCAGGGTGAGCTGCTGGGCGCCCAGGTCGCGCGCGCCAGCGGCGGTGAGCAGCAGTTCGGTGAGCTTGGCGTTGGGTTGCTGCAGGCCGCGCAACACCACCACGTGGTGCGGCAAGGCGGGCGGCAGGCGCAGACGCGTCTCGCCATCGGGGAAGGCGTGCTGCTCCACCAACGACCAAGGCAGGCCCAGCGCCGAGGCCAGGGCCTGGGCCAAGGCCTGTTCGTCCTCAAAAGCCAGCAGGTGACTCACACCAAGGCCTCCTCGATCTGGCTGCGCACGTGGGCCGCCAGGCTGCGGCGGTCGGCATGGGCGGTGCCCAGCGGCGACAGCACGCGCACATGGGCCACGAGTCTTTCAGCCTTCGCCAGTTTCCACAAGGTGCCCAGCAAGGTGGTGTCGCCCAGCCACTGCGCGGCGGGGCTGAAACGGGCCTGGGCGTCGCCATAACGCAGGGCCACGGGCTGGATGGGCGCTTCCACCGCGATGGCGGCCTGCAGCAGGTTGGCGTGGAAGGGCAGCAGCGGTGTGCCTTCGCCCGTGGTGCCCTCGGGGAACACGGCCACGGTGTCGCCGGCTTTCAGCGCGTCGGCCATCTGGTGCACCACACGCAGCGCGTCGCGCCGGCTCTCGCGCTGGATGTACAGCGTGTCGCCGGCGTCCACCAGGCGGCCCACCAGGGGCCAGCTCTGCACGTCGGCCTTGCTGACAAAACGTGCCTGCGGGCAGACGGCGTGCACGCAGAGGATGTCGATCCAGGAGATGTGGTTGGCCACCACCAGCTTCACACCGGCCTTGAACTGGCCTTCCACCTGCAACTGCAGGCCCAGCCGCCGCAGCATGCCGGCCGACCAGCGCTGCACATGGCCGTGGCGGGTGGCGCGGGCCGCACGGGGGAACACCACCAGCACCAGCACCACGCCCCACAAGCCTTGCAGCAGCGCGCCGGCCAGACGCCCCACGGCGCGCAAGCCGCGGAACATCAGCGCGCGGCCTCGTAAGCCACGGTGCCGGCCACCAGGGTGGCCACCACGCGGCCGGGCAAGGCCATGCCGGTGCTCTCGAAACTGAAGGGCGTGTGTTTGCCCTGGCTGGCCAGGGCGCCGGGGGTGACGGTCCACTCGGCCGCGGGGTCGAACACACACACGTCGGCCACACCGCCTTCCACCAGACGGCCGGCGCTGCTGGCCAGCGAGCCGACGGCATCGCCCAGCACGCGCACCGGATCGCAGGTGACGCGCGCCAGCGCCGTGTGCAGCGGCAAGCCGTGGTCGCGGCCCCACCGCAGCGCCAGGCTCAGCAGCAGCTCCAGGCCTGTGGCGCCGGGCTCGGCCTCGCCGAAGGGCAGGTTCTTGGCGTCCTCGGCCACCGGGTTGTGGTCGGAGACGAGCGCGTCGATCGTGCCGTCGGCCAGGCCCTGGCGCAGCGCCTCGCGGTCGGCGCCC
>JBKCUM010000209.1:0-3503 GCA_046318395.1 Rubrivivax sp.
GCCACCACGCAGGCCACGCACTACGCGCAAGCGCAGTGGTACATCAGCCTGCCGCACAGCGACTCGGTGGCGGTGTCGGTGCTGGAAGCGATGGCGCATGGCTGTATCCCCATCCTGTCGGACCTGCCGGCCAACCGCGAGTTGGTGCGTGACGGCGACAACGGCATCGTGCTGCAGGCTGCCGAAACGCTGAACGCGGCCCGCTTAGCCCCGCTGCTGGCACGGGCCCCGCAGATCGCCGGCGCCAACCGCGCCTGGGTGGCCGAACACGCGCTGTTCGCGCCCTGCGTGCAGCGCTTTGTCGACCACCTGCAGACCTTGCTGACTTCGCAGCGCGCATGAACATCCTGTACCTCAACCACTACGCCGGCAGCCCGGCCCTGGGCATGGAGTTCAGGCCCTACTACCTGGCGCGTGAATGGGTCAGCGCAGGCCACCGGGTGCAGATGCTGGCCGCCGACGTGTCGCACGTGCGCGCCCGTGCGCCGCAGCCACCGGCAGGCACCGCGCCCGACCAAGCCTGGGAGGTGGTGACCGACGGCATCACCTACCGCTGGTACCGCACGCCCGCCTACCAGGGCAACGGCCTGGGCCGCGTGAAGAACATCTGGGCTTTTCTGAAAGCCGTGTGGCGCGACACACCGCGCCTGGTGGCCACCTTCAAGCCCGATGTGGTGATTGCCAGCAGCACCTACCCCATGGACATCTGGGTGGCGCGCCGCCTCGCGCGCCGCGCCCAAGCCAAGCTGGTGTTCGAGGTGCACGACCTGTGGCCGCTGAGCCCCATCGAGCTTTCGGGCATGTCGCGCCGCCACCCCTTCATCGTGCTGGTGCAGGCCGCCGAAGACGCGGCCTACCGCCACGCCGACCACGTCGTCAGCATGCTGCCCAAGGTGCACCAGTACATGGCCAGCCGCGGGCTGGACCTGAAGAAGCTGGCCATCGTGCCCAACGGCATCACGCTGGACGAATGGGAAGGCGAGCCCGCCCCGCTGCGCGACGACGTGGCCCAGGCCCTGGCCCGTGCGCGTGCGCAGGGCACCGTCGTGGGCTACGCCGGCAGCATGGGCCTGCCCAATGCGTTGGACACCCTGCTGGACGCCGCGCGGCAACTGCAAGGCCAGCCGCTGCAGTTCGTGCTGGTGGGCAGTGGCCACGAAGCCGAACGCCTGGCGCGCCGTGTGGCCGAAGAAGGCTTGGGGCAAGTGCAGCTGCTGCCGCCCATCCCCAAGGCCCAGGTGCCCAGCTTTCTGGCCCGGGTGGACATCGCCTACATCGGCTGGCAGCGTGTGCCCATCTACCGCTTCGGCATCGCGCCCAACAAGCTGATGGACTACATGATGGCGCGCTGCGCCGTGCTGCATTCGGTGGAAGCTGGCAACGACCCCGTGGCCGAAGCCGGCTGCGGCCTGACCGTGCCACCGCAAGACCCCACCGCCGTGGCCCAGGGCCTGCTGCAACTGGCGGCGCTGCCGCCGCAAGAGCGCCTTGCCATGGGTGAACGTGGGCGCGCCTTTGTGCTGGCCCACCACACCTACCCGGTGCTGGCGCGGCGTTTTCTGGAGGCCTTGCAGTGACGACCGCCGACCCCAGGCCGGAAGGCACCGACGCCGGCCCCACCAACGCCGAAGCCCAGGCCGTGGTGCAGCGCTACGCCCGCCGCCAGGTGGGCGACCTGTACAGCCCGCTGCGCCCCGAGGTAATGGCCACCTTGCACGAACGCCAGCGTGCGCTGCGCCGCCACCTGAACCGTGCTGGCATCGCCGACCTGGCGGGCCTGAAACTGCTGGAAGTGGGCTGCGGCAGCGGCGGCAACCTGCTGGAATGGCTGCGCCTGGGCGTGCGCGCCGAAGACCTGACCGGCCTGGAACTGTTGCCCGACCGCTTGGCCCAAGCCCGCGAGGTGCTGCCGCCGGCCAGCACCCTGTGGTTGGGCGACGCCACCCAGGCCCCGGTGCCCCCGGCCAGCCAGGACCTGGTGATGCAGAGCACGGTGTTCTCGTCGCTGCTGGACGATGCTTTCCAAGCACGTTTGGCCGCCTGCATGTGGCATTGGCTCAAACCGGGCGGCGCCATCGTCTGGTACGACTTCACAGTCAACAACCCACGCAACCGCGATGTGCGCGGCGTGCCGCTGCGGCGGGTGCGGGCGCTGTTTCCAGCAGGCCAGTTCCATGCCGAACGTGTGACGCTGGCGCCGCCTGTGGCGCGTGTGTTGTGTGGGCTACACCCTGCGATGTACGGCCTGTTCAGTGCCCTGCCGCTGCTGCGCACGCATGTGCTGGTGTGGGTGAGCAAGCCTGCGGTCTGAGCGTCGTGCCCCGCTGGGCTTTGGTGGCGCCCCTCCAGTGCGGGGCCATTCAAGCAGTGGCTGAGCGGGGATAATCCGGCATGGCTTCCGATACCGATTCCCAGACCTTGCCCTTCCTGCCTTTCGCTTTGCCAGAAATCGGCGAAGAAGAGATCGCCGAGGTCGTCGACACCCTGCGCTCAGGCTGGGTCACCACCGGCCCCAAGGCCCGCCGTTTCGAGCGGGACTTCGCCCGCTTCTTGGGCGACGAAAGCCTGCACTGCATCGCCATCAACAGCGCCACCGCGGGCCTGCACCTGGCGCTGGAAGCGCTGGGCATCGGCCCGGGCGACGAGGTCATCACCACCACCCACACCTTCACGGCCACGGCCGAGGTGGTGCGTTACCTGGGTGCCGATGTGAAGCTGGTGGACATAGACCCCGCCACGCTGAACATCGATCCGGCCTTGGTCGAAGCCGCCATCACCCCCCGCACCAAGGCCATCATGCCGGTGCACTACGCGGGCCTGGCGGCCGACATGCCGGCCATCCTGGCCATCGCCAAGAAGCATGGCTTGAAAGTGGTGGAAGACGCCGCCCACGCCCTGCCCACCACCTGCGGCGGCCAACTGGTGGGCACGCTGGGCAGCGATGCCACGGTGTTCAGCTTCTACGCCAACAAAACCATCACCACCGGCGAAGGCGGCATGCTGGTTACGCGCGACGCGGCACTGGCCGAACGCGCCAAGGTGATGCGCCTGCACGGCATCAGCCGCGACGCTTTTGACCGCTTCACCGCCAAGGTGCCCAGCTGGTATTACGAGATCGTGGCGCCGGGCTTCAAGTACAACCTGACCGACATCGCTGCAGCGCTGGGCTTGCACCAGCTGAAGCGCGCCAACGGCTTTCAGCAGCGCCGTGCAGAACTGGCGGCCCAGTACCACGCCGCCTTCGCCGACCTGCCCTTGATCATCCCGCCCGGCCCCGCCGCGGGTGACCTGCACGCCTGGCACCTGTACGTGCTGCGCTTGGCCGCTGGGGCTGGCGTCACGCGTGACCAGTTCATCGAACGCCTGTTTGCCGCCGGCATCGGTTGCAGCGTGCACTACATCCCGCTGCACCTGCAGCCCTACTGGCGCGACCGCTACGGCCTGCGCCCGTCGCAGTTCCCGAACAGCCAGCGCGCCTACGAACGCATGCTCAGCCTGCCGCT
>JBKCUM010000210.1:0-5189 GCA_046318395.1 Rubrivivax sp.
CGACACCGGAAACAGGCCGCCTTGGTCTCGACTGTGTCCTTGCACGTAGCCCATATGAACAATGCCCTGCAGCTTTCGCTGCAGGGCATTGTGTTCAGGGCTTCAGATCGGCGTCAGAGTATTGACACGGACTGTGCGGGCCTCTTTTTTCATGGTGCGGCCTTTAAGCGCACCGTGAACACCGCACCACCACTTTCGGCGTTGGCGGCCGTGATGTCGCCGCCGTAACGTTCCACCAGGCTGCGGCTGATCCACAGGCCCAGGCCGGTGCCGTCTTTTTTGCCGGTGACAAACGGCTGGAACAGGTCGTTCAGCAACGCCGGGGCCAGGCCCGGGCCGCTGTCTTGCACCTGCAGGTGCACCCAACCGGGTTCGGCGTCGGCGCAGCGCAGCGTCAGCCGGCCGCCTTCGGGCATGGCGTGCAGGGCGTTGACCAGCAGGTTCACCAGCACCTGCTGCAACTCCTGCCGGTTGATGGCCACGGCCTGCGTGGCGGGGCGTTCCTGCACCACGGCGATGCGGCTGCTGGCCAGCTGGTGGCCCACCAGCACCAGGCAATCGGCCAGCACCGCGGCCGGTGCCACGCGCTGCACATATCCGGCGTACTCACCGGGCCGCGCGAACTGCAGCAGCTGGGTGACGATCAGCCGCATGCGTTCGATCTGTTCGTCCATCAGCCGCAGTTCGCCTTGCACCGGCGCCAGGGTGTCCGGCGGCAGCAGCTCGCGCAGCAGGTCCAGGTTGCCCTGCAGCACGGCGATGGGGTTGTTCACCTCGTGCGCGATGCTGGCCGTGAGCTGGCCGATGGTGGCCAGCTTCTCGCTGCGCACCAGCTGCTGCTGCGTGGCCTGCAGCTGCGCTGTGCGCTCGGCCACCTTGGCGTCCAGCGCCTCGTGCCAGCGCTGTTGTGTGCCCAGCAGTTCGTCCAGGTGGCGCGCCAGGCGGCCCACCTCGTCGCGGCTGTGCACGGCGCCCACGCGGGCGTGCAGGTCGCCGCTTTGTACCTTTTGCATGGTGCTGTCCATGCGCTCCATGGGCGCGAAGACCGAACGTGCGGTGCGCAGCGACAGCGCGGCCGCGCCCACCATCACCACGAAGTACAGCACGCCGATGCTGGCCAGCGCGCCGTACTTCAGCAGCGTGAACGGGGCCTCCAGGATGCCCACGTACAGCATGCCCACGCGCCGCCCTTCGGCGTCGCGCAACGGCAGGTAGCCCGACACGTACCAGTCGTTCACCACGAAGGCGCGGCCCACCCACATGCTGCCGCTGCCCAGCACCGCGTCGCGCACCTGCTGCGACACCCGGGTGCCGATGGCGCGCTGCGCGCTTTCGCCGCCGAACAGGCGCACGTTGGTGGAGATGCGCACGTCTTCCAGGAACAGCGTGGCCGTGCCGCGGCTGCCGAAAGGCAGGCTGCCCTCGGGGTAGACGATCTCGTTGATGTGGTCGATGAAATCCAGGCTGCGGTTCAGCAGCAGGCCACCTTCCAGCACCACGGCGGGCCGGCCGGTGCCGGCCGGCAGGCGGTGGTGGGCCTGCAGCAGCAGGGCGCGGTCTTCCTGCTGGCGCTGGGTGGGTGCGGCGTTGCGCGTGGCCACCAGCGGCACGGCCACGCGGGCGCGCAGGGCGGGGTCGCCGAAGGGCAGTTCGTCGGCTTCTGCCAGGCGCAGGCTGGCGCCCAGCGGGTCGGCGCTGTCGGTGGTGAAGGGCAGGCCGCGCGTGGCTTGGGGGCTGTCGCCGGCCAGCCAGCGGCCTTCGGCGTCGCGCAGGTTCAGGTAGTCCAGGCGGTGGCGGAGTTTGAAGTCGCGCAGCACCGCGCCCAGGTTGGCGCGCGGGTCGGCCAGCGCCAGGTGCAGTTCGTGCGACTGCGCCACGCCGGCCACGCTGGCGCCCACCTCGCCGCGCACACGTTCGAAATAGCCTTCGGCCACGGCCAGGTCGGAGCGCACCTTGGTCTGCAGCAGGCGTTCCACGGCGGCGTTGCCCCACAGCAGCAGCAGCAGGCCCAGCAGCGGCAGCACCACGGCCAGCGGCAGCAGCACCAGGGCCAGCAGCTTCTGCCGCAGTGACAGGCGCCGGCCGGCCAGCCGCGGCGCATGCCGCAGCCGGCGCCACAGGCCGCGGGCCCACGGGCTGCGCGGGGTGTTCACCGGCCCACCACGCTCAGCGCGCGGGCGGCGGTGCCGTGCGGCTCAGCCCCATTCGGCACAGCGGCGTTCCAGCGTGCGGCGTGAAATGCCCAGCAGCTCTGCCGCGCGGGTCTTGTCGCCTTGCACCCCGGCCAAGACGGCCAGGATGTGGCGCTTTTCCAGCGTCTGCAGGTCGGTGGGCGCGGCCGGGTCCAGGGCCCCGGGCACGGTGTTCACGGGTGCTGGCGCAACGGGCGCAGGCGCGGGCCGGCTTTGGTACAGCGCCGACACGTTCAGCGCGCCCACGATCAACGAACGCTCCACCAGGTTGCGCAGCTCGCGCACGTTGCCGGGCCAGTCGTAGCCGGCCAGGTAACGCAGCTCGGCCTCGTCCACGGCGATGGGCGGCACGCCCAGCTGCGGCGCCAGTTGTGCGATGAAGTGCGCCACCAGGTCGGGGATGTCTTCCTTGTGGCTGCGCAGCGGCGGCAGGTTCAGCTCCACCACCTGCAGCCGGTAGTACAGGTCTTCGCGGAACAGGCCGGCTTGCACGGCCTGGCGCAGCGGGCGGTTGGTGGCGGCGACGATGCGCGCGTCCACCGCGATCTCTTGCTCGCTGCCCACCGGACGAATGCGCCGGTGTTCCAGCACGCGCAGCAGCCGCGCCTGCAGCGGCAGCGGCAGTTCGGCCACCTCGTCCAGGAACAGCGTGCCGCCCTGGGCGTAGACGAACAGGCCGTCGCGCTGCCGCGCCTCGCCGCCCTGGCCGAACAACTCGCCTTCGATCTGCCCCGGCGAGATGCTGGCGCAGTTCACCGGCACAAAAGGCCCAGCGGCCTGCGGCCCCAGGCGGTGCAAAGCCTGCGCCACCAGTTCTTTGCCGGTGCCCGATTCGCCCTGCAGCAGCACCGTGCTGCCCACCGGGGCCAGCTTCTGCACCGCGGCGTGCAGGCCCTGGATGACGATGGAGCGCCCCGCCAGGCCGTCGTCGCCACCGCGGCCTTGTTGTTGCAGGCGGCGGCGCAGCACGAAGTTTTCGCGCTCCAACCGCGCCCGCTGCAGGCCGCGCTGCACGGCGTTCAGCACCTGGGTCAGGCGGAAGGGCTTGAGCAGGAAATCGTTGGCGCCAGCGCGCAGTGCGGCGATGGCGGTGTCCAGGTCGGCGAAGGCCGTGATCAGCACCACTTCGCAGGGGTTGCCGGCGGCGCGCAGGTCGCGCAGCAGGCCCAGGCCGTCCTGGCCGGGCAGGGTGATGTCCAGGATCACCACGTCGTAGCGGTGGCGCGCCAGCAGGGCTTGTGCGGCTTCGGCGGAATCGGCGCTGTGCACCTGGCCCACGCGGGAGGCGAGGGCTTTTTCCAGGAAATGGCGCATGCCGGCTTCGTCGTCCACCACCAGCACCATGGCGTGCGGCCAATGCGTGGCCAGGCGGTCTTCGTGCGGGGCGCCTGTGGCGGTGGACATGGGCGGGTGGCGGCGGCTGAAGCGGGCCGACAAGCCCGGTGCAGGCATTGTAGGGAGCACCCCCCGGCGGTGTCTGCGCGGGCGTTACCCTAGCGCCCGCATGAACCTCATCGACGCCTACCGTTACCTGGCCGCGCTGGAACAGCACCGGCACTTCGGCCGTGCCGCGGCGGCTTGCCACATCACGCAACCGGCTTTGTCGAACGCGCTGCGTTCGTTGGAAACGCACCTGGGCGTGGCCATCGTGCGCCGCAGCCGCCAGTACGAAGGGCTGACGGCCGAAGGTGAACAGGTGCTGGCCACCGCCCACCGCGTGCTGCGCGAACAAGAAGCGCTGCAGCAGGCCCTGGCCGGCACGGTGGAGCAACCCCAGGGCCGGCTGCTGGTGGCCGCCGTGCCCACGGCCGTGCCGGTGGCCGCGCGATTCGTGGCGCGCCTGGTGGCGCTGCACCCGGGCCTGCAGCCCCAGTTGCGCGCCCTGGCTTCGCCGGACATCGACGCCGGCCTGGGCAGCCTGGCCATCGACCTGGGCCTGGGCTACCTGGACCGCCTGCCCACCACCGGCCGCGCCCGCCCCGACACCTGGCCGCAGTACGCCGAACACCACTACCTGCTGGCCCACCACGCCGGCCAACCTGGTGGGCTGGGTGCGCCGCTGGCCTGGGCTGAAGCCGCAGCGGCGCCGCTGGCGCTGCTGACGCCCGAGATGCACCACCGCGCCTTGGTCGACGAGGCCTTTCGCCGCGTGGGTGTGGCCGTGCAGCCGCGCCTGGAATGCAGTTCGGTGACGGCCTTGTTGGCCGCCGTGCAGACCGGCACCCTGCAGGCCGTGCTGCCCGGCGCCGTGGTGGCCACCGTGGCGGGCCAGGCCGGCTGGCTGGCCCGCCCGCTGCAGGCCCCGGTGGTGCACACGCCCATGGGGTTCATGGCCGCGGCCGGGGCACGGCGCTCGCGGGCGTTGCACGCCGCACTGCGCCTGGCCGAAGCACCGGCCTGGCAGGCTGAACTGGCGCGGCACAGCGGGGCCCTCGGGGGTGGTTTTGGCCTGGTGTCAGGCGCCAACGAGGCGCCCGGCCGGTCTTGATCAGTCTTGTGAATCGCCCGGTTCGCTGAATCGATTGGACAGCGCCACCCCGCCACACCATCATCACCAGCGCCCATGAAGCCCTTCGCCACAGCCCCTACAGCCGCCGCGCCTGCCGCGCCATCACCCACCGCCGCCGAACAAGCCGCCTTGCAGGCCGCGCTGGCCGAACACCAGCACCGGCCCGGTGGCCTGTTGCCGCTGCTGCACGCCGTGCAAGACACGCTGGGCCATGTGCCACCGGCCCTGGTGCCGGCCATCGCACAGGCCATGAACCGCTCGCGGGCTGAAGTGCACGGCGTGCTGACCTACTACCACCACTTCCGCAGCGCACCGCCCGGGCGCCGCGTGCTGCAGGTGTGCCGCGCCGAAGCCTGCCAAGCCTGCGGTGGTGAGGCCCTGCTGGCCGCCGCCGAAGCCCAACTGGGTGTGCGCTGCGGCGAAACCCGGGCCGATGGTGGCGTGACGCTGGAAGCCGTGTACTGCCTGGGCCTGTGTGCTTCTTCGCC
>JBKCUM010000211.1:0-24599 GCA_046318395.1 Rubrivivax sp.
CGACACCGGAAACAGGCCGCCTTGGTCTCGACTGTGTCCTTGCACGTAGCCCATATGAACAATGCCCTGCAGCTTTCGCTGCAGGGCATTGTGTTCAGGGCTTCAGATCGGCGTCAGAGTATTGACACGGACTGCTGAGGCTGCTTTTTTTATGCCCAGCCCGCGGCGGCGTGCGAAGCGGCGTGGGGCTCAGTACGGACCGAACTCGAAGAGGTCGGCGGCGTCCAGCGTGGGCGCTTCGGCGTCCTTGGGCGCCAGCAGCGGCGCGGTCAAGCCGGCGGGCAGCGGCCAGTTGATGGCGATGCGCGCGTCGTCCCAGCGGATGCTGCGCTCGCAGGCCTTGGCGTAATGGTCGGTGGTCTTGTAGAGGAAGTGCGTGTCGTCTTCCAGCGCCACAAAACCGTGCGCAAAGCCCTCGGGGATGAACAGCTGCAGCCGGTTGCTGGCGTTCAGCTCCAGCCCGAACCACTGGCCGAAGGTGGGCGAGCCTTGGCGGATGTCCACGGCCACGTCCCAGGCCGAACCTTTCACCACACGCACCAGCTTGCCTTGGGGGTGGGGCGGCAGCTGGTAGTGCAGGCCGCGCAGCACGCCTGCCTGGCTGCAGGAGTGGTTGTCTTGCACGAAAGGCCGGGTGGGGCGATGGCCCAGCGTGGCCAAGCCTTGTTGCCAGCGCTGTTCGTTGAAGCTTTCCATGAACCAGCCGCGGTCGTCGCCGAAGGCCGTGGGCTCGACGACGACGACGCCGGGCAGGGGGCTGGCCACCAACTTCATCAGAAGGCCTTCTGGTTCAGCAACTGCATCAGGTACTGGCCGTAGCCGTTCTTCAGCAGGGGTTGGGCCAGGGCTTCCAGCGCGGCGGCGTCGATCCAGCCTGCGCGGTAGGCGATTTCTTCAGGACAGGCCACCTTCAGGCCTTGGCGCTTTTCCAGCGTGGCGATGAACTGCCCGGCTTCCAGCAGGCTGTCGTGCGTGCCGGTGTCCAGCCACGCGTAGCCGCGGCCCATGATCTCCACCGTCAGCTGGTCTTGCCGCAGGTACTGCGCGTTCACCTCGGTGATCTCCAACTCGCCGCGCGCCGAAGGGCGGATGCTGGCGGCGATGTCGCACACCTGTTCGTCGTAGAAGTACAGGCCGGTGACGGCGTAGTTGCTCTTGGGCGTCTTGGGCTTCTCTTCGATGGACAGCGCGCGCTTGTGGGCATCGAACTCCACCACGCCATAACGTTCGGGGTCGGTCACGTGGTACGCAAACACACTGGCCCCGGTGGGCTGGGCATGGGCGCGTTGCAG
Organism: Rubrivivax sp.; assembly: GCA_046318395.1. Classification (GTDB taxonomy): domain Bacteria; phylum Pseudomonadota; class Gammaproteobacteria; order Burkholderiales; family Burkholderiaceae_C; genus Rubrivivax. The sequence continues at coordinate 1,293 of JBKCUM010000211.1, forward strand.
TTGGGCCTGCAGGTCGTGGCCGTAGAAGATGTTGTCGCCCAGCACCAGGGCGCTGGGGGCGCCACCCACGAAATCGCGGCCCAGGATGAAGGCTTGCGCCAGGCCATCCGGGCTGGGCTGCACGCAGTAGCTGAGGTTCATGCCCCAGCGGCTGCCGTCGCCCAGCAGGCTTTCGAAGCGCGGTGTGTCCTGCGGGGTGCTGATGACCAGCACGTCGCGGATGCCCGCCAGCATCAGCGTGCTGAGCGGGTAGTACACCATGGGCTTGTCGTACACCGGCAGCAACTGTTTGCTCACGGCCAAAGTGGCCGGGTGAAGCCGGGTGCCGGAACCGCCGGCGAGGATGATGCCTTTGCGTTGCATGGTGGCTTTCTGCGGGGTGGATCGGTGCCGTTCAGCGGCCCAGCACTTCGGTGAGCATGCGGTCCACGCCCTGTTGCCAATGCGGCAGGTGCAGGCCGAAGGCGCGCTGCAGTTTGGCCGTGGACAGCCGTGAGTTCAGCGGCCGTTGGGCCGGCGTGGGGTAGGCGCTGGTGGGGATGGGCTTCACGGCGTCGGCGGCCACCCGGATGGGCTGGCCCGCTGCCCGCGCAAATTCGATGACGTGGCTGGCGTAGCCGTGCCAGTGGGTTTCGCCGCTGGCCACACAGTGGTACAGGCCCTGCAACGCCGGGTTGGCCAGCGCGCGGGGCAAGGCTTGTGCAGTGATGTCGGCCAACAGGTCGGCCCCGGTGGGCGCACCGATTTGGTCGGCGATGACGTTCAAGGCGTCGCGTTCGCTGGCCAGGCGCAGCATGGTCTTGGCGAAGTTGCCGCCGCGTGCGGCATAGACCCAGCTGGTCCGGAAAATCAGGTGCGCGCAGCCGCTGGCCTGGATCAGCTGTTCGCCTTCCAGCTTGGTGCGGCCGTAAACGCTGAGCGGGCCGGTGGGCGCGGTTTCGTCGCGTGGTTGATCGCCGCTGCCGTCGAACACGTAGTCGGTGCTGTACTGCACCAGCAAGGCGCCCAGGGCCCGCGCTTCTCGGGCCAGCACGCCTGGGGCGGTGGCGTTGACCGCGCGCACGACATCCGGTTCGCTCTCGGCCTTGTCCACGGCCGTGTGCGCTGCGGCGTTGACGATGACCTGCGGTTGCACGGCCTGCACGACGGCCGCCAGGCCCTCGGGTTTGGAAAAGTCGGCTTGCCAGGGCCCGGGGGTGTCGAAGTCCAGCGCCACCAGTTCGCCCAAGGGCGCCAGCGAGCGCTGCAGTTCCCAGCCCACCTGGCCGTTTTTGCCCATCAGCAGGATCTTCATGCGTGTGGCCTCCAGGCTCTCAGCGGGTGGCGTAGTTTTGCGCCACCCAGTCGCGGTAACCACCGCTGAGCACGTTGTTCGCCCAGGCCTCGTTGGCCAGGTACCAGGCCACCGTCTTGCGGATGCCGCTCTGGAAGGTTTCGGCCGGGCGCCAGCCCAGTTCTCTTTCGATCTTGCGCGCGTCGATGGCGTAGCGGCGGTCGTGGCCGGGGCGGTCGGTGACGTAGGTGATCAGCCGGCTGTAGGGGCCGGCGGGGTCCGGGCGCAGTTCGTCGAGCAGGGCGCACACCGTTTTCACGATGTCGATGTTGGCCATCTCGTTCCAGCCGCCGATGTTGTAGGTCTCGCCCAGGCGGCCACCGGCCAGCACGGCGCGGATGCCGCTGCAGTGGTCCTTCACGTACAGCCAGTCGCGGATCTGCTGGCCGTCGCCGTACACCGGCAGCGGTTTGCCGGCCAGGGCGTTGACGATCATCAGCGGGATCAGCTTCTCGGGGAAGTGGAAGGGCCCGTAGTTGTTGCTGCAGTTGGTGGTCAGCACCGGCAGGCCGTAGGTGTGGAACCAGGCGCGCACCAGGTGGTCGCTGGCGGCCTTGCTGGCGCTGTACGGGCTGTTGGGCTCGTAGGGGTTGGTCTCGGTGAACGGCGGGTCGCTGGGCTTCAGGCTGCCGTAGACCTCGTCGGTGCTGACGTGGTGGAAGCGGAAAGCGGCCTTCTCGTCGCCCTGCAAGGTGCCCCAGAAAGCGCGCGCGGCTTCCAGCAGCGTGAAGGTGCCGTCGATGTTGGTCTTCATGAACGCGCCGGGGCCGTGGATGCTGCGGTCCACGTGGCTTTCGGCGGCGAAGTGCACCACGGCGCGTGGCCGGTGCTGGGCCAGCAGGCTGTCCACCAAGGCGCGGTCGGTGATGTCACCGTGCACGAAGTGGTGGCGGGCGTCACCGGCCAGGGCTGCCAGGTTCTGCCGGTTGCCGGCGTAGGTCAGCGCGTCCAGGTTGACAACAGCTTCAGCCGAAGGATCGGCCAGCCAGTCCAGCACGAAGTTGCTGCCAATGAAGCCGGCGCCGCCGGTGACGAGGATGGTCATGTTTGGGCAGTGTTCAGTGGCGTATCAAGCGGCCGCCGCGGATCCGGCTTTGCCGGGCCGCTGGGGGCGCCCCCTTGAGGGGGAGCGCCGAAGGCGCTTCGGGGGTGGGCCTTAGCTCCGCCCATAGGTGTCTTCGAAGCGCACGATGTCGTCTTCGCCCAGGTAGCTGCCCGATTGCACTTCGATGAGCTCCAGGTCCACTTTGCCGGGATTGCGCAGGCGGTGCGTCTGGCCCAGCGGGATGTAGGTGCTCTGGTTCTCGGCCAGCAGCAGCACCTTGTCGCCGTTGGTCACCTCGGCGGTGCCCGACACCACGATCCAGTGTTCGGCGCGGTGGTGGTGCATCTGCAGGCTCAGCGAAGCGCCGGGCTTGACCATGATGCGCTTGACCTGGTGGCGCGGGCCGTTGTCGATGCTGTCGTACCAGCCCCAGGGGCGGTGCACCTTGCGGTGCAGCGCGTGTTCACCGCGTTGTTCACGGCCCAGGTGGTTGACGATCTGCTTGACCTCCTGGCTGCGGCTGCGGTCGGCCACCAGCACGGCGTCGGGCGTTTCCACCACCACCACGTCTTGCAGGCCCACCACGCCCACCAGGCGGCTGGTGGCATGCACCAGGGTGTTGTGGCTGTCGCGCACGATGGCGTCGCCCACGCTGGCGTTGCCTTGGGCGTCTTTCTCGGCCACTTGCCACACGGCGTCCCAGGCGCCCAGGTCGTTCCAGCCGGCGTCCAGCGGCACCATGCGGATGTCCTGGTCGCTGCCGGGGCACTTTTCCATCACAGCGTAGTCCACCGATTCCGACGGCACGGCCAGGAAGGCGGCCTTGTCGGGGCGCACAAAAGGCGTGTCGGTGGTGCGGGCGGCCCAGGCGGTTTGGCAGGCGCTGGCGATGTCCGGCCGCAGGCGCGTCAGCGCGGACATCCACACGCTGGCTTTCAGCACGAACATGCCAGCGTTCCAGAAGTAGCCGCCCTCGGCCAGGTAGCGCTGGGCCGTGGCCAGGTCGGGCTTTTCAACGAACTGGGCCACCGTGGCCGCGCCCTGGGCGCTGGCCTGGCTGCGGATGTAGCCATAGCCGGTTTCCGGCCCCGTGGGCGTGATGCCCAGGATGACGATGCTGCCCTCGGCCGCCTGACGGGCGGCGGCCTGCAGGGCGGCCGTGAAGGCCGGGCCGTCGGTGACGGTCTGGTCCGACGACAGCACCACCAGCACCGGGTCTTGTCCGGCGTCCAGCGCGTGCAGCGCGGCCAGCGTGACCGCCGGGGCGGTGTTGCGGCCGGCCGGTTCCAGCAGCACGGCCGCGGGGGCGACCTTCAACTCGCGCAGCTGGTCCAGCACCAGGAAGCGGTGTTCTTCGTTGCCCACCACCACCGGCGCGGCCACCTGGATGTCGGCCGCCGCCAAACCCTGCAGGCGGCTCGTGGTCTGCTGGAACAGGCTGCTGTTGCCCGACAGCACCAGGAACTGCTTGGGGAAGCCGGCGCGCGACAGCGGCCACAGCCGGGTGCCGGAGCCACCGGCCATGATCACGGGTTGAAGGGCGATGCTCATGCTTGAAAACCTTGGGGGTTGAGGGACTGCCAGCGCCAGCTGTCCGCACACATGCGGTCCAGGCCGTGCTGGGCGCGCCAACCCAGGGCCTGGGCGGCCAGGCTGGGGTCGGCGTAACAGGCGGCCACGTCGCCGGGGCGGCGCGGCACCACCTGGTAGGGTACTTCGCGGCCGCTGGCTTGGGCATAGGCCTTCACCACGTCCAGCACGCTGTAGCCCTGGCCAGTGCCCAGGTTCACGGTCAGCGAGCCGGGCTGGTCCAACAAACGTTGGACGGCGGCCACATGGCCTTCGGCCAGGTCCACCACGTGGATGTAGTCGCGCACGCCGGTGCCGTCGTGCGTGTTGTAGTCGTTGCCGAAGACCTGCAGGAAAGGCCGGCGGCCCACGGCCACCTGGGCCACGTAGGGCATCAGGTTGTTCGGCGTGCCGCGGGGGTCTTCGCCGATCTGGCCGCTTTCGTGCGCGCCCACGGGGTTGAAGTAGCGCAGGCAGGCGGTCTGCCACTGTGCATCGGCCGCACCCAGGTCGCGCAGGATGGTTTCCCCGATCAGCTTGGTCTGGCCGTAGGGGTTGGTGGCCGACAGCGGGAAGTCTTCGCGGATGGGCAGGCTGGCCGGGTCGCCGTACACCGTGGCGCTGCTGCTGAAGACGAAGCGCTTCACATGGTGGCGCTGCATGGCTTGGCACACGTTCACCAGGCCGCCCAGGTTGTTGCGGTAGTACTCCAGCGGTTTCTGGGTCGATTCACCCACGGCCTTGAAGGCCGCGAAGTGCACCGTGGCGTCGATGCGGTGACGCTGGAACAGGGTGTCCAGCGCGGCGCTGTCGTTGACGTCCAGGCGCTCGAACACCGGGGTCTGGCCCGACAGCGTGCGCAGGCGGTTCAGCACCTCGGGCGAACTGTTGGAGAAGTCGTCCACGCCCACCACCTGGTGGCCGGCGGCCAGCAAGGCCAGCCAGGTGTGGGACGCGATGTAGCCGGTGGCGCCGGTGAGCAAAACGGTGCTCATGGTGATGATGGTGGTGAGGTGGTGTGGTGAAAGCGAATGCGAAGGGGCCGCAGGCGCGGCCGCGTCATTGCAGCACGAACTGCAGGCTGCAAAAGCCGGCGGGGTCGGTGTAGCCGCGCGACAGCCGGTCGTCGGAGCGCCGCTGTTCGTGCGAGAGCTCGCAGCTCAACTGCAGCGGCCGCAGCGGCGACCAGGTCAGGCCCAGGGCCCAGCGCGCCGTGCGGTCTTCGCCGGTCTGCGCCGCCAGGCCGGTGAAAGCCGGCAGCGTGTTTTCCAGCTCGCGGCGTGTGTAGGCCGTCTGCAGGTAGGCGCCCAGCTTGGCCGTGGCGGCCCAGTCGGCGCGCAGGCGCAGCGTGCTGCTGATGCGGCTGTAGTCCACCGACTGGCTTTGTGCGCTGCCCAGCAGGAAGTAGTTGTCCAGGCCGGTGTCGCGGGCGATTTCGGTGTTCAGCCGCAGCTTGCCGCTGGGCTGCCAGCGCCAGCGCAGCAAACCGGTGGTGCGGTGGAAGCTGCGGTCGGTGGCCTTTTCGTGGTCGATGCGGGTGCGGCTCAGCCGCGTTTCCAGGGTGCTCGCGGCGCTGGCGGTCCAGGCCAGGCTCAGGTCCACGTCGCGGCGTTGGAACTCGTCGGCCAGGCGGCTGCCATCGGCCTGCAGCAGGTAGTCGGGGTTCTCGCCGCGGCCGCTGCGCAGGCCCAGGCCCAGGCGCAGGTCCGACGACGGGTTGAACTTCACCCCGGCGGTCCATTGGTCTTGCCGCAGGTTGCGGCTGGCGTACTCGGTGGCCGAATAGTCCAGGCTTTCGCGCCGGAAGCCCGCTTCCAGCGTCCACACCGTGGTCACGCCCAGGCGCGCCACGGCGTCGAGCAGCCGGGTGTTCTCGGTGTTGGGCTTGGTCAGCAGGCCGAACTCGTCGGTGTTGAAACGCGCCAGGCTGCGGTTCGCGCTGGCCCGCACGGTGCCCGACAGCCGGTGCACGGTGGCCCAGTCCACCCCGGCTTCCACGTTGAAGCTGCGGTTGTTGAACAGGTCGTTGTGGCGGTAGCGGTTGTCGCGCCAGGTGCCGGTGCCGAACAGGCGTTGGCGGCCCCAGGTCTGGTCCAGCCCGACCAGCAGCGCGGTGCTGGACACCGTGTCGCTGCGCGCATAGCCGCTGGGCGAGCTTTCGCCGTCGGCCAGGCGCAGCAGGTTGTCGCTGTGCTGCAGCGTTTGCGCCAGGCCCACGTAATACGGGCTGGTCTCGGCCAAGGCCGTCCCGGGGGCGGCCCAGACGGCCAGCGCGGTGGCCAGGGCGGCGGCGGTGCGCAGGGGCGTGTGCAAAGAGGGGGTCATGCCGGCTTGGTTTCAGTAGGCGTTGCGGTCGAAGAACACCAGCTTCACCGTGCGCGCGATGATCTGCAGGTCCAGCGTGAGCGACCAGTTGCGCAGGTACTCCAGGTCGAACTCCACCCGGGCCTGCATCTTGTCCAGCGTGTCGGTTTCGCCGCGCTGGCCGTTCACCTGGGCCCAGCCGGTGATGCCGGGCTTGACCTTGTGGCGCACCATGTACGCGCGGATCAGCTCGCGGTACTGTTCGTTGTGGGCCACGGCGTGCGGGCGCGGGCCCACGATGCTCATGCGCCCCTGCAGCACGTTGAAGAACTGCGGCAGTTCGTCCAGCGAGGTGCGGCGGATGAAGGCGCCGAAGGGCGTGATGCGCGGGTCGCCCTTGGTGGCCTGCTTCACCACGGCGCCGTTGTCCATGGCGCGCATGGAGCGGAACTTCCACACGATGATCTCGTCGCCGTCCAGGCCGTTGCGCCGCTGCTTGAAGATGACCGGCCCGGGCGAGCTGAGCTTCACACCGATGGCCAGGGCCAGCAGGATGGGCGAGATCAGCACCAGGATGATGCTGGCCAGCACGATGTCCGACAGCCGCTTCACCAGGCGGTTGGTGCCGGTGAACGGGGTTTCGCAGATGCCCACCACGGGCACGCCGTTCATGTCGGTCAGCCGGCCCTGGATGATGCTGATGCCGAAGACGTCGGGCACGTAGAACACCGATGCTGTGGTGCCTTGCATCTGTTCCAGGAAGGCCTGGATGCGGGGCTGCGACCCCAGCGGCAAGGTGATGTAGACCTCGTGCACGCCATGCTCGCGCACGTAGGGCGCGGCGTCCCGCAAGGCGCCCAGGCGCTGGCCCAGGGCCACCGGGTCCACACGCTCGTCGGTGCGGTCGTCGAAGTAGCCCATGAAGGCCACGCGTTCGTCGCCACGCGACTGGAAGGCCTTGGACACCTTCACGCCCAGGGGGCCTGCACCCACCACCACCGCGCGGCGGCGGTTCTCCGGGCGGCTGGCTTCGTGGCGCAGCCAACTGCGGCCCAGGTAGAAGGCCAACCATTGCAGCGTTGGGGTGACCACGGCCCACCAGGTGATGAGCTGCAGGTTGAACAGGCCCAGGCTGCGCGTGGCGTAGCCGCACAGCAGCAAGATGAGCAGCAGGCTCAGCCACGAGGTGGCAATGTCCACCGCGGCGTTCAGCGGCCGGTCTTCAAAGCGGTTGCGCCCTGGGAAGGTGAGGGCGAAGACCAGCAGGCAAAGCGTCAAGTCAGAGCGGCCCACGGCTTCGTCCAGCCAAGCGCTGATGGCGATGTACACCGCCACGGTCAAGGCCGGCTCCATGAAGGCGGCCACCAGCGAGGTCACCGACTGGGGCGCACTGTAGAAAGTTCTCTTGTAGCTGCGGTCGTCGAACATGGAAGGCTGTGGCGGCGCGTCGGTGTGGGCGGGCCCCGGGGGCAGCAGGGTTCTGGTGGGTGGCTGAGCCTGGAAGCCGGCCATTGTCCCCCATGGACCATGACAGTTATGGCGCGGCGCGACCTCCGGAAATGGGGGGTGCTGCCTACAATGCCGGCCATGCTTCACACCCTGAACAGCCTGTTGGCCCCGGCAATGATGGAAAAGCTGGTGCTGGTCATCAACCATGTGCTGTCCAGCGAAACCGTCGCCATGCAACGTTTGCGCCAGCATGCTGGCCGCACCTTGGCGCTGTCGGCCGAAGGCTGGCCGCGCCTGCTGCCCCCGCTGCCGCCGCTGGCCTTCACCATCACGCCCGCGGGCCTGCTGGAGTGGTGCGGCCCCGAGGCGCCGGCCGCGCCCGACCTGCAGGCCCGTGTGGACGCCGGCAACCCCGCGGCCTTGCTGGCCAAAGCCCTGGCCGGCGACATGCCCAGCCTGGCCGTGGACGGCGACGCCGCCTTGGCCGCCGACGTGAACTGGCTGCTGCAGAACCTGCGCTGGGACGTGGCCGCCGACCTGGAGCGGGTGTTCCCGCCCGCCGTGGCCCAGGCCCTGCACCGCCTGGGCAGCACCTTGGCGCAGGGCCTGCGCGCCGCCCTGGCCCGTGCCCCCAGTGGTGAGGGCCTGCAAGCCGGTTTGCAGGCCGGGCTGCAGGCGGCCCAGGGTTTGGGCGAACGTCTGCGTTCGCGGAGCTGACCATGGCCCGCCCTGCAACGTCCAGCGCCGGAGGCGCCGGCTGATGCGCAACCTCGCACGCCTGGTCTTCATCGTCGTCACCGTCCTGCGATTCGGGCTGGACGAACTGGCGCTGTCGGCCTTCAAGCAGCCCTGGGTGCGTTTGTTGGTGCGCCTGGTCACCGTAGGCCGGCGGCTGGACGCACCGCGTGGTGCACGCCTGCGCCAGGCGCTGGAACGCCTGGGCCCCATCTTCGTGAAGTTCGGACAGGTGCTGTCCACACGGCGCGACCTGCTGCCGTTGGACATCGCCGACGAACTGGCCCTGTTGCAAGACCGTGTGCCCCCTTTTCCGGCGGCGCAGGCGCGCCAGCTGGTGGAGAAGGCCTTTGGCCGCCCCATCGAGGCGGTGTTCGGCAGCTTCGAGGCCGAGCCCGTGGCCAGCGCTTCCATCGCCCAGGTGCATTTCGCCACGCTGAAGGATGGCCGCGAAGTGGCCGTGAAGGTGCTGCGGCCGGGCATGCTGCCCGTCATCGACGACGACCTGGCGCTGCTGCACACGCTGGCGGCCTGGGTGGAGCGCCTGTCGGCCGACGGCAAACGCCTGCGCCCGCGCGAGGTGGTGGCCGAGTTCGACAACTACCTGCACGACGAACTGGACCTGGTGCGCGAGGCCAGCAACGCCGCGCAGCTGCGCCGCAACATGGACGGGCTGAACCTGGTGCTGGTGCCCGAGATGGTGTGGGAGCTGTGCACGCCCAGTGTGATGGTGATGCAGCGCATGCACGGCGTGCCCATCAGCCAGATCGAGCGCATCCGCGCCGCGGGCGTGGACATCGCCAAGCTGGCACGCGACGGGGTCACCATCTTCTTCACCCAGGTGTTCCGCGACGGCTTCTTCCACGCCGACATGCACCCGGGCAACATCCAGGTCAGCCTGGCACCCGAGACCTTCGGCCGCTACATTGCGCTGGACTTCGGCATCATCGGCACGCTGACCGAGACCGACAAGCAGTACCTGGCCTACAACTTCATCGCCTTCTTCCGCCGCGACTACAAGCGCGTGGCCGAACTGCACATCGAAAGCGGCTGGGTGCCACGCAGCACCCGCGTGGACGCGCTGGAAGGCGCGATCCGCGCCGTGTGTGAGCCGCACTTCGACCGCCCGCTGAAGGACATCTCGCTGGGCCAGGTGCTGATGCGCCTGTTCCAAACGTCGCGCCGCTTCAACGTGGAGATCCAGCCCCAACTGGTGCTGCTGCAGAAGACGCTGCTGAACATCGAAGGCCTGGGTCGCCAGCTCGACCCCGACCTGGACCTGTGGAGCACGGCCAAGCCCTTCCTGGAACGCTGGATGAACGAGCAGATCGGCTGGCGGGGCCTGGTGGAACGGCTGAAGAACGAGTCGCCGCGCTACGCCCAGATGCTGCCCGAGTTGCCGCGCCTGCTGCACGACGCGCTGGCCCGGCAAGCCCAGCCCGACGGCGAACTGCTGCAAGCCTTGCTGCGGGAGCAGCGGGCCACACGGCGGCTGCTGCAGGTGCTGGTGTGGGGCACCGTGGGCTTCCTGGGCGGCTTGGTGCTCACACGGTTGGCCTTGCACCTGGGCTGGCTGCACTGAATGCCCGCCCGGGCGCGCAGGCCCGGACGGCTTCGCCGGGGCCTGCAAGCCTGGGGGCCCCGGCCCAACGCACGGCAGGCCCGTCCCCGTACAATCACTGGTTTTCCTCAGCCAGCCCCACAGCATCACCATGCCCATCTACGCGTACCGCTGTGCCACGTGCGGCCACGCCAAAGACGTGTTGCAGAAGATCTCCGACCCCGTGCTCACCGACTGCCCGGCCTGCGGTGCCGCGACCTTTGAAAAGCAGGTCACGGCCGCCGGCTTCCAGCTGAAGGGCTCGGGTTGGTACGTCACCGACTTCCGCGGTGGCAACAACGCCGCACCCGCGGCCAAGACCGGCGACGACGCGCCCGCCCCCGCGGGCACCAGCGCCCCGGCCGTGGCCACGCCCGCGGCGGCACCCGCGGCCGCCTCACCCGCCCCTGCGCCGGCCGCTGCCGCGCCGGCGCCCAGCCCCGCCGCGGGCAGCTGAACCCCTCCACCCCGGACACCCCCCGTGAAAAAATACATCCTGGCCGGTCTGCTCGTGTGGCTGCCCCTGGCCATCACGGTCTGGGTGTTGTCTTGGCTGTACGGCACGCTGAACGGCGTGTTCGAAACCCTGTTGAGCACCTCGCAGGCCCTGTTGCCCGAGAGCATGCACGCCGGCCTGGAGCGCCTGCGCCATGTGCCGGGCCTGGGTGTGGTGCTGATGGCTGTGGGCCTGCTGCTGACCGGCATCTTCACGGCCAACTTCGTGGGCCAGTGGTGGTTGCGCCAGTGGGACCGCGTGATGGGCAAGATCCCCATCGTCAAGAGCATCTACAACTCGGTCAAGCAGGTGTCCGACACGCTGTTCTCCAGCAGCGGCAACGCCTTCCGCGAAGCCGTGCTGGTGCAGTACCCCCGCCAGGGTTCCTGGACCATCGCCTTCGTCACCGGCAAACCCGGCGGCGAAGTGGCGGCCCACCTGGGCGCTGAAGAGATGGTGAGCGTCTACGTGCCCACCACGCCCAACCCCACCTCAGGCTTCTTCCTGATGATGCCGCGCGCCGACGTGCGCGTGCTGGGCATGAGCGTGGACGAAGCGCTGAAGTACGTCATCTCGATGGGCGTGGTGGCCCCGCCCGAAGCGCCGGCGGCGGCTCGAAATTGACGGGGCTGGCCGCCTCGGTGAGCCCGCGTGGGGCTGGCGGCTGGTCCTGAAGGCTTGTGAGACAGCCTGCTGTTGCCTCTCGCACCCCCTGCGCCCTGGCGCAAAGCACACTGATTTTGGAGTGACCCCATGAGAACAACTTACTGCGGCCTGGTCAGCGAAAAGCTGATGGACCAAACCGTCACCCTGATGGGCTGGGCCCACCGCCGCCGCGACCACGGCGGTGTGATCTTCATCGACTTGCGCGACCGCGAAGGCTTGGTGCAGGTGGTCTGCGACCCCGACCGTGCCGACATGTTCAAGGCCGCCGAAGGCGTGCGCAACGAGTTCTGCCTGCAGATCGTCGGCAAGGTGCGTGCGCGCCCGGCCGGCACCGAAAACGCCAACCTCACCAGCGGCAAGATCGAGGTGCTGTGCCACGAGCTGACGGTGCTGAACCCCAGCGTCACGCCGCCCTTCCCGCTGGACGACGAGAACCTGTCGGAAACCACCCGCCTGACGCACCGCGTGCTGGACCTGCGCCGCCCCGCGATGCAGAAGAACCTGATGCTGCGTTACCGCGTGGCCATGGAAGTGCGCAAGTTTCTGGACGAGCAGGGTTTCGTGGACATCGAAACGCCCATGCTGACCAAGAGCACGCCCGAAGGCGCGCGAGACTACCTGGTGCCCAGCCGCGTGCACGACGGCATGTTCTTCGCGCTGCCGCAGTCGCCCCAGCTGTTCAAGCAGCTGCTGATGGTGGCGGGCTTCGACCGCTACTACCAGATCACCAAGTGCTTCCGCGACGAAGACCTGCGTGCCGACCGCCAGCCTGAATTCACGCAGATCGACATCGAGACCTCGTTCCTGAAAGAAGAAGAGATCCGCGCCATCACCGAAGGCATGGTGCGCACCGTCTTCCGCAAGGCCCTGGGCGTGGAACTGCCGGTGTATGGCCACCTGACCTACGCCGAGGCCATGTTCAAGTACGGCTCCGACAAGCCCGACCTGCGCGTGAAGCTCGAGTTCACCGAGCTGACCGACGTGATGAAGGACGTGGACTTCAAGGTCTTCAGCACGCCGGCCACCACCAAGGGTGGCCGTGTGGCGGCGCTGCGTGTGCCGGGCGGTGGTGAGATGAGCCGCGGCGAGATCGACGCCTACACCGAGTTCGTCAAGATCTACGGCGCCAAGGGCCTGGCCTGGGTGAAGGTGAACGACGCTGGCAAGGGCCGCGAAGGCCTGCAGTCGCCCATCATCAAGAACCTGCACGACGGCGCCATCGCGGAAATCATCGCCCGCACCGGCGCGCGCAACGGCGACCTGATCTTCTTCGGCGCCGACAAGGCCAAGGTCGTCAACGACGCCCTGGGCGCGCTGCGCGTGAAGGTGGGCCACAGCGAGTTCGGCCGCAACCACGGCCTGTTCGAAGACAAGTGGGCGCCGCTGTGGGTGGTGGACTTCCCGATGTTCGAACACGACGAAGAAGCCAACCGCTGGACCGCCGTGCACCACCCCTTCACCGCGCCCAAGGACGGCCACGAGGACCTGATGGACACCGACCCCGGTGCTTGCATCGCCAAGGCCTACGACATGGTGCTGAACGGCTGGGAGCTGGGCGGTGGTTCGGTGCGTATCCACCGCGCCGAGGTGCAGAGCAAGGTCTTCAAGGCGCTGAACATCACGGCCGAAGACGCCAAGGTGAAGTTCGGCTTCCTGCTGGACGCGCTGCAATACGGTGCGCCCCCGCACGGTGGCCTGGCCTTCGGCCTGGACCGCCTGGTGACGCTGATGACCAAGGCCGAGAGCATCCGCGACGTCATCGCCTTCCCGAAGACCCAGCGTGCCCAGTGCCTGCTGACCGGCGCGCCCAGCAACGTCGACGAAGGCCAGCTGCGCGAGCTGCACATCCGCCTGCGCAACACGCAAGCCGCGGCGTCCTGAGCCCGGGCGGCGCAGCCGCTTCCAAAGCCCCCAGCGCCCCCAGGTTCTGGGGGCTTTTTAGCTAATATGGCTGACTCCGCGCCCGCCGGGCCGCGCAGGGAGCCCCCGCATGGACGTGACCGCCACCGACGCCAAGAACCGCCTGGGCCAGATGCTGGAACGCTGCCAGCGCGAGCCCGTGGTGATTGAAAAGAGTGGCCGCCGCCACAGCGTGCTGATCTCCGCCGAGTATTTCGACGCCCTGGTGGCGGCCAGCCAGGCCCAGGGCTTGGCGGCCGCGGCCCAGCCTGCTGACACCGGCCAGGCTTTCTACGGCCGCTACAAGGCCTGGGTGGACCAGCAGAACGCGCTGGTGGAACAGGCCGGCATCCCCGGTGAAGAGTTCCGCGCGTGGTGACGGCGCCCAGGCCCCAGACCATGGCGCAGTTCGACGTCTTCGAGAACCCCAACGCCGCGCAGCGCGCCAGCTTCCCGTACTTCGTGGTGCTGCAGAGCGACCAACTGGACCACTTCCGCACCCGCTTGGTGATGCCCTTGGCCCGCCTGGCCGCGCCACCCCTGGAGGCACCACGCCGCCTGGCGCAAACGGTACAGGTGCGTGGTGAACGCCTGCACCTGGCGCCGCACCTGACGGCGGCTTTGCCCACGGCCGCGTTGAAGCAGGCCGTGCACAGCCTGCGCGCTGACGCGGCCGTGCTGGTGGACGCGCTGGACGCGGTGGTCAGCGGTGTCTGAGGGCCCGCCGTTGGGCCTGGCGAAACCGCCCAAGATCCCGCGCTCGGTGCTGGTCGTCATCCACACCGCCGCGCTTGACGTGCTGCTGATCGAACGCGCCGACCGCCCCGGCTTCTGGCAGAGCGTGACCGGTTCGCTGGACGCCGAAGACGAGGCGCTGGACAGCACCGCGCGGCGTGAGGTGCTGGAAGAAACCGGCATCACCGACGGCGTGCTGCAAGATTGGCAGCACGCCAATGTGTACGAGATCTTCGCCACCTGGCGCCACCGGTATGGGCCGGGCGTCACGCACAACACCGAACACGTGTTCGGCCTGCTGGTGCCCGCCGGCACGCCCGTGGTGCTGAACCCGCGCGAGCACCTGCAGCACCGCTGGCTGCCCTGGGCCGAAGCCGCCGCCCTGTGTTTTTCGCCCAGCAATGCCGAGGCCATCCGGCAACTGCCGCAGCGCGCTGCGGCCACGGCCTGAACCCCGCCCGGCGCAACGCCCCATGCCCTTGAACCCCTTGCAAAGCAGCTTGCTGCCGCCGATGAGCAGCATCGGCGCGCTGCGTGTGGCCACCTACAACATCCACAAGGGCGTGCGCGGCGTGGGCCGGGCCAAACGGCTGGAGATCCACAACCTGGGCCTGGCCGTGGAGAGCCTGGACGCCGACCTGGTGTTCTTGCAGGAAGTGCGGCTGTTCCACACACGCGATGCGCGCCGCTTCGACCGCACCTGGTTCGGCTGGCCAGAACAAGGCCAGGCCGAGTTCTTGGCGCCTGAAGGCTACGAGGTCGCTTACCGCACCAATGCCGTCACCCGCCATGGCGAACACGGCAACGCGCTGCTGTCACGCTGGCCGATGGGCGACGTGGGCCACCACGATGTCAGCGATCACCGCTTCGAGCAGCGGGGCCTGCTGCACGTGCCGGTGCACTGGAACGGCTGCACCGTGCACGCCGTGGTGGTGCACTTCGGCCTGGTGCACAGCAGCCGCGTGCGCCAGGTGGAGCGCCTGGCGGCTTTCATCGCCCGCGAAGTGCCACCCGACGCCATGCTGGTGGTGGCCGGCGATTTCAACGACTGGGGCGAGAAGCTGGACGGCCCCATGGCCGAACAAGGCCTGACGCGCGCCCGTGCGCCCGGTGACCCGCGCGCGCTGCGCGTGACGTTCCCCTCGCTGGCGCCGGTGTTTGCGCTGGACCGTTTCTACCTGCGGGGCCTGCAGTGCCGCAGCACCCTGGTGCCGCGCGGCCTGGCCTGGGCGCGCATGAGCGACCACCTGCCCCTGGTGGCCGAGCTGGAGCCGGTGTGAACCCGCCCGGCCCGCACCAACCCGGCCCGCCGCGTCCACCGCGCCGCCGCGCGTCGGCCATACGCGAACAGCTGGCGGCCTGGGCCCAGGCCGGGGTGCAGCGCCCGCGCTTCGTGGGGGGCAACCAGGTGCTGCTGCAGCAGGGGGGCGACGCGCTGTTCCCGCGCCTGTGCGCGGCGGTGGACGCGGCGCAGCACGAGGTCTGGCTGGCCACCTACATCTTCCACGACGACCCCGCCGCGCAGGCCGTGGTGCGGGCGCTGGCCGCCGCCGCACGGCGCGGCGTGGCTGTGCACGTGGTGGTGGACGGCTTTGGCTCGTTGGCCACCTTGCCCTGCCTGCGCCGCACCCTGGAGGAAGCCGGCGTGCAACTGGAGGTGTTCCGCGCGCTGGACCGTTGGTGGGCCTGGCTGCAGCCCGGTCAGCTGCGCCGCCTGCACCAAAAGCTGTGCGTGGTGGACGGCCACACGGCCTATGTGGGCGGCATCAACTTCATCGACGACCGCTACGACCTGAACCACGGCTGGAGCGACGCGCCGCGCTTGGACTTCGCCGTGGAGGTGCAAGGCCCGCTGGCCGCCCAGGTGCAGGCCAGTGTGCGCGCGGTGTGGGCGCGCGCCCACCTGGGCCACACCTGGCGCGAAGAGGTGCGTGCCATGACGCGCAGCGCCGACCCGTTGCACCGCGGCCTGACCCTGCTGCGCCGCCTGCGCGGCCGCCCCCCACGGCAGAACGCGCAGGCCGCCGCACAGCCGGTGCGCGCGGCCTTCCTGGTGCGCGACAACTTCCGCCAGCGCCGCGCCATCGAGCGGGCCTACGTGGAAGCGCTGCGCGGCGCGCAGCAGCGCATCTGGCTGGCCGTGCCTTACTTCTACCCCGGCCACAGCTTCCGCCGTGCGCTGCGCCAGGCCGCGCAGCGGGGGGTGGACGTGCGCCTGCTGCTGCAGGGCAAGATCGACTACCGCATCGCCGCCATGGCCGCGCGCGCGCTGTACGACGAGCTGCGCGCCCATGGCGTGCGCATCTTCGAATACACGCCGGCCTTCTTGCACGCCAAGGTGGCGGTGGTCGATGGTGACTGGGCCACCGTGGGCAGCAGCAACATCGACCCGCTGTCGCTGCTGCTGAACCTGGAGGCCAACGTGGTGGTGCGCGATGCGCCGTTTGCGCAAGACCTGGCCGACCGCCTGCAGACGGCCATGGCGCAGTCGGAAGAAGCCGTGCAGGCCCCGCGCCGGGGCTGGCGCCAGTGGCTGCACCGCGGCCTGGTGGCCTGGTGCGCCAACGTCTACTTGCGGCTGGCGGGCATCACCGGCCGGTATTGAGGGGCGGGCGCGCCGCGGCGGGCCGGGGGCCGCAGCGCGGTGGCCTTCAGAACCAGCGGTCGGCCGCGGTGGCCAGCGGGTCGGGGCCGTAGCGGTTGGGGCCCGGCGTGCCCTTGATGCAGCCGTTGTCCACCAGCATCCACACCCAGCCGATCACCGGCACCAGGGCCACCAGCACCCACCAGCCGCTCTTGTCGCGGTCGTGCCAGCGTTTGATGGACACGGCCACGGCGGGCCACACCAGCAACACGTTCACCCAGGCCTCGGCGACGTCCGGCGACACCCCGGCGATGCCCAGCAGCACCACGGCCAGCAGGTTCACCCCCAGCAGCACGGCCACGCCGTACAGCCAGAAGGCGCGCCGCGACAGGCGGCCATGGGGCAGAAAGAAGATATCGATCAGGCTGGGCTGGTCGGGGCCGTCCAGCCAGCGGTCGTCGCGCACGGCACTCATGCCGGCATTGTGTCGGCTGTGTGCACCACGCCGCCGTGGCGGCTGGCATATCCTGCACAGCGGGGTGGATGGCCGTCGCGGCGACCCCACACCCCGCGCCCCACCATGTACCCCGACCTCATCGTCCGGCGCCCGCAGGGCCTGTATTGCCCGCCCGGCGATTTCTACATCGACCCCTGGCGCCCGGTGCCGCGCGCCGTCATCACCCACGCCCATGCCGACCACGCGCGGCGTGGCCACGGCGCTTACCTGGCCACCGCGCAAAGTGCCGGCGTGCTGCGTGCACGGCTGGGCGACATCTCGCTGCAAGGCCTGGCCTACGGCGAAGCCGTGCAGCTGAACGGCGTGCGCATCAGCCTGCACCCGGCCGGGCATGTGCTGGGTTCGGCCCAGGTGCGGCTGGAACACCGCGGCCAGGTGTGGGTGGCCAGTGGCGACTACTTCGTCAGCGGCATCGAAGGCGACCACAACCCCAGCTGCGTGCCCTTCGAGCCGGTGCGCTGCCACACCTTCATCACCGAAAGCACCTTCGGCCTGCCGCTGTACCGCTGGGCTGCCCAGGCCGACGTGGTGGCCCAGGTGAACGCCTGGTGGGCCGCCAACGCCGCAGCCGGCCGGCCCAGCCTGTTGATGGCCTACAGCTTCGGCAAGGCCCAGCGCCTGCTGGCCATGGTGGACGCCGGCATCGGCCCCATCGCCGTGCACGGCGCCGTGGAGCCCGTGAACCAGGCTTACCGTGAAGCCGGCATCCCGCTGCCAGCCACGCGTGTGCTGCCGCCCGAGACCCGCCGCGCCGACGCCACGGCCGACCGCAGCTGGCTGGCCCAGGCCCTGGTGGTGGCGCCACCCTCGGTGCACGCCAGCGCCTGGGCGCGCCGCCTGGGTGACTTCAGCGATGCGTTTGCCAGCGGCTGGATGGCGCTGCGCGGCGCCCGCCGGCGCCAGGGCGTGGACCGCGGTTTTGTGCTGAGCGACCACGCCGACTGGCCGGGCCTGCAGCGCGCCATCGCGGCCACCGGGGCGCAGCGTGTCATCGTCACCCACGGTTTCGAGGCTGTGATGGTGCGCTGGCTGCACCAGCAGGGCCTGCAAGCCGAGAGCTTCCACACCGAATACGGCGACGAGAGCGGGGCAGAAACAGCGCCAGCGCAGGCCCCGGTCATGGCGTCCACGCCGTTGACAGTGGCCGCTGACGCGCCGATGCCGACCCCGCTGTCCTGGGCACCGCCTGGGGGAGCACCGCCCGAGCCAGCTTCAACGACCGTTTTACCCGCCCCGGCACCCAGCGAGGCACGGGCTGCAGCACCGGCCCACCCGCCCGCGCCACAGGCCCTTTGGCCCCATGCTGCCGACGTGCCCGCCGCTGCAGCCGCACCGGCCCCACGCCGAACGCGGCGGTCGGGCAGCGCCCGCGCACGGCCTGTGCCGCCGTCCGGCACCTGGGTGCAGCTGGACCTGTTTCAGCCGCCGGGCTGAGCCAGCGGCAGCACCAGCCGCAGCACGCCCGGGTCCTCGGCGTCTTCGGTGGCCGAGAAACCCAGGGCCGTGGCCAGCGTCAACATGCGCGGGTTGTCGGCCAGCACGCGGCCCACCAGCTGCGCCGTGCCGCGGCTGCGTTGGTAGGCGATGAGCTTGTGCATCAGCCGCTCGCCCAGCCCACCGCCGTGCAGGTCGCTGCGCACCACCACGGCGAACTCGGCGCTGCGGTTGTCGGTGTCGGTGGCTGAACGCACCACGCCCAGGGTTTCTTCGTCGCCGTCCGGGCCGGGTGCCGTGGCGATGAAGGCCATCTCGCGGCTGTAGTCGATCTGCGTCAGCCGCGCCAGTTCGCCGTGGCCGATGTGGCGCCGGGTGTGGAACACCCGCAGCCGAATGTCTTCGGGCGACAGCCGTGCCAGGAAGGCCAGGTGCTGGGCTTCGTCTTCGGGGCGGATGGGGCGCAGCGTCAGCCTGCGGCCCTGCCAGGCCAGCGTTTCCACCAGCGCCGTGGGGTAGGGCTGGATCGCAAAGTGTGCGGCGCCACCGGGTGCGGCGGCGCTGACCCGCACACGCGCGTCCAGCGCCACCACGCCGGCGGCGTCGGCCAGCAGCGGGTTGATGTCCAGTTCCGTGATGCGCGGTTCTTCGGCCAGCAGCTGCGACACCGCGCACAGCACGCGGCACACACTTTCGACGTCAGCTGCCGGCACGTCGCGCCAGCCGGCCAGCAGGCGGCTGATGCGCGTGCGCGCCACCAAGGCGCGCGCCAACGGCGCGTTCAGCGGGGGCAGGCCCACGGCGCGGTCGGCCAACACCTCCACGGCCGTGCCACCGGCGCCGAACAGCAGCACCGGTCCGAACAGCGGGTCGGTGGCCGCGCCGACGATGAGCTCCAGCGCGCGCGGTCGCCGCACCATGGTCTGCAGCGCCAGGCCTTGCAGCACGGCGTCGGGCCGCGCCTGCTGCACGCGCGCCAGCATGTCGCGCGCGGCCTGGTGCACGGCCTCGGGGCTGTCCAGGTTCAGCGCCACACCGCCCACGTCGCTCTTGTGCGTGATCTGCGGGCTGACGATCTTCATCACCACCGGAAAGCCAATGGCCTGGGCCGCGGCCACCGCAGCTTCTGGCGTCGGCGCGGCCGTGCGCGTGGCCGCCACCGGCACGCCAATGGCCGCCAGCAAGGCCTTGGCCTCGGGCTCGTTCAGCCATTCGCGGCCTTCGGCCAGCGCGGCGGCTATGGGCGCGGCCACGGCCGCGGCGTCGAAGGCGGGCAGGGCTGCTGCGGGTGGTGTCTGCAGCAACTCGCGCTGGTTGTGCGCGTACTGCACCCGCATGCCGAAGGCGCGCACGGCTTGTTCGGGCGTGTCGAAACAGGGCAGGCCGGCGGCGGCGAACAAGGCGCGGGCGTCGCGCACCGCAGCGTCGCCCAGCCACACGCTCAGCGGCGGCTGGGGCAGGGCCTGGAAAGCCGGCACCAGGGCCTGGGCGATGGCAGCGCTGGGCACGATGGCCGTGGGCGCGTGCATGAACAGCAGCGTGCCCGGCGCGGTGGCCAGCGCCTGCACGGCGCCGACATAACGCGCCACCGGTGCGTCGCCGATGATGTCCACCGGGTTGCCGTGCGACCAGTTGGCCGGCAGCACCGCGTCCAGCGCGCGCTGCGTGGCGCTGTCCAGCGGCGCCAGCGTCAGGCCTTGAGCTTCTGCGGCGTCGGCGGCCAGCACCCCGGCGCCGCCGCCGTTGGTCAGCAGCAGCAGTTGTTCGGCGCCCGGCACGGGGGCTTCGTCCAGCGTGGCCACCGGGGCCGTGCGGTGGTGGGCCAGGGCCTGGGCCGCGGTGAACAGTTCTTCCAGCGTGTTCACGCGCAGCAGGCCGGCACGGCGGATGGCGGCGTCGAACACCAGGTCTGAGGCGGCCAGCGCACCGGTGTGCGAGGCCGCGGCCTGCGCGCCCACGGCGCTGCGCCCGGCCTTCACCACCAGCACCGGCTTGTTGCGCGCGGCGGCGCGGGCGGCGCTCATGAACTTGCGCGCGTTGGCGATGCTCTCCACGTACAGCAGGATGGCCGTGGTGCGCGCGTCGTTCGCCAGGTGGTCCAGCAGGTCGGCGAAGTCCACGTCGGCACTTTCGCCCAGCGACACAAAACGCGAAAAGCCGAAACCCCGGCCCGCGGCCCAGTCCAGCAGGCCCGTCACCAGGGCGCCGCTCTGGCTGACGAAGGCCAGCGTGCCCGGCACGGCGCTGCGGTGCGCGAAGCTGGCGTTCAAGCCGGTCAGCGGGTTCAGCAGGCCCAGGCAGTTGGGCCCCAGGATGCGCAGACCATGCCGTTGTGCGGCCTGCAGCATCTGCGTTTTCTGCGCGGGGCTGAAACCCGCCGTCAGCACCACGGCCGCGCGTGTGCCGCGTGCGCCCAGTTCGGCCACCAGGCCCGCCACCGTGGCCGGTGGTGTGCACACCACGGCCAGGTCGGGCGCTTCGGGCAGGGCCGCCACGTCGGGCCAGGCCGGCTGGCCGCCCAGCACCGGCCGGCGCGGGTTCACCGCGTACAGGCGGCCGCTGTAGTGCAGTTCACCGGGCTGACCGCTGCCTTCGCTGAGGTTGCGCCACACCGTGGCGCCCACGCTGCCGGCGCGGTCGGAGGCCCCGAACACCGCGACCGAGGCGGGTTCGAACAACAAATCGAGGTGTCGGATGCTCATGGTCAAACCAGTCTAGGGCCCTCGGCGCAGAATGGCCTTGGACATTCATCAAGGAGACGTCGCATGAAGATCCTGCTGCCTTTCGATGACACCCCGGCGTCGCGTGCCGCCGTCAACCACGCGCTGGCCTTGCGCCGCGCCGGTCTGCAGGCCAGTTTTGTGCTGGTGAATGTGCAGCCGCCGCCCACGCTGTACGAGGTGGTGGTGGCCCACGACCCCGACGTGCTGGACGACGTGCGCCGCAGCGCCGGCGCCGACCTGCTGGCCAGCGCCGAAGCCATGCTGGCCGGCAGCGGCGCCGAGTGGGAAACCGAAGTGGCCGGCGGCCAGCCGGAAACCACGCTGGTGGACCTGGCCGAAAACTACGGCTGCCACGCCATCGTGATGGGCGCGGGCGAGGTGGGCCCGCACAGCCTGGGCCCGGTGGCCTTGGCCGTGTTGAACCACAGCCCGGTGCCGGTGACGGTGGTGCGCAAGGCCGACATCGACTGAACGGGGCGGCGCCACCAGGGTGGGCCGTGCGCGGCATCATCGCTGGATGCGCCGTTTCGCCGAACTGTTCCAGCAACTCGACGCCAGCACCGCCACCGGCGACAAGCTGGCGGCGCTGCAGGCCTACTTCGGCAGCGCCCCGCCGGCCGACGCGGCCTGGGCCGTGTACTTCCTGTCCGGTGGCAAGCCCCAGCAGACCGTGCCCACGGCCTTGTTGCGCCAGCTGGCCTGCCAGCGCGCGGGCCTGCCCGACTGGTTGTTCGAAGCCAGTTACCAGGCCGCGGGCGACCTGGCCGAGACCATCGCCCAGGTGCTGCCCCCGCCCACGCAGGCCAGCGACCTGCCACTGGCGCATTGGGTGGAACAGCGCCTGCTGCCGCTGCGCGGCCGCCCGGCCGAAGAGCAGGCGGCCCAGGTGCTGCAGGCCTGGGAAGAACTGGACACGGCCGGCCGCTTTCTTCTGACCAAGCTGATCGGCGGCGGCTTCCGCGTGGGCGTGAGCAAGCTGCTGGTGCAGCGCGCCCTGGCCGCCTGGAGCGGGCTGGACCCGCAGCTGCTGGCCCAGCGCTTGATGGGCAGCACCGACGCCCGCGCGCGCCCCAGCGCCGAAGGTTTTTTGGCCCTGCTGCGGCCGCCCGGCGAAGGTGCGGCCGATGACGGCCAGCCTTACCCCTTTTTCCTGGCCCACCCGCTGCCTGGCGCGCCTGCCGACCTGGGCGCGCTGGCCGACTGGCAGGCCGAATGGAAGTACGACGGCATCCGTGCCCAGCTGGTGCGGCGTGGTGCGGGCGTGTGGCTGTGGTCGCGCGGGGAAGAGCTGATCACCGAACGCTTCCCCGAGGTGGTGGCCGCGGCCCA
The DNA here is from genome assembly GCA_046318395.1 of Rubrivivax sp. Lineage (GTDB taxonomy): Bacteria > Pseudomonadota > Gammaproteobacteria > Burkholderiales > Burkholderiaceae_C > Rubrivivax. The sequence continues at coordinate 23,711 of JBKCUM010000211.1, forward strand.
GCCCCTGCCGCCAGGCACGGTGCTGGACGGCGAACTGCTGGTGTGGCCCGCCGGCGCGCCACGGCCGGCGCCCTTCAGCCAGCTGCAGCAGCGCACCACACGCAAGACCTTGCCCAAGAAGCTGCTGGCCGACACGCCCGTGGTGTTCGTGGCCTACGACCTGCTGGAGTGGCAGGGCCAGGACCAACGCCACCAGCCGCAATGCTCACGCCGCCAGCGGCTGGAACAGGTGCTGCAAGCGCCTGCAGAACAGGTGCGGGCCGTGCTGCCGCTTTCGCCCACCACCACCGGCCTGCGGCTGGCGCCCTTGCTGAACGCAGCCCACTGGGACGACCTGGCCGCGTGGCGTGCCCAGGCGCGTGAACACGGCGTGGAAGGCCTGATGCTGAAACACCGCCAGGCCTCGTACGGCCTGGGCCGCAGCAAGACCGCCGGCGCGGACAGCGCTTGGTGGAAGTGGAAGCTGGCGCCGCTGACGGCCGACGCCGTGCTGCTGTACGCCCAGGCCGGCCACGGGCGCCGCGCGGGGCTGTACACCGACTACAGCTTCGCCGTGTGGAACCGCCCGCCGCGCGACGCCGCCGAAGCCCAGGCCGTGGTGGACGCCATCGCGCGCCGCGAACCGCCGCAGCCCGGCGGCCTGCAGCTGCTGACTTTCGCCAAGGCCTATTCAGGCCTGACCGACGAGGAGTTCGCGCAGGTGGACCAGCTGGTCCGCGCCCACACGCTGGAAAAATTCGGCCCCGTGCGCAGCCTGAAACCCACCCTGGTGGTGGAACTGGGCTTCGAGGGCATCAACCCCAGCCCGCGCCACAAAAGCGGCCTGGCCGTGCGCTTCCCACGCATGCTGCGGCTGCGGTTCGACAAGCCGCTGCACGAGGCGGATTCG
>JBKCUM010000212.1:0-8306 GCA_046318395.1 Rubrivivax sp.
CATCGAGTCGCTCGGGGAACAGAACGCTCTGCGTTCGGTCCTGGCCTTCAACGTATCGCCCCATTGATCGCTCCCGCCTCAAGTGCTGGAACTGCGACTCTGTCGGTGCGAAAGAGTTTCCACACAGCCTCGGTCGATAGCAGCCCTTCCACCACCCCAGCGCCTTTCAGTCTCTCTCGGTCGGGTGAACCCGCCCCACTGTCACCGCCGCCGCGACCCCCCGCCCAGCAGCGAGCCCAGCACCCCGCGGATGATCTCGCGCCCCACGGCCGAAGACGCTGCGGCCTCCGTCAGCCACGGGCGGCGGCGGCCGCGCGGGCCGGTGGTGCCCAGCATCACCTCCTTCAGCATGCCCATCGGGCCACTGTCGTCGTCGGTGGCAGCCCCCAGCCGGCGCGCCGGTATGCGTGCCTGAGCCCCCGTCGCCGTGCCACCGACCCCGCCCGCGGGGGCCGTTTGCGTTCGTGGAATGGGGTGTGGGCGGCGCGAAAGGGGCGCCGACGGGCGTCCTGACCCTGACTGCTCTAGCGCTGCACCAGCGCTGAGTCGCTCGCCTCAGGCCGGGTTCAGGCCCGCGCCAGCTTGAACACCGCCACCGCCTGCACCAGGTGCTGCGCCTGCTGGCGCAGGGTTTCGGCCGCGGCGGCGCTCTGCTCGACCAGCGCCGCGGTCTGCTGGGTGGCCTGGTCCATCTGCGTCACCGCCTGGCCCACTTGGGCGACCCCCGAGCTCTGCTCGGCACTGGCGGCGCTGATCTCGCCCATGATGTCGGTGACGCGCTGGATGGCGGCCACCACGTCGTGCATGGTGCTGCCGGCACGCTCCACCAGCGTGTTGCCGCGCTCCACCTGTTCAACGCTGGCGCCGATGAGGCCCTTGATCTCGCGCGCCGCCTCGGCGCTGCGTTGCGCCAGGCTGCGCACCTCGCTGGCGACGACCGCGAAACCACGGCCCTGCTCGCCGGCGCGTGCGGCTTCCACCGCGGCGTTCAGCGCCAGGATGTTGGTCTGGAAGGCGATGCCGTCGATGGTGCCGATGATGTCGGCGATGCGCCGGCTGCTCTCGTGGATGCCCTTCATGGTGCCCACGACCTCGGCCACCACGGCACCACCATCGCGGGCGATGCGCGACGCGCCCACCGCCAGCTGGTTGGCCTGGCTGGCGTTGTCGGCGTTCTGGCGCACGGTGCCACCGAGCTGGTCCATCGAGGCGGCCGTCTGCTGAAGGCTGCTGGCCTGCTGTTCCGTGCGGTGGCTCAGGTCTTGGTTGCCGCTGCTGATTTCGGTGCTGGCCGTGGCGACGCCGTCGTCGCCTTGGCGGACCTTGCCCACGACACGGGCCAGGCCGTCCTTCATCTGCTGCAGGGCCTGGAGCAGCGGGCTGAACTCGTCGCGCGCCGTGTCGACCACGGGCTGCGTGAGGTCACCGTCGCGCACGCGATCAGCCACATGGCGGCTGGCCTCGATGCGGCTGTTCAGCCGCGCCGCAAAGTGCCAGGCGAACAGCACCAGCCCCACCTTCAACGCCACCACCAGGCCCAGCAGCAGGTGCAGCGTCGACGAGCCCTCGCGGCTGACGCTGGCCAGTTCGTTGTCGAGCATGTCGTTCTGGTACTTGACCATGACCGCGGCCTGCTCAAGTACCGCGTTGCGGGCCGGGATGGTGTTGGCGACCAGGAATTCGAAGGCCTCGGCCTTCTGGCCGTCCTGGATCAGCTTGATGTTGGCACCGCCCACCGCCCAGAAGTTCGCGACGGCCGGCACCAAGCGCCCGAAGTACTCGCGGCCTTTGGGCGTGGTGATGGCGCGGTCGTAGTCGGCCATCAACTGTTCAATGGTGCGGCGTTTGTCGCCGATGTCGGCCAGCGTGGCCGCGAGTTCGTCGGGTGTGCGCGCCAACATGGCATGGCGCACTTGCAGCGACACGCGTGTGACGTTGAGTTCGATGGCCGCGATGCGACCCAGTTGCGGCACGCGCACCTGCGCGGTGCCGGTGGCGGCGGTGGCCACGGCATCCAGCTTGAACCAGGCGACGGTGGCCACGCTGGCCAGCGCCAGCACGAGCACCGCGACGACCGCATACAGCCGGCCGGCAAGGCCGAGGGTCAGCACAGCTTTCATGCAATCACTCCTGTTCTGTTCGAGTTGGCGCGCCCAGCTGCGGTTTGCGCCGGTCACTGCTCATCGGCGTCAGCCCAATGGACTCGAGTGAAAAATGGCAAAAATGATGATTCGGTGTTGTTGTGGCAATTTCCTTGGAGAGCCTGGCTTGCTGCGTCAAGTTGGCCGCCGTCCCAGCCGCAGCGCCACCGGGCCAAGCACCATGGCCTCAAGCGAACGCGCAAGGCATGGCCACGCGGCGCAGGCTGTCCTCGCGGCGTGCAGTTGAACCGCCTCGGGGCGGTGTGATCTGCTTGGCGCGGCGGCCTTCGCTGTGGACCAGGAACCCAACGGGGTCTGTTCACGGTGGCCTTGGGGGCGACCGTCGGGTTCAGGGCGGCAGGGCCGGGATGGGCCACGCCACCTCTAGACCGATGGCGATTCCAAGCGCCGCCAGGGCGTCGTTCGACGCCCTCTGTCAGGCGCCAAGCCCCACCCTCACCGCCGCCGCGACCCCCCGCCCAGCAGCGAGCCCAGCACCCCGCGGATGATCTCGCGCCCCACGGCCGAGCCGATGCTGCGCACGGCCGAAGACGCGGCGGCCTCCATCAGCCCCGGGCGGCGGCCGCCGCGTGGGCCGGTGGTGCCCAGCATCACGTCTTTCAGCGTGCCCATCAGGCCGCCGCCGTCGTCGGCAGCCACACCGGCCGGGGCCCCGGCCGGCAGGCCGGCCGTGGTGCTTGCGCCACCCGCCGCCGTGCCACCGGCCGCGCCCGCTGGCGCGGTGGTGGCCGCCCGGCCCTTCAGCTTTTCGTAGGCCGATTCGCGGTCCACCGCCTGTTCGTACACCCCCGCCACCAGCGAGCCCTGCAGCAGCGCTTGCCGCTGCGCCGGGCTGATGGGGCCGATCTGGCTGCCCGGGGGCAACACGAACACCCGTTCGGTCACGCTGGGCCGGCCCTTGGCATCGAGGAAGCTGACCAGCGCTTCGCCCACGCCCAGTTCGGTGATGGCGGTGGCGATGTCCAGGCCCGGGTTGGCGCGCATGGTGTCGGCCGCGCTTTTCACGGCCTTCTGGTCGCGTGGGGTGAAGGCGCGCAGCGCGTGCTGCACGCGGTTGCCCAGCTGGCCCAGCACGGCGTCGGGGATGTCCAGCGGGTTCTGCGTCACGAAGTACACGCCAACGCCTTTGGAACGCACCAGGCGCACCACCAGTTCGATGCGTTCCACCAGCGCGGCCGGCGCGTCCTTGAACAGCAGGTGGGCCTCGTCGAAGAAGAACACCAGCTTGGGCTTTTCCAGGTCGCCCACCTCGGGCAGGGTCTCGAACAGCTCGCTCAGCATCCACAGCAGGAAGGTGGCGTACAGGCGCGGCGCGTTCATCAGCTTGTCGGCGGCCAGCACGTTGATGACGCCCTTGCCATCGACGGTTTGCATGAAGTCGGCGATGTTCAGCATGGGCTCGCCGAAGAAGACGTCTCCGCCCTGTTCTTCGATCTGCAGCAGCCCACGCTGGATGGCGCCCACGCTGGCGGCGCTGACGTTGCCGTACTCGGTGGTGAAGTCCTTGGCGTTTTCGCCCACGAACTGCAGCATGGCGCGCAGGTCTTTCAGGTCCAGCAGGGCCAGGCCTTCGTCGTCGGCGATCTTGAACACCAGGTTCAGCACACCGGCCTGGGTTTCGTTCAGCGCCAGCATGCGGGCCAGCAGCAGCGGGCCCAGGTCGCTGACGGTGGCGCGCACCGGGTGGCCGGCTTCGCCGAACACGTCCCACAGCGTGGCGGGGCAGGCCGTGGCTTCGGGTGCATCCAGCCCCCGTTCGGCCAGCACGCTGGCCAGTTTGGGGCTGACACTGCCGGCCTGGGTGATGCCGGTGAGGTCGCCCTTCACGTCGGCCATGAAGACCGGCACGCCGATGAGGCTGAGGCTTTCGGCCAGCTTCTGCAGCGTGATGGTCTTGCCGGTGCCGGTGGCGCCGGTGATCAGCCCATGGCGGTTGGCCAGGGCGGGCAGCAGGTGGCATTCGGTGGCGCCTTGGCGCGCCAGCAGCAGGGGTTCGGCCATGGGGGTTCTCGCGTGGGGTCTGTGAAAGGGCGGTGTCAATCCTGCCAGACGGCCAAACGGCCCCGGTAGTCCAGCAGGCCTTTGAACTGGTTCAGCACGGTGGCGCTGGCCGGTGCGGCGGCCAGGGCGGCCAGCTGGGCGTCCAGCGCCCAGTCGCACAACCAGGGCCGCAGACCCACCAGGAAGGGTTTGCCTTCCAGCAGGGCTTGCAGCGCGCCCAGCTGGCGGCGCAGGTCGTCTTCGATGTGGGCCGGGCTTTTGCGGCCCGTGCCCTGGCCTTGCAGCTGTTTGTGGATGAGCCGGCGGTAGCCGCGGTAGATGAAACCGCCCATCAGCCCAGCCGGAAACCGTGCGCGCACGGCCGCGGCGTTGGCGGGGTCGGCCCAGGTGTAGTGCAGCACCGGGAAGTACAGGGCTTCGTCGCACCAGTCTTCCAGCAGGCGGCACAGCGCCCGTTCGCGTTCGCCGGGTGGCAGCAGCGGGCGCTGGGGCCAGCGCTGGTGCAGGGCTTCGCAGATGTCGGTGCTGTCGAAGACGGTCTGGCCGTCGATCACCATCACCGGCACCTTGCCCAGGCTGGTCTTGCGCAGCGTGAACCAGTGCTGCACCTGCATGGCGTTGTGTCGTTGGAAAGCCAGGCGCTGGTAGCGCAGCGCGGCGTGCACCTTGGCACAGAACGGCGAGGCTTCCACGTCGTACAACACCAGCGTGGGCGGCTGCTGGCCGGCCATGGCTGAGGGTGCCGCCGCCGCGGGCAGCGGCGCGCCAGGGGCCTGGGGCGCGGGGCTGACCACGCGCGGTGCCGACGCCGGGCGGCGGGCGGGTTGGGCGGATGGCGGGATGGGAACACGGGGCTTGGCCATGGCCGCAACGATAGCGGCTGGCGGCCCGGCGCCGAACGCGCCGAGTCGGTGGCGGCGCCTGCACCTAAAATACGCGGTTCTTTGAAGGAGCAGAGCGCACCATGGCTGGACATTCCAAATGGGCCAACATCCAGCACCGCAAGGGCCGGCAAGACGAAAAACGCGGCAAGGCCTGGACCCGGGTGATCCGAGAAATCATGGTCGCGGCCCGTCTGGGCGGCGGTGACCCTTCAGCCAACCCGCGCCTGCGTCTGGCGATTGAAAAGGCCAAGGCGGTGAACCTGCCGGTCGACACCGTCAAGCGCAACATCGACAAGGCCACGGGCAACCTCGAAGGCGTCAGCTACGAAGAAATCCGCTACGAGGGCTACGGCATCGGCGGTGCGGCCATCATCGTGGACTGCATGACCGACAACCGCGTGCGCACCGTGGCCGAGGTGCGCCACGCTTTCAGCAAGTACGGCGGCAACATGGGCACCGAAGGTTCGGTGGCCTTCCAGTTCAAACACTGCGGCCAGTTCATCTTTGCGCCCGGCACCAACGAAGACAAGCTGATGGAAGTGGCGCTGGAAGCCGGTGCCGAAGACGTCATCACCGGTGAAGACGGCGCCATCGAGGTGCTGTGTGCCGCGCCCGACTACGAAACCGTGAAGGCCGCGCTGGAAGGCGCCGGCTTCAAGCCCGAGGTGGCCGAGGTGACCATGCGCGCCGAGAACACCATCGAATTGGCTGGCGACGAAGGCGCCCGCATGCAGAAACTGCTGGACATGATCGAAGACCTGGACGACGTGCAAGACGTCTTCCACAACGCGAGCATTGCGGAATGAAGGTTCTGGTCATCGGCAGCGGCGGCCGTGAACACGCCCTGGCCTGGAAGCTGTCACAGAGCGAGCGCGTGCAAACCGTTTTCGTGGCCCCCGGCAACGGCGGCACCGCGCAAGACGTGGGCATCAAGAACGTGCCCCTGAGCGACCCCGCGGCCCTGGCCGACTTTGCCGTGGCCGAAAAGGTGGTGCTCACCGTGGTGGGCCCCGAAGCCCCGTTGGCCGCTGGCGTGGTGGACCTGTTCCGCGCCCGTGGCCTGCGCATCTTCGGCCCCACCCAGGCCGCGGCCCAGCTGGAAAGCAGCAAGGCCTTCGCCAAAGACTTCATGCAGCGCCACGGCATCCCCACCGCGCTGTACGCCAGCTTCACCACCCCGGCCGAAGCGCACGCCCATGTGGACAAACACGGCGCGCCCATCGTCATCAAGGCCGACGGCCTGGCCGCGGGCAAGGGCGTGGTGGTGGCCACCACGGTGGAAGAGGCGCACGACGCCATCACGCTGATGCTGGGCCGGCCCGGTGCCGAAACCGGCGGCCGGGTGGTGATCGAAGAGTTCATGGAAGGCGAAGAGGCCAGCTTCATCGTCATCAGCGACGGTGTGAACGTGCTGCCCTTGGCCACCAGCCAGGACCACAAGCGCATCTTCGAAGGCGACTTGGGCCCCAACACTGGCGGCATGGGCGCGTACTCGCCGGCCCCGGTGGTCACGCCCAACGTGCACGCCAAGGCCATGCACGAGATCATCCAGCCCACGCTGGCCGGCATGGCCAAGGACGGCCACACCTTCACGGGTTTCCTGTACGCCGGTTTGATGATCGACGCCCAGGGCCAGCCGCGCACCGTGGAATTCAACGCCCGTCTGGGCGACCCCGAGGCCGAGGTCATCCTGGTGCGCCTGAAGAGCGACCTCTTCGACGTGCTGATGGCCGCCACCGAGGGCAAGCTGGACCAGGTGGAACTGCAGTACGACCGCCGCGTGGCCTTGGGTGTGGTGATGGCCGCCGCCGGCTACCCCGGCACGCCGCGTGCGGGCGACGCCATCACCGCCGTGCCGGCCGAACGCGAAGACCTGAAGGTTTTCCATGCCGGCAGCACGCTGAAGGACGGTGTGCCCGTCACCAGCGGCGGGCGGGTGTTGTGCGTCACGGCGCTGGGCGACTCCGTGCGCCTGGCCCAGCAGCGTGCGCTGGAAGCCGTGCGCGCCGTGCAGTTCGACGGCGCCCAATGGCGCAACGACATCGGCCACCGCGCCATCAAACACTGAACGCCGTTCCGCACCCCGGGCCCGCCGGCTGGTCCGGTGGCCCTGACGCCCCCGAAGCAGGGCCACCCATGACCGACACCACCGCCTTCCGCCCTTTCCGCGACTACCTGCTGGGTCTGCAGCAGCGCATCGTGGGCGCCTTGCAGACTGAAGACGGCACGCCCTTCCTCAGCGACGGTTGGCAGCGCCCGGCCGGTGGCCGGCTGGAAGGCGACGGCCTGTCGCAGCTGGTGGAAGAAGGTGGCCTGCTGGAGCGCGGCGGCTGCAACTTCAGCCACGTGCGCGGCACCGGCCTGCCACCGTCGGCCACGGCCCACCGGCCTGAGCTGGCGGGTGCGCCGTTCGAGGCCATGGGGGTCTCGCTGGTGATGCACCCGCGCAACCCTTATGTGCCCACGGTGCACATGAACGTGCGCATGTTCGCCGCGCTGCCACCCGGCCAGGCGCCGGTGGTGTGGTTCGGCGGTGGCATGGACCTCACGCCCTATTACGGCTTCGAGGAAGACGCCACGCACTTCCACCGCAGCTGCCGCGACGCGCTGGCGCCTTTTGGCGACGACAAGTACCCGCGTTTCAAGCGCTGGTGCGACGAGTACTTCTTCCTGAAGCACCGCAACGAACCACGCGGCATTGGCGGCGTGTTCTTCGACGACTTCTGCGAAGGCGGTGTCGACCAGGCCCAGGCGCTGACCCAGTCCGTCGGCGACGCCTTCCTGGGGGCCTACCTGCCCATCGTGCAGCGCCGGCGCGACACACCCTATGGCGACACCGAACGCGACTTCCAGGCCTACCGCCGTGGCCGTTATGTGGAGTTCAACCTGGTGTTCGACCGCGGCACGCTGTTCGGCCTGCAGTCGGGCGGCCGTACCGAGTCGATCCTGATGTCGATGCCGCCAAAGGTGGAATGGCGCTACGACTACCATCCCGAGCCGGGCAGTGCGGAAGCCCGCCTGCACACCGACTTCCTGACCGGACGCGACGGGCTCGCCGCCGGCTGACCGCGCCGGGGGCCCAGGGCGGCGGTCCCGCGACGGTGGGATAGGAGAGCAGCGACCCGAACGTCTGCGGTCCGAACGTCAGGGCCTGCGCCGCCGCAGGCCGATGCGCTCGCCCAGCTCCCGGATGCGGTCGAGCCAGCGGCCGGGCAGCGCCAGCCGCGGCGCGGAGGACAGTTCCGGCGCCTGGCGCCGC
>JBKCUM010000213.1:0-19361 GCA_046318395.1 Rubrivivax sp.
GCGACACCGGAAACAGGCCGCCTTGGTCTCGACTGTGTCCTTGCACGTAGCCCATATGAACAATGCCCTGCAGCTTTCGCTGCAGGGCATTGTGTTCAGGGCTTCAGATCGGCGTCAGAGTATTGACACGGACTGCTGGGGTCGGCTTTTTTCGTTCAACCAGGTGGGCAGCGCGGCGGCCGGCCCGATCAACCAGGCGCACCCAAGCGACAGGCCCGCACGCCGGCCTGTCGCCAAAGTTCAGGGCACCATTTCCGTGACCTGCCCCGCCATGTTGAACTGGATGACGCCGGCCCAGGCGCACATCAACATGGAACTGTCGTTCAAGGCGGGCATGTTGGACACCAGCACCGTGGGCGAACCGGGCGCCCACGGCGCGGGCAGCACCGGGATGCAGGGCATGGGCGTCAGCGCGCCCATGGCCGCCGCCGTCGCTGCGGCCACGGTGGGGTTCGCCAGGCTCTGGCACATGCCGAACGGGGGCACGTTCATCATGGGCACGTTGTCCATGATGTTGCCGGCGTCCATTTGGCTGGTCTGCACCATCTTCGGTGTGGCCACAAAGGTCGACGGCGCCATGCCGAATGAACACTTCATCAAGGCGCCGGTGCAGCAGTGCAGGGCCATGGAACTCTCCTCAGACCGCTGAAACCGACTTCAGCGATGGGTTGGCAGCCACCCACGCCCGTCGAAAGCCGGTGGGGTGGCGGTTGAACAGGTTGCTCAGGCGGCGCGCGACCACACCACCAGGGCGCTGAAGTTGTCGTGGCTGCTCTTGTGGCTGGCGGCCCGCATGACCTCGGTGGACAGCGCGTCCAGCCACTGCCGCGGGGTGGCCGCGGCTTGCAGCAACGCTTCCAGCGTGGCGTCGGACACGTATTCCCACAGGCCATCGGTGCACAGCAGAAAGACATCACCCGCCTGCACCTGGGCCAGGCCATCGCCGTGGCTGACCTCGAACTGGTCGTCGGCAATGCCCAGCGCCGAACGCAGTTCGCTGCGCTGAGGGTGGCTGCTGATCTGCTGCTCCGGCAGCATGCCGGCGTCCACCAGCGACTGCACCAGGCTGTGGTCGCGTGTGCGCTGCAACAGCCGCCCCTCGCGGAACCAGTACATGCGGGAGTCGCCCGCGTGCGCCCAATGCACCTGGTGACCGACAAAATCCACCACCAGGCACACGGCCGTGCTGTGCATGTCCGCACGTGCGGTGCCCGGTACACGTTGGCCGATCAGCGCATCGTTGGTCTGGCGCAGCAAAGCGCCCAAGGCTTGGCCATCGTGCGTGGGCGCTTGCGCGAAGCGACCGATCAGTTCTTGCACCGCCAGGCGCGAAGCGATGTCCCCGCCGCCGTGGCCACCGGCGCCATCGGCCAGCACGCAGCACAGTTGGTCGCTGGAGTGCCAATGGCCGCAGGCGTCTTCGTTGTAGTGGCGGCCACCTTTGTCGGACAGCAGGGCAACTTCAAGGGCAAGCATGGGCAGGTCCTAGCGGGGTCCGGGTTCCTGGGCCAGGCGGTCCAGCTGCGCTTCGTAGGCGCGCAGGAAAGCACGCCCGAAAAGTTCCTGGAAATCGTCCTGGGCCTCGGCGGAGATTTGACCGAACAGTTCTTGAAACAGCTCCCACAACCGCGCCTTCCGTGTCGCCGGGATCAGGCTGTTGATGGCCGATTTGCGCGTGAGCTTACTCTCCAGCTGTGCGGGGTCAAACCGCTGCACCACGCCTTCCATCGCGGCCTTCATGCCGGCCATCACCCCGAGTTGGTGGGCGCGCACATCGTCGAACGCGTCGCGCATGGCCGGTGCAGGGGCCATGAATCCAGGCGCCGGCTCGCCAAGCAGGTGCTGCAAGGCCACTTCCACCGACGGCGAGAACTTCAGTGGGTTGTTTTCGCGGGCCACGATCATGGTCATCTCAGCCCGCATCTCGCGCTTGAGCGCCGCGCGCGCCACCAGCAGTTCCACCGCGCCACGCGTGCTCTCGCGCAGCAACTGGCCCAGCAGTTCCATGCGGGCGGGTGTCAGCGTGTCCCAGCGCAGGCCGGGCACCCCCAGGCCGCGCATCAAGGCCTCCAACAGCGCGGCCTCAGACCCGGCAGCCACCGGCTGGGGCACCGCGGCGGTGGCCGCGGCCGGAACAGGCGACGCCATGCCGGGGCTGCCGGTGTGGCCGCTGAGGTCGAAATCCAAGGCCGGCCCTGGCGCCGTACCCAAGCGGGCCGCCGAACCGGCGGGCGCTGTGCTCGGCACGGGGGCGGTCGCGCCTGCGGGGGGCGGGTACAGCACGCCCGACATCACGGCCGCAGCGGCCGGGGGTGGCGGCGGCACCGGCGCCGGGGAGCCCGCGGCGCGCGGGGCCCCGGGCAGCGTCACCACCTTGCCGTCACGCGAGGGCGCGTCCCAAGAAAAGATGGCGCCCGCAGGCAAAGCAGGCGACGCGGTGGCGGCCGGGGCCGCCGGCGCAGCACCCACGGACCCGGCAACGGCCGAGGGTGGCAAGGCCCGTTTCAGTGGCATGGGCGTGTTCAACTCCGAGCCACTGAAACCCTCGCTGGCGGCGGAACCGCGGGCACCGGCTGGGGCCGTGCGGCCCAGGGCCGCCAAGGGGTCGGCGTCGGCGGCGGTGTTGGGTTGTTGGCCAAAGGCCTGGGCCGGCGCAGCACCCAGCGGATCGCCTTGCAATGGCGCACCGGCCAGGCCGAACAGATCGTCCAAGGAGTCGGACGCCGGCGCCGCCCCGAAACCTTCGGCACCCACGCCATAACCCGGCCCGGCAGGCGCGCCCATCGGACCACCCGGCCCAGCGCCGCCACCCAAGCCCAGCGGGTTCGGCTGGCCGAACCCGCTGCCGCCTGGACGGGGTGCCGCCATCGGGGCCTCACCACCGAAGGGGTCCCAGTCGTCGGGGATGTGGCCGGGCTTCAGGGCCGGTGCCGGCGCCGGCGCGGCCGACGGCCAGCCCCCGGCACCGGGCGCTGGCGCCCAGGTGCGCGTGACCGACACCATCGGCGCGGGTGCCGGCGGCGGCACCGCCAAGCCGGCCGCGGCGTCACCGAACAGGTCGGCGAAGGGGTCGTTCACAACGCTGGCCTTCAACGGGCTGGCCTGCAGCAGGTAGCCGCCGATCTGCACCTCGTCGCCGGGCTTCAGCGGCTGTTCGCGGCCGCTGCCCAAGGCCACCCCGTTCACGCTGATGGGGTTGCTGCCGTTGTCCACAATGGCAAAGCCACCGCTGCGGAACACGACTTTGGCGTGCACGCGGGAAATGGTGCGCTCGGGGTCGGGCAACACCAGTTGGTTGTTGTCGGCACGGCCAATGGTGCCGCCCAGCTCGTCAAAGCTGGCGGACGGGCCTTTGGCCGGCGTGCCGTTGTAGCTGAGCACGGTCAGCAAGATCATTCAAGGGGCTCCTGGGCCAGGGGAGCGGCAAGCATAGCGGGCAGGCACACCGGTTTTCAGCGCAGCACGTAGAAGCGGCCATCGATCGCGGCCAAGCGCACAGGCCAGGCGACGTGGCCACCGGGCACCGGGCTCTGCAACACCGGGCTGCCGTCCGGGCGCAGGCACTCCAGCAGCCGGCCACCGGCCACAGGCCGCAGCAACAACTTGGCCACGGTGGGCAGTTCAGGCTTGAGCGGTTGGGCGGCAAACGACTGCTGCACCTGCAGCCGCAAACGGCCGACGTCGTCCGCCAGGTTGCGTTGGTAGGCCTGGGCCAGGTCTTCCAGGCGCAGCCGGGACGCCTGCACCAGGGGTTCCGGGTTGCCCCGCGCCAGTCCCAGCGCGATGTCACGCAGGTAAGCCACCACTTCGCGTTTCAACGTCGGGCTGTCGACGACCACGGGCGCGTCCACCCAACGCCAGCGCGGAAAGGCGATGGGCAGGTCCACCGCGGTTTGCTGGCTGACGGGCCATTCGCACACTTCATCGGCCGGCGGCGCCCAGTCCAGTTGGGCCAAGGTGCGCGCGCTGGCCGGGCTGGCCACGCCGGCACTGCGCGGCAGCAGCAAACGAACGCTCGCCCAACGCTGGCCGTCAGACAACTCGGCTTCTCCGCCCGGCGCAGGCGCGGCGCCCAAGGCTTGCGGTGGCCCGGGCTGCACCAGCAGTTCCAGGCGGTTGCCGCCAGAAAACGTGTACTCGTGCACCGGCACCAGGGCCACAGGCCGGCCGGGACCGACGCGCAGCAACGGCACACCGTTGAACACGGCCTCGGCTTCGACCCCGTGGCTCTCCAGGCGCAGCACCAACAACCGGTCCATCAGCCCAGGCTCCAGTTCAACAGCACCTGCTCAGGCCACAAGGGCAGGTGGAAGCTCTCCGCACCCAGCAGCGGGTCGACCAGGCTCAAAGGCAACACCGCAGGCTCCACGCGCAACAGGGCGTACCACTCCCAACCGCTGCGGCCATGGGTGCAGGGACGCAACCCCGCTTCGCCCACGAGCGCGCCGCTCACCGGGCCAGCCGCCATCAGCAGGGCGGCGCTGTCGTTGGCCACGGGGTCTACCGTGGCGGTGAAGGGCCAGCGCCAGCGCGCCACGGCGGGCATCAGCAGCGCTGCAACGGTGGGCGTGGCCTGTTCGCGCACCAGCGTCTGCTGCAGCGGGGCCTGGCCCTGGACGCGCACGCTCACGTGGCTGCGTGCCTGGCCCTTGTGCAATTCGCCGCCGAATTCCAAGTCAACCTGACCGGCTTGCAGGTCCAGCGCAGCCACGACCCGCATCAAAGCGGGGCCATTCAAACCGCCAGCACCCAATCGCCAGCCCCACGTGCCGGCCATGTGGCCGGTCAGCACGGCCATCAGGCCTTCCTGCCGGGCCTGCTGCAAACCGGGCACCGCCTCCCAGCCGGCCCCCAAGGTTTGCAAGGCCGTGGCCACGGCCGCGTCCAGGCCCTCTTCGAACAGGCGCTGCAGCGGTTGCGCCGGGACCGACTGGCCATCGCGCTCGACGCGGCAGCGGGTGCTGCCACGCTGCCAGGGACGCGGGCCCGGCAACAGTGCCTGCGCCGGGGGCACGGCGCGCTGCCACTGCACCCACCACTGCTCGGCCGGCCACACCGACACCACGGCGGTCTGCGGGCCCAAGGCGTCGCCCTCGTCACGCAGGCCACAGGTCAGCAACTGCAGCTTGCAGAGCTCTGGTGAGGTCTCTTCCGCGAAGGCGGTGGCCGCGCCGGCGGGCGGGGGGTCCTGCGGGCGCGCGGGCAAAGGCCAGTTGACGCCCCGGGTCTCGTGGCCGGCCCAGGTCCACAGGCCATGGGGCCCGGCGAAACCGATGCCCGGGTGCAGGTCGCCGTCGCACACCGCATGTGAGCGCACACGCACTTGCAACCGGGTGGCCGGCCCCTGCCAGGGCCCCGGCGGCCGTGACAAGGCCGACAGCATGGGCGGGCAAGGCGACGCCGCGTCGACGCGCAAGGCATCTGGCCAGGGCTGGCGTTGGCGCTGCCACTCGTCGGCCTCCAGGCGGTACTCCTGGTGCCAGCCGTCGTCCAGCAGCCGCAGATCGGCCGCCTCCAGGTCGCAGGCTTTGCGCGGCAAGGGCGACGCATCGGCCAAGCGCATGGCGCCGTGGCGTCCGTGCCCGGCGAACCGTTGGATCAGGCGGTGGTCTGCCTCCAGCAGCGCCTGGGGCTCCATGCGGGCGCCTGGCAGGCGCAACAGCTCGGCCAGTGAACGCTGGACCAGTTGGTGAGCGATCGCCCACTCGCGCGCCACCGGCCCCGCCATCAGGCCGGCCGCCCACTCGAAACCCGGCTTCTCATGGAAGGCCGGGCCCCAAACAAAGGCCAGGTTCACGCAGCGGGCGATGGCCACGCTGTGGCCCCAACCCCGCTGCAGCGCCTGCTGGACGGCCAGTTCAACGAAGGCGCTGTAACGCTCACCCAGGCGCTCGGGCATGGCCGGCCACTGGCCCGCCAGGTGGTCGGCCAACTGTTGGACGAAGGCCTGCCAAGCGGCGGCCTCCAAAGCGTGTTCGTCAACCGGCTGCATGGCGGAGGGCGGCGCCTGGGCCGCGGCAAATGGACCGGCCGGCGGCGCGTGTGCGCTGCATGCGGGCAGTCATGGGCTTCAACGGTGCGACAGGGGGTCTTTGGGCGGCTCGGGCGCCTGGGGCTCGGCGGGCTTGGTGGGCGACACCGGGCTGGCGCCGGCACCAGAGCCCGGGCCACCGCCAGAGTTCAGCTTGATGATCGGTCCGGTGATGCACACCTCGGCCGGCCCGATGACCACCGAGGACCCGCCCGCCTTCAACGTGATCTGCATGCCGGCTTCGATGACCACGTTCATGCCAGCCTTGATGTGCACGTTCTGTCCGGCGTCAGCACCCAGGTTGGTGCCGATCTTCAGGTGCATGTCGGTGGCCGACTTCAGTGAAATGGTGGCACCGGCTTCGGCGGTGATGTCTTTGGTCGTCTTCAGGCTCCAGACCCCGCCGCCGTCGAAGAGCATGTCCTTGGCCACGGTTTGGTGCAACTCGCCGCCAATCTTGTGCTTTTGGTCTTTCTTGACCGTGACGTGGTGGTCGTTGTCGACCTGCTCGAAACGGTCGTTCTTGACCAGCAGGTGCTCGTCCTTGTCGATCTGGCTGCGCAGCGTGTCTTCGACGAACTCCAGCCGGTCCTTCTGGGCGTGCAACAGCACGTACTCGCTGCCAGGTTTGTCTTCGAAACGCAGTTCGTTGAAGTCGGCCGCGGCGCCTTTTTTGCTGCGGCTCTTGACGGTGCTGACCGTGGCGTTGGCCGGCAGTTCGTACGGTGGCAGTTGCTCGGCGTTGTAGACGCTGCCCACGATGAGCGGCTGGTCGGGGTCGCCCTCCAGGAAAGCCACCACCACCTCTTGGCCTTTGCGCGGCAGGGAGATCGCCCCCCAGCCGTTGCCGGCCCAGGAAGTGGCCACGCGCAGCCAGCAGGAGGTCTGGTCGTCCTTCTGGCCTTGACGGTCCCAGTGGAACTGCACCTTCACGCGGCCGTACTGGTCGGTGGGGATGTCACCCGCGTCGCCGGCGCCGGTGACCATGGCCGTCTGCGGCCCGGCCACGGTGGGCTTGCGCGTGATCCGTGCCGGCCGGAAGGGGTCGGCAGAGACCTGCGCCGTGAAGCTGCAATGGAACAAGGTGTCGTCACCGGCGCCGCCTTCCAGGCCCGCCTGCTGCATCTCGATGTGCGTGGCGAGCAGGAAATACTCGGCGTTCTGGTCGGCGCGCGGGTGGTTGACCAGCTTGAACAAAGCGCCTGCGGCCAGGCCGGGCACGTTGCCACCGCCATGGAACCGGGTGAAGCGGCTGCTGTGCTCGTCCAAGCGGATCTGGGCACGCGCATCGCCATCGGCCTTCACGGCGTAGAGACCCGGGTAGTCGTAAACCTCGAAGTCCTTCTCGGCGTGGTTGCGGGTGCCCGCCACGGTGTTGGACTTCAGCGAAGTGCTGGGCGTTTCGAAGTTGTAGTCCGACAGGGTGGTCTTGCCGGTTTGCACCTCGTGGCGCATCTGCCAGGTGCTGAGGCCTTGCACCTCGGCCAAAGCCTGGGCGTCTTCAAAGAAACCGACCTCTTCGAACCCGGGCGTGGGCACAGGTGTGGTGGGCGCATCGGCCAGCACCAACTCGTGCTTGTCTTCGCTGTGGCGGAAGAAGTAGTAGATGCCTTCTTCTTCCATCAGCCGGCTGACGAAGTTGAAGTCGGTCTCGCGGTACTGCACACAGTACACACGCGGGAGGTAGGTGCCGCTCAGCTCGTCAACGAACGTGCCGCTGTAGGCGCCGAACACCTCCTTGATGATCTCCGGGGCGGTCTTGTCCTGGAAGATGCGAACATTGGCCGAGCGGGTCAGCAGCCACAACCAGGGGCGCAGGTACAGGCGGTAGCGGTAGTGCCGGCCTTCCTGGCCGTCGATGCCGAAGGCGGCCACGACACCATGGAACCAGCGCTTCTGGTCGTCGCCCAAGTCCAGGGACACGGCCGCGGTGGTGCCGAGCAGGTCGTCGGCCGCCACGGTCTCGGTCTTTCCCAGCGCCGTGACCTGGAGTTCGAACAGGCGCGACACCTCTTCGGTGGCGGTCATGGCGCGGAAATGCAGCGCGTCCGCGACCGCGGTGGTCAGCGTCATCTGCAGGGGCAATGCTTCGGGCATGGGCTTCGGGCGCCTTCAGTTCAATTCGTTGCGCGGCGGGCGCTCACCACCCAGCCATGGACAGCTTCGCCACATTCGGACCGCAGCACCTCGGCCACCAGGTCCACACCCAGCCAACCGGCCTCGGTCAGCACACGGCGCAAGTAGGTGGCGCTGTGGCTGTAGCGGCCATGGCCGCCGAGTTGGTAGCCTGGGCCCGCCGCGTCACTGGTCAAGGCTTCGACTGTAAACACCAGCACGCCGCCTGGACGCACGGCCTGCCAGGCCGCGTGTGCGAATCCGTGCAAGGCGCCGAAGTAGCACAGCGTATCGGCCGACACCAGCGCGTCAAAACGCTGCGGCTGCGTCAGCAGGTAGGCCACCAGTTCGGCGCAGACCAGTTCGTCGTAGCCGCCGCGCTGCTTCGCCTGCCCCAGCATGCCGCTGGACAGGTCCACGCCCACCAGCGACGCGGCATGCGGGCGCAACCACGGGGCGCACAAACCTGTACCGCATCCAGCGTCCAACACCGCCAGGCGCCCCTCGGGTGGTGGCAGCAGCGCCGCCAAGGTGTCGCCCACCAGACCTGGCGCGCGGTAGCCCAGTTGCGACAGGCGCTCGTCGAAGCTGCGCGCGAAAGTGTCGAAGACCTGGGCCACGTAGCCGTCCGCGGCGCGTTCGGGCACGCTCACCGCCACGCCGGACAGTTGCCCCTCAGCCAGGGCCTGCGCCTGGGCGGCCGCCAGGTGGTGCTGTGCGATCGCGTTGCCAGGTTCGTCTTGCAGCCAGCATTCGTAGAGTTGTATCGCCTGGGTGTGCTGTCCCAGCATGGTGTAGGCCATGCCCAACATGCGGCGCAAAGCGCGGTTGCGCGGCGCGATGAGCAGCCCGCCGACGCAGGCCTCCACCGCACGCACCATGTTGCCGTGGCGCAGGTGGTGGCTGGCCAGGTTTTGCGAAGCGTCGCGGAAGTCCGGGGCCAGTTCCAGCACACGCTGCAGCACACTTTCCGCGCCGTTTACATCGCCCCGGTGGCTGAGCAGCACGCCCAGGTTGTTCAGCGCATCCACGCGGCGGCCGTCCAGTTCCAGCGCGTGCAGGTAATGCGTCTCGGCTTCCAGCAAGGCCCCGGCCTCGGCGCAGACGTTGCCCAGGTTGTTGTGGAACATCGCCTCGGCCGGGTTCAGATCGATGGCCCGTTCGATCAAGGCCCTGGCCTGGGCCAGCCGCCCCTGCTGGGCGTTCAACACGCCCAACAGGTGCAGCGCGTCAGGCTGCTCACCCGCTTCGCGCAGCACCTGCAGGTAAAGGGCCTCGGCCTCGGCCACCTGGCCACGCCCGTGGGCGGCCATGGCCTGTTCCAGCCAAGCCATGACCTCACCAGGCGCTGCCGCGGCCGCGGTGGCAACAGGGTCTGGGGCGGTAGGTGCAGGCTGCATGGACACGTGGGGGTTGCCGAAGCCTGGGACTCTGAAGCAAAGTGCCCTCAGCGGCAAGCCGCCGGTCCCCCTAAGGCGGCATTGCGCGGCGGGCCGAGCCCGTGGCAGCCCAACCCCCACCCGACCACCCTCCCCTGCAGCGAGACGCCCCACCATGAGCCAAGGCACGCGCCTGGATTTCAGTTTCAGCCCCTCGGCCCAGGCGAACCCGAAGCGCCGCAGCGGCAACGCCCCGTTCAAGCTGCTGGTGTTGGGCGACTTCACCGGCCTGCCCGCGGACGACCGAACACCGCTGGCACAGCGCCAGCCCCGCCGGGTGGACCTGGACAGTTTCGATGCGCTGATGGCGCGCTGGCGTCCGCAGTGCACCTGGGGCAACGCGCCTTGGGTCTTCACCAGCCTGGACGACCTGCACCCCGATGCGCTGCTGCAACGCCCCGCGTTCCAGACCCTGCGCACGGAAGCGGCGTCGGCCGCCGAGCAAGGCGGCGCCCTGCTGGGCCAACTGTTGGGCGGCGCACCGGCCGGCCTCGCCGGCGCGGCCAAGCCCGCCTCCACCCCGCCCGCCACAGCGGCCTCCGGGGTGGATGCGCTCATCCGCGCCCTGCTGCCGGCCACTGCGCCGCCCCCCACGGACGAACCGCAGCGGCAGGCCACGGTGCACCAGGCCTTGGGCGACGCGCTGCGCGCGCTGTTGCACAGCCCCGACTTCCAACGCCTCGACCGTGCCTGGCGCGGTCTGCACTGGCTGGTGCAAACCCTGCCGCTGGACGACGGCCTGGAGATCCACGCCTTGGACGTGGCGCAGGCTGAACTCTGGGATGGATTGAAAGCCGCCGAAGGGCGCTGGGCCGACACCGGTTGGCACCGCGCGATGGCCGGCGATATCGCCAACCCGGCCGCATGGTCGATGCTGTTGGGGCTGCAGCAGTTTGGCGCCGAGGGCGCGGACCTGGCCCTGCTGGCGGCCCTGGGCCTGAGTGCACGCGCGATGGGGGCCCCTTACGTGGCCGCCGGTTCCACCGACCTCGCGCTGCTGACAGGCCCTGCCCAACAGGCCTGGCAAGCGCTGCGCGCCAGCGAAGCCGCACCCTGGCTCGGCTTGGTGGCCCCGCGGGTGCTGCTGCGGCGGCCCTATGGCCGCCGCAGCGACCCCGTGGAACTGCCGGGCTTCGAAGAGTTCAGCGGCCGCCCCGCCCACGAACAACTGCTGTGGGGCTCAGGCGCCTTGGCCGTGGGCCTGCTGGTGGCGCAGGCCTTCGCGGAAAGCGGCTGGGACTTCCAACCTGGCGACCACCAGCATCTGGACGACCTGCCGCAATGCACGTTCGAGCAAGACGGCGAGGTGGTGCTGCAGGCCTGCGCAGAGGCCTACCTCAGCGACCAAGCCGGCCAAAGCCTGCTGGACGCCGGGCTGATGCCCTTGCTGAGCCACAAGCACCGCAATGCGGTGTCGTTGATGCGCTGCCAGTCCATCGCCCAGCCAGCGCAACCACTGGCGGGACTGCCTCGCGGTGGCTGATGGCACCAGGGTCTACCGCCTGGGCGCTCTGCCCCACCGCCCAGCCTGCCCCATTGCCGTCCCGGCGCAACCCGGGCGGCCCCGGCGGCCAGAACTTCAGTCGTCGTAGCCCATGGCACGCCGACGTGAAGCCAGGGCGTTGGCCAGGAAGGCGCCACCGGCCTTGACACCGTTCACCGGCAAAACGGTGCTGGTCTTGCCCGACAAGCGGTCCGGGTCCAGCAGGTCACGGCCCAGGATCCAATCCAGGTCGGCCCCACGGTCCGTGAGGTCGCAGACCAAACCGCCGTATTCCTTCATCGGGCCGCACTTCAGCTTGGTCCACTTGAAGCCACCGGCCGCCGAAACCTTCTGCGCACCACCCAGGCCGTGCCCAGCCTTGGTGTGGGGGTTGCTGCCCTTGCCGTGTTCGGCGTTTTCACAGCCCACCAACAGGCCGCCATATTCGGTTTGCGTGGGGGGCATGTAGTTGATGTACACATGGCCGTTCAACCCGTCACCCTTGATGGGCTTGAAGGTGGCCGCGGTCAGATCGGTCGAAGCACTGAACGGGTTCATGTTGCCTTCCCCGCCCAGGGCCACGTTGTACGAGTAGTGCCGCCCCTGCACGTGCCCCTTCACCGATTGGTAAGCCCCCTTGAAGAAGCCCAGCTTGCCCGAGGCGCCCTTTTCAATGATGCGCATCTTGTGGCCGCGAAAGATGCCGACCTCGGCCTGCGTGTCCAGGCCGTGGGTGGCATAACCGCGCGGCTGGATCTCGTTGTCCTGGTTCAGCCAAGCCCACAAGGCGCCGCCACCCTGCGCCAAGGTCGGGATCTGCACCGTCACCCGCCCACCGTGGCTCAGCAGCGAGGCCAGGTTGCCGAAACCGTTGTTCGACCAGTCGTCCCATTCACCCTCACCCTTGCCGGCGCGGTAGATCACACCGGCGTAATAGAAAAGGTGGAACAGCCGCAGCGTGGTGTAGCTGTTGGGCCCGGTCATGATGGCGCCGTACCACATGGCCGCGTCCAGTTCGAACTGCTGGTCGAACTGGCGCTTCTCAGGGTCCTTCAGCTTGGTTTCCGGACGCAAGCCAAGGTCCTTGGTGGACAAGCCCAGCGCGCGAGGGCCGCCCGCGCGCTGGATGCGTTTCATGTTGAATGTCGGGTTGACGATCAGGTCTTGGTACAAGGCAGCGGCAGACATGGCCTCACTCCTGGTTGTGTATGGTGTGCAGGGCTGGCCGGACGTACCAGCTCAGCCTTGGTGCGTGGCGTGCGCGCGGTTGCTCAGGCGTCGAAGGCGTAGCTGAAACCCTCGGTGCTGGCCGTGACCAGCACGCGCTCGATGGCCTTCCCTTCCATCATCCGCGTCAAGAACTCGCGGCTGATGTCCGGCAGCATGGTGTTGGTCAGGATGGCGTCGATCATGCGGCCGCCCGATTCGCTTTCGGTGCAGCGGCTGACCACCAGCTTGACCACGTCGTCGCCGTACTCGAACGGGATCTTGTAGCGCGCTTCCACGCGCTTCTTGATGCGGTTGAGTTGCAGCTTGACGATCTTGCCCAGCATCTCGTCGCTGAGCGGGTAGTACGGGATGGTGACCAGGCGACCCAGCAGCGCCGGCGGGAAGATCTTCAGCAGCGGCTCGCGCAAGGCCTTGGCCATGCCCTCGGGGTCGGGCATCAGGTCGGGGTCTTTGCACAGGCTGGCGATCAGGTCGGTGCCGGCGTTGGTGGTCAGCAGGATCAGCGTGTTCTTGAAGTCGATGAAGCGGCCTTCGCCGTCTTCCATGAAGCCTTTGTCGAAGACCTGGAAGAACATCTCGTGCACATCGGGGTGGGCTTTTTCCACTTCGTCGAGCAGCACCACGCTGTAGGGCTTGCGGCGCACGGCTTCGGTCAGCACACCACCTTCGCCGTAACCCACGTAGCCGGGGGGCGCGCCCTTCAGCGTGCTGACGGTGTGCGCTTCCTGGTACTCGCTCATGTTGATGGTGATGACGTTCTGCTCACCACCGTACAAAGCCTCGGCCAAGGCCAGCGCAGTTTCGGTCTTGCCGACGCCCGAGGTGCCGGCCAGCATGAACACGCCGATGGGCTTGCTGGGGTTGTCCAGGCCGGCGCGGCTGGTCTGGATGCGCTTGGCGATCATCTCCATCGCGTGGTCCTGGCCGATGACACGCTCGCCCAGGTGCTGCGCCACCTTCAGGATGGTCTCGATCTCGTTGCGCGCCATGCGGCCCACGGGGATGCCGGTCCAGTCGCCGACCACGGCGGCCACGGCCTGGTAGTCCACGGTGGGCAGGATCAGCGGGCTTTCGCCTTGCAGCGCGCTCAGGCGGGCCTGCACGTCGCGCAACTGCGCCTGCAGGTCGGCACGTTCGCCGTCGGTCATGGCCGGCGTCACGGCCGCATTGGCCTGGGCTTCCAGGTTGCTGCCCGTGCCCTCCACCGGCTGGATGCCAGCGCGCAGCTTGGCGCGCAAGGCCAGCAGTTCGTCAACCAAGGCTTTTTCAGCGGCCCAGCGGGTGTCCAGCTCGGCCAAGCGCGCACGCTCTTCGGCCAGCGCCGCGGTGCTGTCGGTTTCGCGCTTGCCGATGTCCACGCCGATGGCCTTCTCGCGGCCGATGATCTGCAGTTCGGTTTCCAGCGCTTCGATGCGCTTGCGGCAGTCGTCCACCTCGGCCGGCGTGGCGTGCAGGCTGACGGCCACGCGGGCGCAGGCGGTGTCCAGCAGGCTCACGCTCTTGTCGGGCAGCTGGCGCGCCGGGATGTAGCGGTGGCTCAGCTTCACGGCGGCTTCCAGCGCTTCGTCCAGGATCTGCACTTGGTGGTGCTTTTCCATGGTGCTGGCCACGCCGCGCATCATCAGGATGGCCTTGGGCTCGTCGGGCTCGTCGACCTGCACGGTCTGGAAGCGGCGCGTCAGGGCCGGGTCTTTTTCGATGTGCTTTTTGTACTCGGCGAAGGTGGTGGCGCCGATGGTGCGCAGCGTGCCACGCGCCAGCGCGGGCTTCAGCAGGTTGGCGGCGTCGCCAGTGCCGGCCGCGCCACCCGCGCCCACCAGCGTGTGGGTTTCGTCGATGAACAGGATGATGGGCTTGGTGCTGCCCTGGACTTCGTCGATCACCGAGCGCAGGCGCTGTTCGAACTCGCCCTTCATGCTGGCGCCGGCCTGCAGCAGGCCCACGTCCAGCGCGCGCAGTTCCACGTCCTTCAGGCTGGGTGGCACGTCGCCGCGTGCGATGCGCTGCGCGAAACCTTCCACCACGGCGGTTTTGCCCACACCGGCCTCGCCGACCAGGATGGGGTTGTTCTGGCGGCGGCGCATCAGGATGTCGACCACCTGGCGGATCTCGTCGTCGCGGCCGACGATGGGGTCCATCTTGCCGTTGCGCGCCTGTTCGGTCAGGTCCACGGTGAACTTCTTCAGGGCTTCCTGCTTGCCCATGGCGGCCGGGGCGATGGCACCACTGGCTTCGCCAGGCGCCGCACCACCGGTGCTGCCGTCGCTGGCGCCCTGCCCGTCTTCCAACGAACCCTGGATGACCTTGGGCAGCTGGTCGGACAGTTCGTCGACCTTCAGCTTTTCAAACTGGCGGCTGATGGCCACCAGCGCGTTGCGCAGCGCCTTGGTCTTCAGCATGCCGACCAGCAGGTAGCCGCTGCGCACCACGTGGTCGCCGTACAGCAGGGTGCCGTAGACCCAACCGCGCTCGATGGCGTCGGCGATGTTCTCGGCGATGCCGCTGATGCTGGTGGCACCACGCGGCAGGCGGTCCAACGCGGCCGTCAGGTCCTTGGCCAGGGCCGACATGTCCAACTGCGCGTGCTGGATGACGCGGTGCCAGTCGCTGTCCTGCGACTGCAGCAGTTGGGCCAGCACGTGCTCCAGTTCCACATGGGGGTTGCCCCGCAACTTACAGAACACCGTGGCGCCTTCGACGGCCTTGTACGTGGGCTGGTTCAGCTTGCCGAACAACGTGACGCGGTTGATTTCTGCCATGGTGGGTCAACTCCTGGTGGTGGGCTTGTGCGGGTGAAAGCGTGTGCGGGCGAAACGGTGGGCCAGGCTGGCACGGGCCTGTGCCAAGGTCATGACGGGTGGGCGCGCAGGGGCCCCTGACGGGCCGGCGGCGTGGGCGGCGGACGCAGGTTCAGCACCGCGGGACGGCTTTGGCGTGGCGCGCCGAGCCAACTGCTCCAGCCCAGGCGGGTGTGCGCGCCCAGCCGGGCACGGCCCACGTCTTCGCGGCGCAGTTCCAAGTGCAGGTCCCAGCCAAATTCCAGGCCCAGGTACTGCACCACCAAAGCCTGCACCGCCGGCAAGGCGCTGCCATCGGGGAGCAAGGCCTCGAACTCCGCACGACGCAAGCCGGTGATGTGGACGCGGAAGTGGTGCTGGCGGTCGAACACGGCCTGGCCCAGCACGGCGCTGGCGCCCAACTGGCAGGTGGACTGTCGGCGCGAGGCGGCGCGGTGGCCCAGGCGGCTGCGGTCTTCGCGGGGCAGCGGCATCCAGCGGCCGACGAACTGCTCCACGCGCACATCGCGGTCCAGGTAGCCCGACAGCAAATGGGCCAGGCCATCGGCGTTGCGCACCTGCCGCGACAACAGGCCCGCAAAGGCCAGGCGCGCATGGTCGGGCGCTGCATCACGTTGGCGCCAGGCGGCGCCACCCACGCCCACGAAGGCGCCCACGTAGTCGGCGAAGCGGTCTTCCTGCGGCCGGTCCAGGCTGGCCGCGGGCTGGGCCTGGGCCCAGGCGCGGTAGAAAAGCAGCAGCAACCGGTGGTGGAACCAGTCGGCGAAACGGGCAAAGGTGTCGTCGCCCTTGTGCAGCGACCGCTCCCTCGCATAAGCCGTCATGTGCAGGGGCAACGGGCCATTGGGGCCGAACAAGCCGAAGAAGCGAACTTCCATGCGCGGCCGCCCGGTGTGGCTGTCGTGCGGCAGCACGCGCGCCAGGCTCGACGGCGCAAAAGACAGGTCGGCCGCCTGGCCCAGGCGCAAAGGTTCGTCGCCAGGGCGCCGCGCCTGGCCCAGACGCGGCTTGTCGGGGTGCAGCGCCTCCAACAACCGCAGCGCTTGGTAAAAGTTCCAGCGGTGCGGTTGCGCCGCCATGGCGGCCAAGGCGGCACCGGCCGCCTCGCTGCGCGCACGGCCATCGGCTGGCTGCATGGGGGCCGTCTCCGGAGGGGCCGGACGCGCCAGCCCGTCGCCGTCTAGACCAGGGGGCGTGTCCCGCACCGCGGCCTCCCGTTCAGGATGTCGCCGCGGGCCACGGAGTGCACCCGCGTCTGCGTGAACCCGTTCATCGACACGTGGCGTGCCACAAAACGTTCCAGCACGCAGCCCAGCAAGAATGCGCTGCTGCCCTCGAACGCCAAGTCGTCGATTTCCAGGGCCACCTGCACACCCCGCCCGAAGGTGATGGGCCCGGGCATGGGCAGCCGACGCACCACCGTGCTGAGTTGCAGAGAACGCAGGCCGTCCACCTGCCGCTGGGCAGCGGCGTCACCGCTGGGCGCGTACAGGCGCATGATTTCGCGCAGCGCCGCCGCACCTTCTTCGGCGCTGGTGTCGCTGAGCGACAGGTGGTTCAGCGACAACTGGTTGATGAGCTTCCAGGCCAGGCTGCTCTCGCGCAAGGCCGACAGCGGCCGCGAAGGCCCCTTGATGACGTTGATGCGCTTGACCGGGGCGGACTGCGTCAACACCAGGTCGCCGCGCGGGCTGCCAATGGGCATCAGCAAGGGCAGGTCGCGGTTGGTGCACCAGGCCTTCACCCCCACCTGGCGCAGTTCGGCCGGGAAAGGCGCCTCTTGCGGGTCCACCAGCGAGAGGTAGACCTCGGTGCCCAGGTAAGCCGTGCGGGGGCCTTCGCGCTGCTGCAGTTGCGACATCAGCCGCGGTTCGCGCTGCACGGCGTAATAGGCCGGGTGGTCGCGGTCCTCGGTGTGGAAGGCGTTGTAGAACGGCAGAAAGCGCCACTCGTTGTTCACGCCGCTGCCGTAGCCGAGCACCTCGATCAAGGAGTGGACCTCGTAGTCCATGGGCTTGGTGCGGTCGGGCACCACGTGGAACTCGGCGGCGTCTGGCGTGACGTGGATGCGGTCGCAGCGCTTTTCCAGCAGGTTGATGGCCGGCACGCAGTGCAGGGCCAAGCTCTGGCTGTCCACCGACTGCAGCAAGGCGTTGTCGGCGCGCGAGAACAGGATGACGATGTCGACTTCCGTGCCACCACGGCGGCGCAGGGTGTCACCCAGGCCCAACAGATCGCAGAACAGGAAGCGCTGCGGGAACGCAAAGTACTCCTGCAGCAGGCGGTAGCCTTCGAAGCCGTGCAGCGTTTGCGGCAGCAAGGCCTCGTCGTCCTCGAAGCCCGCCGGCGCCACACAGTCACCGTCCAAGGTGTCGTGCCACCCCGCAGGCCGCTGGGCGGGCAGCACCATGACACCCAGTGCATGGCCGCACACCAATTCGTGCAAGCGCATGGCCACGTCGTCGATGCCAGCAAAGTGCAGGCGCAGGTCGTCCAACGACAGTTGGCTGAAGTTCAGCCCAGCGGTACAGCGCAGCCGCAGGCGCAAGCCGGCCTTGTACCGCCGCCATTCGGGCACGGCCGCCAAAGGCAGGTCGGCCGCGTGGCTGAAGTAGTCCACCTCGGTGATTTCCAGCGGCCACAGGCGCAGCGCACTGGCGGTGCGGAACTCGCAGACCGTGGCCCCAGCCTTGCCGGGGTGGGCCTGCAACACACTGCCGCGCGGCAAGGTGGGCCCGCTGACCAAGCTGGGGTCGTTCAGGTCCGGGTGCAACTGCGCCATCAACATGGACGGCGTCGGCAGCAGGAACTGGGGGTAGACGATCTCCAGCATCCGCTGCGTGAAGCGCGGAAACTCGGCGTCGATCTTCAGCTGGATGCGGCCGGCCAGAAAAGCAAAGCCCTCCAGCAGGCGCTCCACATAGGGGTCGGTGACCTCCAGGCCTTCCAGACCCAGCCGGGCAGCGATCTTGGGGAACGACTGCGCAAACTCGGCACCCATTTCCCGCAGGTGGCGCAGTTCCTCGTTGTAGTAGCGCAGCAGGCGAGGGTCCATGGGGGCAGCGGTGCAGGGGTCTTGGTCAGCGGGGCGGGTACCGGCTCAGCGCTCGAACTCGCGCACCGCGACGCGACCGGTTTCCAGGTCGATGTCGGTGTGCAGCATCAGTTCCAGCGGCACCGGCTGGGCCCAAAGTTGGCCGCTGATGCGGAACCCGATCTGGTTGTGGTGGTCGAGCTGGATCTCGGACACCACCGCTTCCACCACCAAGGTGTGCGGCAGGATGCGGGGCTCGTGGTCCAGGATGGCCTGCTTCACACGGGCTTGCAGCACCAACGGATCGACCGTCGACGCCGTCGCACCGCTGAGCGCGGGCAGGCCGTAGTTCAGCACCGAACGGCGTGCGTACGGCGCACGGGAGAAGTCCACCTCGCTGCCCGGTTGGGTGCAGTTGAACAACCAAGCCAGGTCGCGCAGCACCAACTCGCGCAGCCGGTTGCGCGCGATGACCCTTGACTCGGCGCTTTCCTGCCGTGACAGGGGTTCGTCGTCGGTCAGACGGTCCAACAGGGCCGGCTGGAGGCGGTCCTGGGCGCGCAGGTTGGCCATGGCGGGCTCTCGTCGCGGCGCGTGCGGGGCGCGCTCAGGCCTGGGCGTCGGCGGGGGCCGTGGTGACCAGGCTGCGCAGGTCCATCAGGCCGATTTCCTGGTCCGGTGTGGTCAGCAGCCGCTGGCCCACACCACGCCATTCGCCAGGACGCACCTCACGCCATTCCGTGGCACGGGCCATCGCCAAG
The DNA here is from genome assembly GCA_046318395.1 of Rubrivivax sp. Taxonomy (GTDB): domain Bacteria; phylum Pseudomonadota; class Gammaproteobacteria; order Burkholderiales; family Burkholderiaceae_C; genus Rubrivivax. The sequence goes on from JBKCUM010000213.1 coordinate 18,892, forward strand.
GCGCCGCCATCGGCCAAGGGGGTGTCGGGGTAACGGGTGGGGATCAGCGCCACAGCGCTGCCGCCGTTGGTGAACTCCAGCGTGGCCGGCATCCACACGGCGTCGCGCAGGTCCACGGGCGCTTCCACCTCGACCTTGGCCAGGCGGTGAATGGGCAACCAGCTGTAGCGGCCGTTCACGATGGCTTCCAGGCAAGGGCCGAGGCGCGGATCGGCGTCGGCCAGCCAGTCGAAAGCCTGGCCGTTGAGCAGACCCGGCGTGGCTGGCGCTTCGTCCAGGGCTTGTGCCCGCAACTTGGCAGCGTCTTCGAAGTCACCACGGCCTTCACGCAGCAGGGCTTCGATCAACAGCGCGGTCCAGGCCTCAGGCTCGCCGAACAGCATGGGCACCTTCTGGCCAGCGAACACCTGGGCGCGCAGCGCTTCGCAGGCGATGGCCTCGCGGTAGGTTTGCACCATGGGCAGCATGGC
>JBKCUM010000214.1:0-4011 GCA_046318395.1 Rubrivivax sp.
GCCCACGCAGCGCCGCGCGCCGGGTTTGGCCGACCTGCCGGTGCAGGTGCAAGGTGTGTGGGTGCGCCCGGGCGACTGGCTGTACGCCGATGCCGACGGCACCGTGGTGCTGCCTGCACCGGCGGCTTGAGGGGGCACACCCACCCTGGGCATCGAGATCGACCGCAAAGTCCGGGAGCTGGGCGACGCCTGGCGGCAGCCCGCGCCTCAACGCCTGACGCAGGGCTACCTGAACCGCGACCCCGCGCGCACGGTGCGTGTGCGCGTGGCGGGCGACCAGGGTTTTCTCACCATCAAGGGCCGCAACAGCGGCGCCACGCGGGCCGAGTTCGAGTACCCGGTGCCGCTGGCCGACGCCCAAGCCCTGCTGGCGCTGTGCGAAGCACCGCTGATCGACAAGTGGCGCCACCGCGTGCCGCTGGGTGGCTTGGTGTGGGAGGTGGACGAGTTCCTGGGCGACAACGCCGGCCTGGTGGTGGCCGAGGTCGAACTGCAGCACGAAGACCAGGCCATCGAGCGGCCCGCCTGGTTGGGTGAGGAGGTGACCCACGACCCGCGTTACTTCAACTCGGCCCTGTCCAAGCTGCCGTTCAGCCGCTGGTGAAGCCCGCGGCCAGCGGCGGGTGTGGCCTGCGGCTAACGTTGAAAAGTGGTGGCTTTCTGTGCAGGCGAAACCGGCCTGGTGGGTGCCGCGTGGGGGCCTTCTTCGACGAAGTTTCAGAAGGCGTGCACAAGCCGGCTACAATGCGCAGCTGTTCGGGGCGTAGCGCAGCCTGGTAGCGCATCTGGTTTGGGACCAGAGGGTCGCGAGTTCGAATCCCGCCGCCCCGACCAAAGACAGTGAAAGCCCGGTACCGTGAGGTGCCGGGCTTTTTGCTTTCTGCGCCGGCGCCGTCAGCGCGCGCATCAGCGCATCAGCGCTTCAGCAAGCCCGTCATGAAGTCCTCCACCTGGCGGGTGTAGTCGGGTACTTTGCCCAGGTCGCCGTTGATGGCGCCGTGGCTGGCCGCCACCTTCAGCACCTGCGCGCGCCCGCCCAAGGACAGCACCTTGTCGGCGTACTTGTCGGCCTGAGGGCAAGAGTCGCTGCGCTTGCTGGAGCACACCAGCAGCATGGGCTGGGGCGTGGTTTTCAGCCGGTGGTAGGGCGAGTTCGCCAACCAGTGCTGGCGGTCTTTGCCAAACACGCGGTCGTAGAAGCCGTAGTGCCGGCGCTCCATGATCTCCACCAGGTCGAACACCGCGCTGTCCAGGGCCACGGTGCCCAGCGTGGGCTGCGCGCCGTGGGCCTGGGCCAGCTGCGGGTCGGCCGTGAGCATGCTCACCAGGTGGGCGCCCGAGGAATGGCCCATCAGCACCACGTGGCGTGGGTCGCCGCCCCAGCCCGTGGCGTGCTGTTGCACGTAAGCCAGGGCCCGGGCCAGGTCGTCCACCTGGTCCAGCGCGTTGGGTTTGGCCTTGTCCAGCCGGTAGTTGATGGACACCACGATCCAGCCTTTCGGCAGGAAGTGCGCCACCTTGTTGGGCACCACGCCCTTGTTGGCTTTGTCGCCCAGCATCCACGCGCCGCCGTGCACCATCAGCAAGATGGGGGCTTTGCGCGCCTGGGCCGGGATGTAGACGTCCAGGTTCTGCAGCGGTTGTTCGCCGTAGGCCAGGTCTTTCTCGGCGCGGGCGCCGGCCGGCAGCACCACGGCCGCCTGGCCCTCGCCGTCGCCGGCCATGGCGCCTTCTTCGCCGCGCGGTTTCAACCAGCCCAGCAAACCGGTCTGTGCACTGGCGGAGGCCGCCCACCCCAGGCCCAGCAGGCCCACCAAGGCCAGCGCCCGCACGCGGACGCTGAGGGCCCGGCGCGCTGTCATGCGGCACCCCGCGCAGGCTGGGTGGCTTGGGTCACGCGGCGCAGCGTTGCGGCGTCCTGCGCGTCGATCACCGTGGCCTCGGCGGGGCGCTTCAGGCTGCCCACCGCGTCGTCGATGCCGCCGCTGAGCTTGTCGGCCAGGCTGCGTGCGCTGGCGATCAGCCAGGAACCGGTCTCCTGGTCTTCGTGGGCTTCGTGCTCCAGGAAGTGGTCGGCCGAGCGTGCGGCGGCGTGCAGCTGGTGGGCACGCATGCGCAGGGCCTGGACGGCCTGCAGCAACGCGGCGTCGGCGGGCGATTCCTTCAGGCCGCGGGCCAAGTTGTCGAGGTCGCGGGCCAGGTCGTCGCTTTGTTCCACGGCGCTGGACATCAGCCAGCAGGCGGTGTCGCGGTCGGCTGCGTTGCCTTGGGCCACAAAGTGGTCGGCTGCGCGTGTGCCTGCACGCACCTGGTGCGCCAAGCCGCCCAGCTTGCGCAAGGCCTGGTGGCGTTGCTCTGTGGTGCCGGCGGGCGGCGCCGGGCGGGCGTTGGCGTGGTGTCGTGCGTCGGGCATGGGGGGCGGCGTTGGAACGTGGGGTCGGGGTGGGCGGGGCTCAGCAAGGATTCTGCCAAGTCCTTGGTCAAGGCTTGGCGTCCTGTTGTTGCTGGCGTGTTTCGGCGGGCGGTGGCCTTGGCGCGGCGGCCTCCTAGAATGCGCGGTGGTCCGCCGTGCTGCCCGTAGCTCAACTGGATAGAGCAGTTGCCTTCTAAGCAACAGGTCGGGGGTTCGAGTCCCTCCGGGCAGGCCATGCCCTGGCCACTGGCGGACAGCCAGGGCAACACAGCCACGCTGGCTGATGCGCGTTGCTGCGCCGGCCGTGCCAGTGCACTTGCGCGGCGCGCCCTGTGCGCCGGCGAGTTGCTGGCCTAGCATCGGTGGTTTGTCCATCCGGGTCGCCGCGGGGCGATCGCCGCCATGCACGAGTTTGCCTTTCTCGACGAATCGACCTTTCTGCGCGCAGGTGCGCTGGCACAACGCCCCGACGCCGCTTTCGGCGTGGCCGGTGTGGCCTGGGACGGTTCCACCACCAACCGCCCCGGTGCCCGTTTCGGGCCGCGCGCCATCCGCCAGGCCAGCCACATGCTGTGCGACGGCACCCACCCGCACTTCGACTGCAGCCCGGCCGGCCACATCGCCGACCTGGGCGACCTGCTGCTGCCCAACACCGGCCTGGCGCCCATGCGCGAGGCCCTGGCGCGCCAGCTGCCGGCCTTGCTGGCCCAGCGCCACATGGTCTGGTTGGGCGGTGACCACTCCATCACGCTGCCCATCCTGCGGGCGATGAAGGCCCAGCAGGGGCGGCCCTTGGCGGTGATCCACTTCGACGCCCACTGCGACACCTGGGAAGACCACTTCGGCGAACCCAGCGGCCACGGCACCTGGGTGTACGAGGCCATCCAGGAAGGCTTGGTGGAGCCGGCCTGTTTCACACAATTGGGCATCCGCTCGGCCGCCGAACGGGCGCCGCGCGAGTACGTGCGCGACCAGGGTGGCCAGATCTTCACGGCGCGCGACCTGCGCGGCCTGGAGAACCGCGTGCAGCTGGCGCCGGTGCTGAACGCCATCCGCGACCGCCTGGCCGCCCATGGCCATCCGCCGGTCTACCTGAGCCTGGACATCGATTGCCTGGACCCGGCTTTCGCCCCGGGCACCGGCACGCCCGAGCCCGGCGGCATGACCAGCGCCCAGGTGCTGACGGTGTTGGAAGAACTGGCCGACCTGCCGTTTGTGGGCATGGACTGCGTGGAGGTGTCGCCGCCTTACGACCACGCCGAGTTGACGGCCAATGCGGCCGCGCATTTCGTGTGGACCTATTTGTCGGGCCGTGTGGCCCAGCGCCGCTTGTAAGGCCCGGGACGGGCCGGCCGCGGCGCCTTCAGGGCCGGCCTGATTCAGCGCGTTCCGCCGCCAGCTGCCGGTACAGCGTGTTGCGGCTGATGCCCAGCCGCCGCGCAGCTTCCGACAGGTTACCCGCACTGGCCTGCACGGCGGCGGCCACGGCGGCGCGGGTTTGCTGGCGCAGGTCGGTGTCGGGTTCGCCCCGCAGCCCGGCGGCCGCGGGCGGCGGCTGGCGCAGTTCAGCGGCCAGGTCGTCGGGCAGGTGGGCCCAG
>JBKCUM010000215.1:0-6442 GCA_046318395.1 Rubrivivax sp.
AGCGTTTGCCAAAACACGCTAACGCATCACGTCCCGCGCCGCCTATCGGTTTGGCGTCCACAAACAAAAACGCCCCGATGGTTCAGGGCGTTTTGCTGACGGTGGCCGTTGCAGCCGTTTTGACACGGACTGCACGGGGCGGCCTTTTTGCTGCTGGTTCGGCCACCGGCCCCGCAGACGGCATGCAGGGGCCCCCGTGGGTGCAGCGGCACGTGCAGCCTTTCATGTAGCATCCGCCGCCGGCCGCTACCCGCGGTCGATACCGGCCGGGTGCGCACTCCGCCCTCACACGGTTGAAACAACGCCCGGCCTGCACCTGTGGAGACCTTCCCTTGCAACACCGACCCTGCGCCCGGCATGACCACGCCCTGAAACGCGCCGCCCGCTGGCTGGGCGCCCTGTGCGCCACGCTGGCCGCGCTGGCCGCGCCCGCGGCCCACGCCACCGACTTCGTGGTGCTGGTGCAAGACAAACCGGCCGGCCACCTGAAGGTGAACACGGCCGCCGACGGCGCCATCGAAACCGACCTGAGCTGGCGCGACAACGGCCGCGGCCCCGACACCAAAGAGCGCTTCACGCTGGACGCCGCCGGCCTGCCGATGCGCTACGAGATGTCCGGCCGCGGCACCTTCGGCGCGACCACCCGCGAAAGCTTCCGCCTGGAAGGCGGCCGCGCGCGCTGGACCTCGCACGTGGACGAGGGCAACGAAGCCGCGGCCGAGGGTTATGTCTTCCTGCCGCTGGAAGGCACCTTCGGCTACTTCGACCGCGTGGTGCGTGTGCTGCTGGCCCGCGGTGAACGCGGCGCCCCCACGCTGAAGGGCCTGACGCTGCGCGCGCAGGTCACGCAGCGCGTCACCCTGCCCGGCCCCGCCGGGCCGGTGAAGCTGGCCCTGGTGGTGCTGACCGGCGCCGAGGCCGACCCCTGGACCTACTGGGTGCGCGACGACGGCACGAACGCCTTCTTCGCCGTCACCTGGCCGGGTTGGGCCGTCGTCGAGACGGGCCACGAGGGCCTGGTGCCACAGCTCACCGAACGCCAACTGGCCGCCGCCGAAGAGCGCCAGGTCACGCTGCGCCGTGAACTGGCCATCCCCATCGAAGGGCTGACGCTGGTGCGCGGCGTGCGCTGGTTCGACGCCCCCGCCGCGGTGGTGCGCGGCCCGTCGGACGTGTGGCTGTTCGACGGCCGCATCGGCGCCGTCACCGCACCGGGCGCACTGAAGGTGCGGCCCGACCGCGTGGTGCAAGGCGCCGGCCGCACTCTGCTGCCCGGCCTGTGGGACATGCACGCCCACATGTGGCCCGGTGTCGGCCTGGCGCACATCGCCGCCGGCGTCACCAGCGTGCGCGACCCCGCCAACCAGAACGACGCGGTGCTGAAGCTGCAAGGCAGCATCGCCCGCGGCGAAGTGGTGGGGCCCTGGCTGCAGCCGGCCGGTTTCATCGAAGGGCAAAGCCCGTACGCGTCGCGCAACGGCTTTGTGGTCGACACGCTGGACAAGGCCCTGGCCGCCGTGGACTGGTACGCCGCGCGCGGCTTCAGGTCCATCAAGCTCTACAACTCCTTCAAGCCCGAATGGGTGAAGCCCACCGCCGCCCGCGCCCACGCGCAGGGCCTGCGCGTGACGGGCCACGTGCCGGCCTTCATGCGCGCCGAAGAAGCGGTGCGCGCCGGCTTCGACGAGATCACGCACATCAACCAGGTGATGCTGAACTTCGTGGTGCGGCCGGGCGACGACACCCGCACGCTGACGCGCTTCGAACGTGTGGGCCAAGACGGCCGCGCGCTGGACCTGAAGGGCGCCCAGGCCCAGGCCTTCATCCAGCTGCTGAAACAGCGCGGCACCACGGTCGACCCCACGCTGGTGGCCTTCGAGGCCATGTTCACGCAAGCCCAGGGCCAGCCCGACCCCTCGGTGGCGGCGGTGGCCGAGCACCTGCCGGTGCTGTGGCAACGCAACATGAAGAGCGCCGAGATGGACCTGGCCGGCCCGAAGCTGGCCACCTTCCGCGCCTCGTTCCAGCGCATGGTCGAGTTCACGGTCGCCCTGCACCGCGCCGGGGTTCCGCTGGTGCCCGGCACCGACGGCTGGGCCGGCATCGGCCTGCTGCGCGAGCTGGAGCTCTACGTGAAGGGCGGTATTCCCGCGGGTGAGGCGCTGCGCATCGCCACATCGCAGTCGGCCCGCATCGCCGGCGAAGGCGCGCTGCGCGGCCGCATCCAGCGCGGTTATGCAGCCGACCTGGTGCTAGTGGAAGGCGACCCCACGCAGGACATCACCGCCCTGCGCCGCAACAGCCTGGTGTTCCAGGGCCGCGTGGCCTACGCACCCGACCAGGTCTACCGGGCCATGGGCTTCAAACCATTTGTGGAAGCGGCGCGCTTCGATCAGCCCTGACGCACGGCCAAGGCGCTGCGCACAGCCTCGGCGAACACCACCTCGTAAGGCGGATACACAGGCTCTCGCTCGCGCCCCACCGTGTAGGCATCGCGGAACTCACCCAGGGCCTGCTCGATGAGCAGCACTTGCTCAGACAACTGCTCTGCCTGCTCGACTTCGGCCGCCACCGTCTCGATGCGGTGCAACAGCAGCTCCCTTTCAAATGCCATCGAACCGATGGCCAAGTTCAGGGCACGCAGGGTGAAATCACTCATGAGGAAACTCCTACAGCTTCAGCATCGATGGCCAATTCCTTCAGGTGTTGAAGAAACAAGGACAGTGGCATGTCGTCCTTTGGTGCGACCGTGTAATGGATGGCTGCAAGTTCATCATGCTCTACATCGGCATCGCGGGTCACGGCAATGCCTGGCGGAATCTTGCTGCCCTTGGGCAAGCGGAACCAAACAAAAGGCAGCCGAGGGTTCGTCTTGTCAAAGAGCGACAGCCCACGGTGGTCACCCTTGATGGTTCGGCAACCCTGGACGACATAGTCGCCAGCATTGGCAAGGATGTACCTGGTCAGCACACCGGATTCATCAAGCGCGATCGCGCCATTGATGTCGCCGTTCTCATACTGAGGCGACACCCCACTGGCATCATTGACCAACACATCCGGACGCCGTGGCCCACGCTTCAGATGGAAACCCACCAGCGTCGGCCGCATCAGGCCAGACGTGTCACCCCGCTTGATGCCGCGAAAGAGCGAAACAGGCGTGAACTGGTCAAAAAACCGCCCACCTTTCGCTGCGCCCGTGTAAACGCCCTTGAGCGTATCCGTGAAAACCTGTGACATAGCGCGAGCTCCATGGTCAATGCATCGACTCTAGAGAAGGTCGCGCCGCAGAGACATCCCACAGCCAAGGCCACCGCTCAAATGGACCCAGCACCGAAACGCAAGCCACAGACCAATGAGTGGAAGTCGCGGATAGGTTGCGTCAGCTGTTCGATGGACCCTTGCCACACATCGGGCGCTGGCAATAGGCATCGACATGGACCAACAGGCCGCCCGAGAGTGGCCTGCACGCAAATGTAGGCTTCAGTCGATCAGTACGGGTCCAACGCCACCGTGAACCGCCCCGAGCCGTCCAGCGCGCCCCAGGTGTAGCCCTTCTAACCCGGGTGGGCCTGCGGCTCCCAGTAGAAGACGCCCAGGCCACGCGACGAGCCCAGGGCCTGCACCTTGCTCAGCACGTCGGCCAAGCTGGCCTTGGACGCGGCGGCCTGTTGCCAGTCCATGCCGGTTTCCGCCACCACCACGGGCTTGTTGTAGCGGGCCACCATGTCGCGCATGTTGGTGTTCAGCTGGCTGTTGCGCGTGGTCCAGTTGGTCGAGTTCGGGTAGTGCGACAGGCCGATCACGTCGTACTTCCCGCCGTTGCTGCGCATGCCGTCAAAGAACCAGCGGAACAACGCGTTGTCGTGGCCGTTGGCCAGGTGCAGCACCACCTTGGCGTTGGGGTAGACGCTCTTCACCGCGTCGTAGCCGCTGTTGATGAAGCGCACCAGGTTGGGCCAGCGGTTCACGGTGTAGCGGCCCTCGGGCCACAGCATGCCGTCGTTGATCTCGTTGCCCACCTGCACCCATTCCACGTCGATGCCGTTGTCCTTCAGGTAGCGCAGCGTGCCCTGGGTGTGGGCGTAAACCTCGGTGGCCAACTGGCTGACGCTGTGGCTGGCCCAGTAGGCGGGTTTGGTCTGCTGGCCGGGGTCGGCCCAGCTGTCGCTGTAGTGGAAGGTCAGCATGATGCGCTGGCCCTGGGCCTTGGCGCGGCGCGCCTTGTACAAGGTGTCGGCCCCGTCGTTCCAGCCGCCGCTGGGGTTCACCCACACACGCAGCCGCACGGCGTTGGTGCCCAGGTTCTTCAGCAGCACAAAGGGGTCGGTCTTGGCGCCGGCCGCGTTGTAGAAAGAAAAACCGGCCGACTCCTGTTCGCTCACCCAGCTGACGTCGGCACCCTTGGCCAGGGTCTGCGCGACCGCCGGCTGCAGCACGGCACTGGCCGCCAGCGCCAGGCCCCAGGCGCTGAGGCAGCGCCGCACGCGGTGCTGCCAGCTCGGCCGCAGCGGCGCGGCCTCGCGGTGGTGGTTCGTCGTCTTCATCCCGTTGTGTCCTGTGTTGGTGTGGTGGGGGGGGAAGGAAGGTCAGACGCTGCGCGCGGCCGCGGTGCTCAACTCACCGTGAAGCGGTAGCGGATGTGGTGCACCCAGCGCCCACCCGGGGCCAGCCACACCTCGGGCTGCGGCCACTCGGGGTGGTGGGGGCTGTCGGGCAGGTAGCCGGGTTCCAGCGCCACACCGCCGAAGGCCGGCCAGCGGCCTTGGGTGCCCTGGGCCAGGTGTTCGCCGGTGTAGACCTGCAACGCGGGCAGGCTGGTGTCCAGGTGCAGGCCCACGCGGCCGTCGGCGCTGTGCAGGCTGGCACCGCCATGCAACAGGAAGGCGTGGTCGATGGCTTGTTCAATGCGGCGCGGCTGGCGGAAGTCGAAGCGTGTGCCGGCCACCGGGTGCGGGCCGCCCGTGGGCCAGCCGCGTTCGTCCACCGGCAGCACCAGGCCGGCGGCCAGTTGCAGGGTTTGCTCGCGCACGTCCACGGCCCGGCCGTCCAGCTTGAAGTAGGCGTGGTTGGTCAGCGCCACCGGGCAGGCGTGTTCGCCGTTCAGCGTGGCTTCGAAAGCGATGGTCAGCGACAGGCCCGGCCCCAGCGTGTAGCGCACACGTGCTTCCAGCGCGCCCGGGAAACCCTGGTCGCCATCGGCCGAGTGCAGGCCGAACACCGCGTGGTCGGCGCTGTGTTCCAGCACCGTCCATTCCCGCTGGTGGAAGCCGCCCGGGCCGCCGTGCAGCTGGTGCTGCTGGCCGGGCTCGCACACCAGCGGCCAGGTCAGGCCACCGCGGCTGAGCGGGCCCACGATGCGGTTGGCCCAGCGGCCCACGGTGGCGCCCACGTACGAGCGGTTGGCGTGGTGGGCCTCGGGCGTGTCGAAGCCCAGCAGCACCTCGCGCGTGCCCCCTTCGGGCAGCGGCAGCGCACAGCCCACCCAGCTGGCGCCGGTGCTCAGCAGGCGCAGCGACAGGCCACCGGGCCCACCCAGCAGAAGCTCTTTCAAGACTTCACCCCGCCCGCCGTCAGCCCGCTGACCAACCAGCGCTGCATCCACAGGAACATCAGCGTCAGCGGCAGGCCGGCCAGCAACGCCGTGGCCGCGAAGTCGCCCCACAGGTAACGCTGGTTGAACAGGAACAGGCGCGAACCCACGGCCAGCGTGAGCTGGCCTTCGTCGTGCAACAGCACCGAGGCCACGGGGTACTCGATCATCGCGCCCAGGAAGGCCAGCACGAACACCACGGCCAGCACCGGTTTGGCCAGCGGCAGCAGCACCAGCACAAAAGCCTGCCAGCGTGAAGCGCCGTCCACCGCCGCGGCCTCTTCCAGGTCGGCCGGCACGGTTTCGAAATACCCCTTCACCAGCCAGATGTGCTGGGCCACCGCGCCGGTGTAGGCCAGCACCAGGCTCCAGTGGCTGTTCAGGCCCAGCCAGGGCACGTGTTCACCCAAGCGGTCGAACAGCGCGTAAATGGCCACCAGGGCCAGCACCGACGGGAACATCTGCAGCAGCAGCATGGCCGTCAGCGTGAAGCCGCGGCCGGCGAACTTCAGGCGCGCGAAGGCGTAAGCGCTGGTCACGCTGAGCAGCAGGCACACGGCCGCGCTGATCAAGGCCACCTTCAGCGAGTTGAAGATCCACTGCAGCACCGGGAAGGGCGGTGGCACCAGCTGGCCGTTGGCGTCCAGCACCGGCAGGCCCAGGGCCAGGCGCCAGTGTTCGAAGCTGATCTCACGCGGAATCAGGCTGCCCCCGGCGAAGTTGCCGGGCCGCAGCGAGATGCTGACGATCATCAACAGCGGCGCCAGGCTGGCCGCGATGAACACCACCAGAAATGCGTGCAGCGCCCACACGCGCCAGCGGTCTGAAGCCTTCAACACCATGGCCATGGCC
>JBKCUM010000216.1:0-10029 GCA_046318395.1 Rubrivivax sp.
GCCCCAGGCCAAGAACGCCGAGAAGCTGGAGCAGGCCGCCGCCGCGGCGCTGAAGAAGGCCGGCTTCCAGCCCGTGGCCGCGGGGCAGGCGCCCGACCTGCTGGTGCAGGTGGGTGCACGCAGCGAACCCGAGGAGCGCCACCCGTGGAACGAACCGTTCTGGTGGCGTGGCGGTTTTGGCGTCTGGCGTGTCAGCCCCTGGTCGGGCCCGGCCTGGGGCTGGTCGGCGCGCTGGGACAACCCGCGTTACGAACGCAGCGTGGCCGTGCTGTTGCGCGACCGCGCCAGCGGCCAGCCGCTGTACGAGGCGCACGCCACCGGCACCGGGAACATGGAGCTGTCGGCCCCGATGATGGCCGCCATGTTCGAAGCCGCGTTGGCCGACTTCCCCAAAGCCAACCCGCAGGGCCGCGACGTGGCGGTGCAGATGGCGCCCTGACCGGCACCCTGACCGACACTCGGGCGGCGCTCAACGCAGCCCACACAACGCGGCCGCAGCAGCGCGCCGCGCGTTCAACGCGGGTCGGCCCGCTGCGCGCTGAGTGCCCGCAGGTCTTCCACCCAGCCTTGCAGCTTGTCGCGTGCGTGCTGGCGCTGGGCCGGCGTGGTGCTGTTATGCACCTGGGCGGCGAACTGGCAGTTGTACTCGTTCAGCCGCAGTTGGTAGCTGCGGTAGGCGGGGTCGGCAGAACGTTCCATCTGGTCCACCAGCCGGCGCAGGCCGGCCACGGCCACGTCGCGCGGTGCTTTTTCTTGCTGCAGGCGGCGCAGCGTGGCCAGGGTCTCGCGCTGGCGGCGTTCACGTTCTTGCAGCCAGGCCTGGGGGTCAAAGGGTGAAGCCGACACACCGGCGCTGATGACCTTCAGCTGCGCCTCGCCCAGTTCGCCGTACAGCATCTCGGCGCGCTCCACCACGCGGGCCACGGCGCGTTCGCGGCGTTCTTCCAAGTCGGGCTGCAGGAAGTCGCGCCGCATCTCGGCGTTCTTCTTCTGGAAGCGGCCGGCCAGGTGGGCCCACTGCGCCTCCCCCAGGCCCGGCAGCTGTTCGGCGGCCAGGCCCAGGGTGTGTTGCAAGGCCGGCTCCAGGCGCTCGCGCACCGTGGCCTGCCAGCGGCAGGCCTGGGCCGGCGTGGTGGGCAACAGCACCTCGCCTTGTGCGGCCGTCAGCAACTGGGCGAACTCCGGCAACTGGTTGCCGCGTGCCCAGGTGAACAGCTGGTCCAGCGCGGCTTTGGCGCGGGGCACCTGGTCGCCGCTGAAGTCCACGTACCCGTCCAGCCACCACCAGGTGACCAGCGGGCCGTTGTTGTAGGCCAGACGCAGCGCGCTGCAGCCCGCCAGCGTGGCCAGGGCCACCGCGATAATCGCGGTTTTGACCAGCTGAACCAGGGACGGGCGCATGGCGACAGACATTTCAACAGGCATGGCGATGAATGTGGTGGTGATGGCCGCGGGCAAAGGCACCCGCATGAAATCGGCGTTGCCCAAAGTGCTGCACCGCCTGGCCGGTCGCAGCTTACTGCAGCACGTGCTGGACACCGTGGGGGGCTTGGGAAACACCCACACCGTGCTGGTCACCGGCCATGGTGCCGAGCTGGTGGAAGCCGCCGTGGCCGGCCAGGGCACGGTGGCCGTGCGCCAGATGCCGCAGCTGGGCACCGGCCACGCCGTGCAGCAGACGGTGCCGGCCCTGCTGGACGCCCACAGCACCACGCTGATCTTGAACGGCGACGTGCCGCTGATCCGCACCAACATCGCCGCTGCGCTGGCCACGGCCTGTGGCGGTGAACGCCTGGCGCTGCTGACCATCGAACTGCCCGACCCCACGGGTTATGGCCGCATCGTGCGCAGCGCCGACGGGCAGGTGTTGGGCATCGTTGAACACAAAGACGCCACGCCCGAACAGCGGCAGATCCGCGAGGTCTACACCGGCATGATGGCCGCGCCCACCGCGGCACTGAAGCGCTGGGTGATGGCGCTGAAGAACGACAACGCGCAAAAAGAGTTCTACCTGACCGACATCGTGGCCATGGCCGTGGCCGATGGCGTGCCGGTGGTGGCCTCGATGGCGCCCAGCGAGACCGAGGTGCTGGGCGTGAACAGCCCGCTGCAACTGGCCGACCTGGAACGCCGGTTCCAGCGCCAGCAGGCCGAAACGCTGCTGGAAGCCGGCGTGCGCCTGGCCGACCCGGCGCGTTTCGACCAGCGCGGCAGCCTGGTCTGCGGCGCCGACGTGGAGATCGACATCAACGCCGTGTTCGAGGGCCGCGTGGTGCTGGGCGACGGTGTGAAGATCGGCGCGAACTGCGTGGTCCGCGACGCAGAGATCGGCGCCGGCGCCGTCATCCACCCGTTCACGCACATCGAAGGCGCGCGCGTGGGCGCGGGCGCCCTGGTGGGCCCGTTCGCCCGCCTGCGGCCGGGGGCCGAACTGGGCGAAGAAGTGCACATCGGCAACTTCGTCGAGGTGAAGAACAGCACGTTGGCCAAGGGCGCCAAGGCCAACCACCTGGCCTACCTGGGCGACGCCACCGTGGGCGAACGTGTGAACTACGGCGCCGGCAGCATCACCGCCAACTACGACGGCGCCAACAAGCACCGCACCGTCATCGGCGACGACGTGCACGTGGGCAGCAACTGCGTGCTGATCGCGCCCGTCACCCTGGGCGCTGGCGCCACCATCGGCGGTGGCAGCACGGTCAGCAAGGACGCCCCGGCGAACACGCTGACGGTGGCGCGCGCCAAGCAGGTGTCGCTGCCGGGCTGGCAGCGGCCGAAGAAGGCGCCCAAGGCCTGAGCAGCTGTGAACGAACCGGTCGCGCCGCTCGAGCGCGACCGGTTCACCCAGAGCTTCTGACACCCCGGCGGCGGGCCTGCCGCCGCCGCGTCGCGCGCTCAGCCGGCGGCGAGCGCCTGGCGCTGCCGCAACCAGACCTCCACGGCCTCGGCCGGCATGGGGCGGCCAGCCAGGTGGCCTTGCACCTCGTCGCAGCCTTGTTCGTGCATCCAGCGGCGCTGGGCCTCGGTTTCCACGCCTTCGGCCACGGTGCGCAGGCCCAGGCTGTGCGCCATCTGGATGATGGCGCGCGCGATCGCCGCCGAGCCGGTGTTGTCGGGCAGGTCGTGCACGAAGCTGCGGTCGATCTTCAGCCGGTCCACGGCCAGGTTCTTCAGCCGCGCCAGCGAGGTATAGCCGGTGCCGAAGTCGTCCACCGACACCGCCACGCCCAGGCCGCGCAGCTGCTGCAGCAAGGCCTGCACGCTGCGCAGGTCGTCCATCAGCATGCGCTCGGTCAGCTCCAGTTCCAGCGCCGAACCCGGCATGCCGGTTTCTTGCAGCAGGGCCTGCACGCTGGGCACGAAGTCGGCCGCTTGGAACTGCAGGCTGGACAGGTTCACCGCCACCGGCACGTCGGTCAGCCCTTGGGCGCGCCAGCGCGCGGCCTGGCGCAGCGCTTCACGCAGCGCCCATTGGCCGATGGGCAGCATCAGCCGGCGTGACTCCGCCACCGGGATGAAGGCGTTGGGCCCCAGCAGGCCCAGGTCGGGGTGGGCCCAGCGGATCAGCGCCTCGAAGCCGCACAGTGCGCCGTCGCACAGGCGCAGCTGCGGCTGGAAATGCAGCTCGAAGGCCTGGTCGCGGATGGCCTGCACCAGCTGGGTCTCCAGCGCCAGTTCGGCGTAGGCGGTCTCGGCCATCTCGGGCTCGAACCAACGCCAGGCGGCGCGGCCGTCGGCCTTGGCGCTGTACATGGCGGTGTCGGCGTGTTTCACCAGTTCGTCGGGGCTGCGGCCGTGTTCGGGGTACAGCGCCACGCCGATGGAAGGTGTCACCGACATCCACTCACCGTCCACCTCCACCGGCGCGGCCACGGCGGCCAGCAGCTGTTCGGCCAGTTGCGCCACCACCTCACGCGGCGGGCCACCGCCCAGCAGCACCAGGAATTCGTCGCCGCCGAACCGTGAGACCAGGTCGCCCTTGCGCAGCGCGCCGCCGATGCGCTGGGCCACGGTCTTCAGCAGTTCGTCGCCGGCCAGGTGGCCCAGGGAATCGTTGATGCGCTTGAAGTGGTCCAGGTCGATGAACATCAGCGCCGCGGTGGCGCGCTCAGAACGGCACAACGACAGCAGCGCTTCGGCACGTTCTTGGAAAGCGCTGCGGTTGGGCAGGCCGGTCAGTTCGTCGTGGTGGGCCAGGTAGGCGATGCGCGAACGCGCTTCCACGCGGTCGCGCAGATCGCGCACGATGGTCATGCGCAGCCGGGTGTCGGCGTGGCGCATCGTGCGCACGATGAACTCCACCGGGATGCGCGTGCCGTCGCGGTGCAGCACCGCCGATTCGTAGGCGATCTCGGCGCCCGACACGATGACGGCGCGCACCCGCTCGCGCTGGTCGGCGGGCACGAAGTCCAGCGTGGGCCGGCCCAACATGTCGTCCAGCGTGTGCCCCACCAGGTCCAGCAGCGGCGGGTTGGCGTCGGTGATCAAACCGTCGCGGTGGAAGACGATGCCTTCGGCGCTGGCGTGCATGAACTTGGCCAGGCGTTCTTCGCTGTCGCGCAGCGCCTGTTCGGCCTGGCGGTGGCGGGTGATGTCGTTGACCAGCACGAACACGCCCACCGGGCCGGGCTGGGCCGCTTCGGCGCTGGGCTCGGCCAGCACGTCGCCGTGGTGGGGCAGCAGGTCCACTTCGATGCTGCGCCAACCACCTTGGCCATCGGGCAAACGGCGTTCGTAACGGCTGCCACCATGCCCGGCCAGCACGGCGTCCACCCAGGGCTGGATCTCCAGCGCAGCTTCGGCGCCGATGACGTCGGAGAAACGCCGGCCCAGGATGCTGGTCTCGGTGAAGCCGAACAGCCCGGCGTAAACCGCGTTGGCGTAGCGGCAGGTGGTGCCAGCGCGCTCGTAGTACGCGATGGCCACCGGCAGGTTGTTGGCCAGCAGCTTCAACTGCGCCAGCTCGGCGCGCAGACGGGCCGTTTCTTGCGAGGCGCCCGCGCTGCTCACAGGGCCGCCCTGGCGGGCTGCTGGGCCAGCGTGTCGGCGGCCAGGCAGAGGTCTTCCCAGGCCTTGGCCTTCTCGGGCAGGCTGCGCAACAGGTAAGACGGGTGGTAGCTCACCACCAGCGGCACGCCCGCGTACTGGTGCACCCGGCCACGCAGCTTGCCCAGCGGCTCGCTGCTGCGCAACAGGGCCTGCACGGCGAAACGCCCCATGGCCAGGATGATGCGCGGGCGCAGCAGCTCGATTTGCCGCTGCAGGAAGGGCTCGCACTTCAGCATCTCTTCGGGCTGCGGGTTGCGGTTGCGCGGCGGGCGGCACTTCAGCGTGTTGGCGATGTAGACCCGTTGTGCCGACGGCCCGTCCGGCGCGCGGCTGAGCTGCAGCGCGTGCAGCATGGCGTCCAGCAGCTGGCCCGACGCACCCACGAAGGGTTCGCCCTGCAGGTCTTCTTGTTCGCCCGGCGCTTCGCCGACGATCAGCCAATCGGCCTGCAAATGGCCGGTGCCGAACACCGTGTGGTGCCGGGTCTCGCACAGGCTGCAGGCCTGGCAGCCGGCCACGGCGTCTTGCAGGCCGGCCCAGTCCAGACGGGCCACGGCGGCCGGCAGTGCCGGTGCCGGGCGCAGCGGCGGGGTGGCGACGGGGGCCGTCGTCGGCGCACGGGCCGGCGCCGGCGTGGCGGCCACCGGTGCCGCCACGGCAGCCCGGCCGGCCTGTTCCGGCCCAGGCCGCACCACCTGCACCCGGGGCGGCGCGGTGTCGCCGGCCAGGGGCACGGCCGCGGCGAGAGGCGCCCCAGGCGCCTGGTCGTCGGCGTCAGCGCTGTCGTGGGGCGGCACCCACACACGCAAGCCCATGGCGCGCAGCAGTTCGGTTTGGCGGTCGGTCCAGGGCATCGGCGGGTGCTGAAAAGGGCGGGCGGTCAGGGGGCGGGGGGCGGCGGTGACAGGTCCAGGCGCATCACCAGCGCGTCCTCGCGCTGGCCCAAGCCAGCAGGATAGTAGCCGCGCCGCAGACCGACCTGCTGAAAACCGCGGCGGCCGTAGAAGGCCGCGGCGCGCTGGTTGCTGCGCCGCACCTCCAGCCACAGCGTGGGCATGTGGTGTTGCAGCGCGTGCTGCTGCAGCGCGTCCATCAGCCGGTGGGCCAGGCCGCGGCCTTGCCAGTCCGGCGCCACGGTGATGTTCAGCAGGTGCATCTCGTCTACGCCCGGCATGGCCACCAGGTAGCCCAGCACCTGTTCGGCGGGGCCACCGCCGTGGTCGGTGCGGCTGCACAGCAGCAAGGCGTGGTAGCCCGCGGCCAGCGAGTCGATGAAGTTGCCCCGGCTCCAGGGGAAGCTGTAGGCCTGCACTTCCAGCGCCATCACCGGCTCCAGGTCGGCCGCCACCATGCTTCTGAAATAAAGCGAATCTGGTAAGTGGGTACTGACGTTCAGCATGGGCTGCGGGTGAGACGGGGCGACGCGGCGGCGCTCAAGCGTCGGTGGCAGGCGCGGCGCCGCTGGCCGCCCGCTTCAGCGCTTCGCGCTCGGCGGTGGTCTGCGCCACCTTGTCGCGCAGGTACAGCGGCAGGGCCTGGGCGGCGTCCACGGCCACGCCGTCGGCCCAGGCACGGCGCGCCAGCTGCAGCAAGGCGGCGGCACGGTCGACCTCTTGTGGGCAACGCTGCCAGGCCGCGTCGACCGGCAAACCCAGGCGGTCGCCCAGCGCGTTCAGCGCCGAACCGGCCACAGCCACGGGGCGGCCGGGCGCGACCGCGGCCAGCAAAGCGGCCAGGCCCGGCAGGCTGTACAGGCCCGGCGCCTGCAGCACCTGCCAAGCCTGGCCTGCCCAGCGGTACAGGCCGGCGTAGACCTCGTCCATGCGCGCGTCCACCAGCACCAGCACGTCCAGGTCGTCGGCCGCCAACTGGCCGCGCGCGTCTTCGGCGACCAGCAGCAGGCTGTCCAGTGGCAGCACCGGCCGGCCCAGGCCCAAGCCCAGGCCCTGGGCCACGGCGCAACTGGTCCGCAGGCCGGTGAAGGCCCCCGGCCCCTGGCCGAAGGCGATGGCCTGCACCTGGTGCATGGCCACGCCGGCGCGCTGCATCAGCGCATGCAGGGCCGGCAGCAGGGCGGCCGAAGCGGCCGCGCCACCGGCAGTCTGTTCCGCGAATGCACCCTGCGGGCCGTCCACAACCAGAGCCAACACCTCGGTGGACGTGTCGAAAGCCAGCAAGCAGGTGCTCACATCAAACCTTTCCGGCCAGCCCAGGGGCCGGCAACGCGGGCGGCTTGGCCGCCCACAAACCCAGCAACAAGCCGCCGGTCACACAGGCCAGGCCACCCAGCGCGGCGGCGTTCAGCGGCTCGCCCAGCAGCGGCACGGCGGCCAAAGCCGCCAACACCGGCACCATGGCCGTCAGCATGGTGGTGCGCACGGGCCCGAAGGTGGTGATGACCTGGGTGAACGCCAGCCCGGCCACCAACATGGCCAACCCGCCTTGGTAGACGGCCTGGAAAACGATCTCGCGCCAGGGCGCCTGCGGCAGGCCCGTGGGCACGGCGCCGCTCCACAGGCCCAGGCCGTACAGCGGCACGAAGCTGAACAGGCAACCCAGCGCGATGGCCACGGTGGCCGGCACCGCACCCACCTGCCAGCGCCGGCACAACACGCTGTACGCGCCCCAGCAGGCACTGGCCGACAGGAACAACAGATCGCCACGCCAGGTGCCGCTGCCGTCGAAGGCCTGCAGCAGACTGCTGCCGCCCACCAGCAAGTCGCCCGAGGCGATCAGCAACAGCCCGGCCACGCGGCCACGCGTGAGGCGCTCGCGCAGCAACCAGGCCGCAAACAAGGCCGTCCACATCGGCAAGCTGCCGGGCAACAACACCGCGGCATGGGCGGCCGGCGCAAAGAAAAAGCCGCTGTAGGCCAGCGAGCAGTAACCCATGCCAGCGAACAAGGCCAGCGCGGACACGCGTTTCAACGCCGCGGCGCCACCCAGTTCTGCACGCAGGCGCTGGGCGCCCCACCACCACGCCAAAGGCAGGGCCAACACACCGGAGAACAGGAAACGCAGGAAAGCGATGTCCAGCGGCAGCAGCGAGTGGCGGGCACTCGAACGGGCCACCAGGATGAAGGAAGTCCAGATCGCCAGCACCGCCAGCGCGCATGCACCACCAATCCACAGCGCGCGCCGCACAGGCCGCACCGGCGGCAAAGGGGGCTGGGAGGGCATGGCGCGAGTTTAGCCGTGCCATCATCCCGGCATGTCTTGGCGCCCCGCTGCCCCTACGGTCCGCTCGGGCCCCTGCATCCCAGCCCACCGCCCTGGCACCGCCGGGTTTGCTGCGCCGCCCGGCCCGACGGCTCGCCGCGTGGGAGCCGTGCTGCTGAGCGCCGCTTGGCTGGGCGCGGGCCAAGCCGCGCTGGCGGCACCCGCGCCGGCCGCCATGCCGCCCGAAACCCTGCAGGCCTTGCGGCAGGCCCAGGTGCCGCTGGAGGCTTTGTCGGTGGTGGTGCAGGAGGTCCAGGCCCCGCGGCCGCGCCTGTCCTGGCAGGCGCAACGCCCGGTGAACCCGGCCTCGGTCACCAAGCTGCTCACGACGTACGCCGCGCTGGACCGCCTGGGCCCGGCCTGGACCTGGACCACCCCCGTGTGGCTGAACGGTCCGTTGCACGACGGCGTGCTCGAAGGCTCGCTGCACATCCAGGGCCGCGGCGACCCCAAGCTGGTGCCCGAAAAGCTGTGGGCCTTGCTGCGCCGCGTGCAGCAGCTGGGCGTGCGCGAGATCCGCGGCGACATCGTGCTGGACCACAGCGCTTTCCAGCTGCCCGAAGGCCACGCCGGCGCCTTCGACGGCGAACCCACCCGGCCCTACAACGTGCGGCCCGCGGCGCTGCTGTTGAACCAGGGTGTGGCCAGCTTCAGCTTCACGCCCGACCTGGCCACTGGCCAAGCCCGCGTGACCAGCGAACCGCCGCTGGCCCACCCCGCCCCCGTGGCCACGGTGCCGCTGCTGCCCGGGCCCTGCGGCGACTGGCGCAGCACGCTGAAGCTGGAGCCCGGACCGCCGGTGCGCTTTGCCGGCGGCTACCCCGCCAGCTGCGGCGAGTTGAACTGGCCGCTGGCCGACCTGGAGCCCGCCACCTGGCCGCACCGGGTGCTGGCCGCGGCCTGGGCCGGCCTCGGTGGACAGCTGACCGGCAGCGTGCGCGACGGCGCTGCGCCCGCCGACCGCAAACCCAGCTTCGAGTGGGCCTCGCCACCGCTGACCGAGGTGGTGCGCGACATCAACAAGTTCAGCAACAACGTCATGGCGCAGCAGTTGTTCCTGACGCTGGACGGGCAAGCCCACCCCGGGCAAGCCGCCACCTTGGACGGCGCGCGCGCCGCCCTGCGGCAGTGGCTGGTGGGCCGCTTGGGCGAGCCGGCGCTGAACGGCTGGGTGCTGGACAACGGCTCCGGACTGTCCCGCGACACGCGCGTGACCGCCCAGGGCCTGGCCCGCCTGCTGCAACAGGCCTGGGACAGCCCGGTGATGCCGGAGTTGATGGCCTCGTTGCCCATCGCCGGCCTGGACGGCACCCTGCGCCGCTGGACGGCCGAGTCGCCGGCCCGCGGGGCCCCGGGCCGCCGTACCCCATCGGCCGGCCCCGGCCGCGCACACCTGAAGACCGGCACCTTGCGCGACGTGAGCGCCCTGGCCGGCTATGTGTTGTCGGGCAGCGGCCGCCGGTACCTGCTGGTGGCCGTGGTGCACCACCCCAACGCGCCGGCCGCGCGTCCGGCATTGGACGCGCTGGTGCAGTGGGTGCTGCAAGACGCGCCGAGCCGCTGAGCCGCGCCCGGTCCGGCCCAGGGCGGGCCCACCCACCCGAAGCGGCATGAAAAAGGCGCCCCGTGCAGTCCGTGTCAAAACGGCTGCAACGGCCACCGTCAGCAAAACGCCCTGAACCATCGGGGCGTTTTTGTTTGTGGACGCCAAACCGATAGGCGGCGCGGGACGTGATGCGTTAGCGTGTTTTGGCAAACGCT
>JBKCUM010000217.1:0-6028 GCA_046318395.1 Rubrivivax sp.
CACCTACGCGTTAGCCAAAACAAGTTATAGAATCACGGCCCGCGCCTCCTTTCGGTGTGGTGACCACAAACAAAAACGCCCCGATGGTTCTTGGCGTTTTGCTGACGGTGGCGGTTGCAGCCGTTTTGACACGGACTGCGTGGGGCGCCTGGTGGGCCCGGTGCGCACCGGGCCAAGGGTCAGCGGGCGGCGACCGCCGTCAAAACTGGTAGCCCACGCCCACCGTGAACGACCACGGGTTCAACGTGGCGTCCAAGGTCTGCCCGGTCGACAGCGTGGTGCGCGTCTTCAGCGCGGTCTTCAGCACCGCGGCGTCCAACGACCAACGCGCGGCCAACTGGTGGCTCACGCCCACCTGCGCCGTCAGCGCGAACTTGGATTCCACCTCCAGCGTGGTGGGGTTGCTGGGCGAGCCGCCGGTCAAGGCCGTCAAAGCCGCCGTGCCCTTGGCCTTGTAGAACTTGGCGTAGGTCGCGCCCAGGCCCACATAAGGGCGCACGCCGGATTTGGCCGTGCCGAAGCGGTACTGCGCCAGCAGCGTGGCCGGCAGCGCCTTCACTTCACCGATCTTGCCCACGCCTTCGATGGCACCGGCACCGACGATCTCGTGCTTGAAACCGGCGGCCAGCGGCAGGTCCAGTGAAATCTGGTCGGTCACCATGTAGGTGATGCCGCCGGTCAGCGCCGTGGCCGATTCGATGTCCGCCTGCGTGCCCGTGAAGCTGGGCGTCGTGAGGTTGCCGCTTTTGACGTCGGGCTTGATCTGCGTGAGACCGCCGCGCACGATGATGGCGCCGGCCGACTGGGCCTGGGCCACGCCGGCCGTGGCCAGCGTTGCGGCGACCACGAGCGCGGTTTGGATGAGTTTTGCCATGTTGTGTGTGCTCCTGCTGCGCGTGGTGGTCAGAGCCAGCCAGCCTGGGCCAGCGTGCGGGCGATCAGCTGCGACAGCAGCTGGTGGCCATAGGCCGACGGGTGGAAACCGTCGGAGAAGGTCCAGGTCTTGTACCAATTGGCACCGCCGGTGGCGCCGCTGGGCGGCGTCAGTGCGGCCAGCGCCGCGTCGGTGCAGGTGGCGAAGTTGTAGGTCGGCAAGCCGTCGCTGCCCACGCCGGCCACCGGGCAGGCCGCGCGCTTGGCGTCGGTCAGACCGAACTGCGCCGGGTTGGCCACCTGCTCGTTGAACACGGTGTAGAAGTCGGCGATGGCCACGCGGCTGTCGCCCGCGGCGCGGGTGGCCAACTGGCTGTTGAACGCCACCACCCAACCCTTGAACAGCGCTTCACTTTGCGAACGCGCCGTGGCGCCGGCCGTGCCACCACCGCTGGCCGCGGCGATGCTGTCGAGCACCATCTGGAAACGCGGCGTGTTGGTGATGCCGGGCATGTTCAGGATGGCCAGGCGCTTGGCGCCCTTGTCCAACGCACCGGCCTTCAGCTGGTCGTAAAAGGTGTTGGCCAAGGCCGCCATGTACTGGCCGCCAGCCGTGGCAAAACCGGCGGCGCCACCGGCGGCCGCGGCCTGCACCTGCGCGCTGGTCAACTGCGTGCCCAGCAGGGTCAGGTAGGCCTGCTGGCCCGTGGGCGTGGTGGCGCCCAGGTAGGCCGTCACCAAGGCCGCGGCGTCGTTGCCACCACCGTCCACCAGCAGCAGGTCGCTGTCGGAGAAATTGCCCGCGGCGGTGGCCGTGGCGATCTGAACGCTGATGGTGCGCGGGTCACCGGTGGTCAACGCACCGCTGGCCGGGTTGATCACGCCGCCACCGATGGCGTAGTTCGTGCAGCCCGCCTTGCTGTTGGGCACGAAGGTGGTGCCCGTGAAGCTGAAGAAGTTGCAACCCTTGCCCAGGCCGTACTGCTGCGAGATGCGTTCCGGGTAGATGTCGTTGCCCTGGATGGTGAACTTGATGCCGAAGGTGCCCCCGTCGGCCAAGCTGTCGCCCATCACACGCAGCTTGCTGATGCTGGCTTGGGTGGTGGTGTCCGCGCCGCCGCCGCCGCAAGCGGCCAGCAGCGCTGCCAGCGTGGCCGAAACGGCCAGCGCCACGCTTCCACGAAGGAATCGGTTCATGCTGTCTCCAGTTGAAGAAGGATGTTCGAGCGAAAAAGCACGCTCGTTCGTTTTTCTGGAGAACACTATAGAAGCCGAAATCGGCCGCCCCTGGCGGGGAAAACCCCTTCAAGGCCCAAGGAATACCCGAAGCGCAACAAAAAGCCCCCTGGCCCGGGGGCGGGCGGCAGGGGGCAGGTGCGGGTTCGGCGCGCTGGCGCGGCGCCGACACGGCCGTCAGCGCGTCAGAACGGGTTGTTGCGCGCCCGCGCGACGGCCAGGTTGCCGATCTGGCTGTGGACCGAAGGGCCCAGGCGGGTTTCGTCGGCCCACAGCCAAGCCGAAGCGCTGGCGTTTTCGTTCAAGGTCTGGTCGGTGCAGGCCGGCAGGGTCACCGTGCTGGCACAGGCCGCGTCGGTGACGTTGGCAAAGCCGTAAAACGCCGGCACGCGCACCATGGCCTGCACTGTCAGGTCGGCCTGGACAAAACCGATGTAGCGGCCGTCCAGCAGCACGTTCACCGCCAGCTGTTCGTTGAAAGCGGCGGTCAGGCGCGACAGCAGGGCCGCACGGTCGGTGTCGTCGAACTCGGCCTTCTGCTTGACGGCGTAAGGCGTGAGGCCCATGTCCGGCACGGTCGAGACGATGACCTTGGCGCCCACGTCCACCAGGCGGTTCACCTGCTGGGCCATGCGCACGCCGCGGCTGCGCACCTCGGCCATGATGTCGGATTCGGTGCGGCCCGGGAACTGCGCGTACAGGTCCAGGATGTCGTTGGCGCCGGCCATGATGGCCACCAGGTCCTTGTTGCGGAAACCGCCGGCCGCGATCTGCGCGTCGACCTGCGCCTGGATGTCCACCACCCGCGCACCTGCCGTGGCGCGCATCAAGGCCTGGGGCCGTTCCACGCGGTCGGGGTTGCACTCGGCGAACACATAGCCATACAGGCCTGCCAGCACCTGCACCCAGTTCGGGTTGCTGCTGCAGTTCAGCGTGTAGACCGTGTCGCCGTTGGCGCCGGTGGAGGCCGTGGTGCCGTTCACCGAGTACTTGGCGCCGTCGCTGGTGATGGCGGTGGATTCGTCACCAAAGGCGATGACACGCTGGGCGACAAAGGCTTCGTACTGCGACGTGCCACCGCCGCAGCCCCCCAACAGCGCCACAGCCACCGACACGGCGGCTGCCGCCCTCGCCCAACGCTGGGGCCGGCGGGGGTTGCGAGGAAAGGTCATGGCTGCTCCGAAACAGGGGCCGCGGTCGGGCGACCCATCAAGCCGCCGCTGCACGCTGAAGCCGGTCCCGCACGCCGTCCCACTCGGGGGCGGTCGGCGGCCGCTCGACCCAAATCAGCGACACGCCTGCAGCATCCAACTCACGCAGCACGGCAAACAACTCGTGCGCCACCGCCGCCGCTTCTTCAGGCATGCGCCGGTGACAGGCCCCGACCATGGCCGGGGGGACAACCCTGGAATATACCGCGAGGGGCGGTACCCCCTGACCCGCTGCCGCCCGGGCTTTACCTGCGGCCAACAGTTCTTCATGGTCCATCAGAACGACCTTGGCACTCGGGGCGTAGTGCGCCTCCAGCGTACCGGAGGCCCTTGGCGAGTGGGCATCGGGCGCCGCCAAGGGCTGGGCCAACACGGCCTCCAAGGCCTCGCGCGGCAGCACGCCGGGGCGCAACAGCGCCGCTTGCGGTCGGGTGCAGTCGACGATGGCCGACTCGATGCCAAGCGCACAGGGACCACCGTCCAACACCCACATCGCCGGACCGAACTCGTCCTGCACATGCTGGGCGGTGGTGGGGCTGACGCGCCCAAAGCGGTTGGCGCTGGGCGCCGCCACGCCGGCCACCCCCAGCGCCGCCGCCGCCTGCAACAGCGCCTGCGCCACTGGGTGCGCCGGCCAACGCAAGCCGATGCTGTCCTGCCCACCGGCCGCGGCCTCGCCCACGCCAGCGCGGCGCGGCAGGATCAAGGTCAAGGGCCCGGGCCAGAAGCGCGCCATCAAGGCCTGGGCCTGCGGGCTGACATGGTCGGCGAACGCCTGCACCGCCGACACGTCGGCCACGTGCACGATCAAAGGGTGGTCGCTGGGCCGGCCTTTGGTGCTGAAGATGGCGGCCACGGCCTGCGCATCGTCGGCCCGCGCGGCCAAGCCGTACACGGTTTCCGTGGGCATGCCCAGCAGTTGCCCGGCGGCCAAGTGGGCCGCGGCGGCTTGCACCTGCTGCGGGTCGAGGCCGTCCATCACGGGCATGGCCGGCCCTCCAGCGTCTTCAGCAGCATCGCCCCAGCGCTCACAACGCGGGCAGGCCCAAACGCTGCGCCACCTGCCCGGCCACAGCGCGCGCCGCTTCGGCGGTGGCGGCCGTGACCGTGAGGTGGCCCATCTTGCGGCCAGGTCGGGCCTCGGCCTTGCCGTACAGGTGCAGGTGCACACCCGGCAGGGCGAGCACGGCGGCCCAGTCGGGCGTGCGCTGCTCGGCACCCGCGGTGGGGAACCACAGGTCACCCAGCAGGTTCAGCATCACCGCTGCCGAGTGCAGGCGCGGCGCCACCAATGGCAAGCCCGCCAAAGCGCGCACCTGCAGGTGGAACTGCGACACGTCACAGGCGTCGATGCTGTAGTGGCCGGAGTTGTGCGGGCGCGGCGCCATTTCGTTGGCCACCAGGCTGCCGTCCTGCAGCACGAAGAACTCCACACACAGCACACCCACATAGGCCATGGACTCGGCCAAACGGCCCGCGCAAGCACAGGCCTGCTCGGCCAGTTCGGCGTGGGCGGCCGGGGCCGGCACCTCGGTGACGGCCAGGATGCCGTCGCGGTGCAGGTTTTGTTGCACCGGCAAGTGCACCAACTGCCCGTCGCGCCCGCGGGCCACGATGACGCTGAGCTCGTGCGCCAGCGGCAGGCGCTTCTCCAGCACACAGCGCACCTGGCGCAGTTGGGCGAAGGCCGCCTTCAGCTCGGCCAGGTCGTTGACGCGCACCTGCCCTTTGCCGTCGTAGCCCATCTGCGCCGTTTTCAGGATGCCCGGCAACAGCGCCTGCAAGGCCGGCGCGTCGAGGTCGGTGCCACTGGTCACTTCGGCGTGCGGGGCGCAGGGCACCCCCGAGCGCACGAAGTGCTGTTTCTCCGCCAGGCGGTCCTGACAGATCTGCACAGCGTCGGCAGCGGGCGCCACCGGGCAGTGTTCGGCCAGGAAACGCAGCGCCGGCGCGGGCACGTTCTCGAACTCCGTGGTCACGGCCACGCAGGTCTGCGCCAACTGGGCCAAGCCTTCTTCGTCGGTGTAGGCCGTGGGCACGACACGTTGTGCCACCTGGCCCGCCGGGCCTTGTGGATCGGGGTCCAGCACCGCCACGCCGAAACCCAGGGTCTGTGCCGCCTGCGCGAACATGCGGCCCAACTGGCCGCCACCCATCACGCCCAACACCAGCCGCGCATCGGGCTGCACCAGGTTTTGCATCGTTGCCGTCACGCTTGCGGGCCTTTCACCAGGTCCTTCGTCATGGCACGGGCCACATCGGACTGCTTCGTGCGGTAGACCGCGAGTTGCTGCGCGAGTGCCGGTCGATCGGCCGCCAACATGGCCACGGCAAACAGGGCGGCGTTGGCCGCACCGGCGGTGCCGATGGCGAAGGTGGCCACGGGCACACCTTTGGGCATCTGGACGATGGAGTACAGCGAGTCCACACCGTTCAGGTGCCGGCTGGGCACGGGCACGCCCAACACCGGCACCGTGGTCTTCGCAGCGATCATGCCCGGCAGGTGCGCAGCGCCGCCAGCACCCGCGATGATGGCGCGCAGACCTCGTCCAGCCGCGGCTTCCGCAAAGCGGAACATCTCGTCCGGCAAGCGATGCGCGGACAAGACCAAGGCCTCGTGCGCGACACCGAACTCATCCAGGATGTCAGAGGCGATGCGCATCGTGTCCCAATCGCTGGAGGAGCCGAGGGCGATGGCGACTAGGGGG
>JBKCUM010000218.1:0-27798 GCA_046318395.1 Rubrivivax sp.
CATATACACAACTCAACGTGCACAGCAGCACAGATATATAACAAGGCGCTCAGGACCTCTCAGACCGCACCGAGCAGTCCGCCTCCAGCCTGCAGCAGACGGCCGCGTCGATGGCGCAGATCGCCGCCACGGTCAAGGAGACCGCTGGCGCTGCCAGCGGCGCGGAGCGGCTGGCCGGCGACAACGCCGATGCCGCGCGCCACGGTGGCGAGATCATCGGCACCATGGTGGCCACCATGGAGGGCATCCATGCGGCGTCCAACCGCATCGGCGACATCACCACCACCATCGACGGCATCGCCTTCCAGACCAACATCCTGGCGCTGAACGCCGCCATCGAAGCCGCGCGTGCCGGGGAATCCGGGCGCGGATTCGCCGTGGTGGCCAACGAGGTGCGTGCTCTGGCGCAGCGGTCCGCCGCCGCGGCGCGCGAGATCAAGGTCTTGATCGGTGACAGCGTGACGCAGGTGGAGGGGGGCGCGAACGTGGTGCGCCAGGCCGGCGACACCATCACCGACATCGTGCAGAAGACCGTGTGGGTCAACCAGGCCCTGAAGCAGATCGCCGGTGGTGCCGACGAACAAGCCCGCGGTGTCGCTGAAACCACGGCCGCCGTGCACCAACTGGACGTGGTCACCCAGCGCAACGCCGCCTTGGTGGAAGAAACCGCGGCTGCCGCCGCCTTGCTCAACCAGCGGGCTCAGGCGCTTTCTGCCGAGGTGGCGCAGTTCAAGCTGCCTGCGGTGGCTTGAAGGGCGGGTCTGCGCGTTCTTGCGCCTTCAGGCCCGGGGCGCGGGGCCGATATCGAGGATGACGTGTCCCCGCCTCCAGTGCCCTGCGCTGGGGCCCGCCAGCCACCCCGTTTTCCATGACCGTGCGCGGCACCACCCCCGACAGCCCCGACAGCCGCCCCGACCGCCGGGTGCGGCGGTCGATGTACGCCGCATTTCTGGCCTTGGCCGCGCTGGCCTTGTTCCAGGCGGGTTATGCCAACCGTTTGGAGCGTGTGCGGGCGGACGACGCAGAAATCATCAGCATTGCAGGCACGCAGCGCACCTTCACGCAGCAGATGGGGCGCATGGCCGCCTTGGCGGGCCACGACCTGCTGACCGACGGCGTGCACGCCGAGTTGTTGACCGAAGCCCTGGACCGCTCGCGCACCGAGGCCTTGATGTTCGAGGCCTTGCTGGCCGAGCAACTGCAGCGCGGTGGCCAGGCGCCCCCGGTGGGCGATGCCTTGGCCAGTTGGCAGGCGGCGCGGGAAAAGCTCTGGTACCGCGCCGAAGTGTTCCTGAGCCGCCTGGGACAGGTGGATGGCGAAGAACTGCGGGTGGCGGCCGCGGCGCTTCAGCAGGAGGTCGAGCCCTCGCTGGGCGCGGCCAGCGTGTTGGTGGACCGCCTGCAGGCCGCGGCCCAGCGCCGCAGCGGCAGCCAGCTGCAGCTGCTGGAGGCTGGTGTGGCGCTGACCTGGCTGCTGCTGGGGCTGCTGGCCGTGTTCGTGGTGGAGCCCATGGCCCGCGAGGTGCGTGGGCAACTGCGCCGCCTGCGCCAGCAGACGCGCGAACTGGAGCGGTTGGCGCTGGTGGCCGCGCGCACCGACAACGTGGTCATCGTGTGCAACGCCGAGCGGCGCATCGACTGGGTCAACGACGCCTTCACGCGGCTGACCGACTACAGCCTGGCCGAGGCGCAGGGCTGCGACGTGGTGCAACTGCTGCACAGCGAGGTCAACGACGCCGACGCGCTGCAGCGCCTGCGGCGTGGGCTGGCCGGTGGCGAAGGCCTGCGGGTCGAGCTCCAGATGCGCGGCAAACACGGCCGCCTGCATTGGGTGGACACCGATGTGCAGGCCGTCGTGGACGCGCAAGGCGCGGTGCAGGGCTTTCTGTCGGTGGGCACCGACGTGACCGAGCGGCGCCAGCTGCAGGAGCAATTGCGCCACGCCGCACGCACCGACGCCTTGACTGGCCTGCCCAACCGCGCCGTGGTGCTGGACCGCCTGCAGCGCGCCATCCTGCATGCGCAGCGCCACCCGGGTTATGGCTTTGCCGTGCTGTTCATGGACTTTGACCGCTTCAAGCAGGTCAACGACACCCTGGGCCACTCGGCCGGCGACGAACTGCTGCGGCAGATCGCCCGCCGCATTGAAGACACCTTGCGCCCCGGCGATGCCGTGGCGCGCATGCCCTCGCGCCTGGAAACGGCGGCACGCATCGGCGGTGACGAGTTCGTGGTGGTGCTCGAAGGCGTGCACAGCGCTGACGAGGCCAGCGTGGTGGCCCAACGCCTGCTGGACGTGCTGGGCGAGCCTTACATGATCCGCGGCCAGGCCGTGCAGAGCGGCGCCAGCATCGGCATCGTCACCGCCGACCACGCGGCCGGCAGCGCCGACGAACTGCTGCGCGACGCCGACACGGCCATGTACGAGGCCAAACGCGCTGGGCGTGGCCGCTGTGTGGTGTTCGACAGTGGCATGCACGACCGCGTGGTGCTGGCGCTGGAGATGGAAAACGACCTGCGCCAGGCGCTGCGCGACCACGAACTGTTCGTCGTCTACCAGCCCGTGGTGGCGCTGGGCACCGAGCAGATGACGGGCGTCGAGGCGCTGGTGCGGTGGCGCCACCCCACCAAGGGTTTGGTGCCGCCGGTGCAGTTCATCGGCGTGGCGGAAGAGGTGGGGCTGATCGACGCCATCGGCCAGCATGTGCTGCAAACGGCTTGCCGGCAGATGGCGGCTTGGCAGCGCACCCTGGGCCCTTTGGCGCCGGCGCTTCTGGCGGTGAACTTGTCGCGTGCGCAGTTGCAGCAACCGGGGTTGGCGGCCTGGGTGGCCGAGGTGCTGGCCCGCCATGGCGTGCCCCCGGGCATGCTGCAGCTGGAGGTGACCGAGAGCCTGGCCGCGCAGGACGACCGTGTGCAAACCACGCTGCGCGAGCTGAAGGCCCTGGGCGTGAAGCTGGCGCTGGACGACTTCGGCACCGGCTACAGCTCCTTGGCCTGCCTGCACCAGCTGCCGGTGGACACGGTGAAGATCGACCGCAGCTTTGTCAGCCAAGCCGAGCGCGTGGAGTACCACCGCGTGCTCATCGAAGCCACCATCCGCGTGGCCCAGACCCTGGGCATGACCACGGTGGCCGAAGGCATCGAGACCGCCACCCAGGCGTCCCTGATGCAAAGCCTGCACTGCGACCGCGGCCAGGGCTTCCTGTTCGCCAAGCCGCTGACGGCCGACGAGCTGGCCGCCTGGGCGCTGCGTCCCCGCACGGCCCCAGCCGCCACGCTGGCGGCCCCCCCACCAGCGCGCGCGTCGCTGGACTTCGCCGACACCGACACCCCCGACACCAGCCTGGAACACGCCTGACGGCGGCTGCGCGCCCCACCGGCGTTCCCGCCCGCCGCTGCAGTGTGGTGGGCGGCCGCTGCAGTTGGTCAGGGCGAATGTGCACTTCGTCGCAAGTCCCTTGGGCCCGGCCGGGCACTGCCTAGACTGCGCAGCACCCCGGGGCTCGCCTGGGTGGACAACAAGGCTGCGGAGGGGCATGCACATGAAGAAGCAGTGGTGGATGGGTGGGGTGGTGGCCGGTGTGGCCGTGCTGGGCGCAGGGCTCTGGTTCGGTGGGGTGCTGCAGCCGCAGGCCCAAGCCGCGGCCCCGGCGCAGGCCGGCAAGGTCGGCAAAGACGGCAAAGACGGCAAACCCGAAGTCGCGCTGGAGTTCGCGCCGCGCGAGGTGGTGCAGCCCGCGATGGCCCGGTTGCCGGTGGTGGTGGAGTTCAGTGGCCCCTTGGTGGCGCCGCAAACCGCCCTGGTGCGCAGCCGCGCCGCCGGCACCTTGTTGGCGCTGAACGTGGGCGAAGGCAGCCGCGTGGCGGCCGGCCAGACGCTGGGCCGGGTGGACCTGGCCGAACTGAGCAGCCGCGTGGCCGAACGCAACGCCATGTTGGAATCGGCCCGCGCCAGCTTGGCCCAGGCCGAACGCACGCACGCCAGCAACGAACGCCTGGCCGCGCAGCAGTTCATTTCGCCTATCGCGCTGGACAGTTCCCGTTCAGCGCTGGACACCGCACGTGCCAACCTGAAGGCCGCCCAAGCCAGCCTGGACACCAGCCAGGTCGGCCTGCGCGACGCTTCGCTGGTGGCCCCCATCGCCGGCATCGTGGCCAAGCGCCACGTGGTGCCTGGCGAGAAGCTCAGCGCCGAACAACAGGTGCTGACCATCGTGGACCTGGCCCGCCTGGAGCTGGCCGCCACCGTGGGCACCCACGAGGTGGGCCGGCTGGCCGCAGGCCAGCCCGTCAGCGTGCAGGTGGAAGGCGTGGCGGCACCGGTGAAGGGCCGCATCGCGCGCATTGCGCCGGCCGCCGAGCCCGGCACCCGCGCCATCGGCGTCACCATCGAACTGGCCAACCCCGGCGAACGCCTGCGTGCCGGCCAGTACGCCGTGGCGCGTGCCACGCTGGGCGACGAGACCGAACGCCTGACGGTGCCCGCCGCTGCCGTGGGCAACACCAGTGGGCAAGACCATGTGTGGGTCCTCGACGCCGGCGTGCTGGCGCGCCGCGCCGTCACCCTGGGCCGGCGCGACGAGCGCGAGGCGCGGGTGGAAGTGCTGGCCGGCCTGACGCCTGCCAGCCAGGTGCTGGCCGCGCGCTTCGACAACCTGCGCGAAGGGGCCAAGGCCGCGGTGGTGGCGACCAAGGCCGCCACGGTGGCCTCGGCCGCTTCGGCCGCCGCCGCGCCCACCGCCACGCGCTGATCTCCACAGGAGCACACCACCATGTGGATCACCCGCGTTTCCATCCAGCACCCCGTCTTCGCCGTCATGGTGATGGTGGCCTTGTGCGTGCTGGGCCTGTTCTCTTTCAACCGCCTGGGTGTCGAGCAGATGCCCGACATCAGCTTCCCCGGTGCTTATGTGGAGGTGGCCTACCCCGGCGCCAGCCCCGAGGCCGTGGAGCGGGAGATCGTCAAGCCGCTGGAAGAAGCCATCAACAGCGTGGCCGGCGTCAAGCGCATCACCTCGCGCAGCATGGAAGGCCGGGGCCAGACCAACATCGAGTTCGGTCTGGATGCCGACATGGGCCGCGCCATGCAGGACGTGCGCGACCGCGTGGCCGCCGTGCAGGCCAGCTTCCCCAAGGACAGCCGCCCGCCCACCTTAGCACGTTGGAACAACGACAACGCGCAACCGGTGGTGAACCTGGCGCTGCTGAGCAAGACACGCAGCGCGCGCGAACTCTCGTTGCTGGGCGAACAGCAGGTGGGCAAGCGCCTGCAGCGTGTGGCCGGTGTGGCGCGCGTGGAGATCTCGGGCCTGACGCAACGCGAGGTGCGCATCGACCTGGACCCGCAGCGCCTGCGGGCCTATGGCGTGACGCCGGCCGAGATCAGCGCCGCGCTGCGCGAGGCCAACGCCGACCAGCCCGTGGGCCTGCTGAGCGACAGCACGCAGGACGCGCTGCTGCGCGTGGAAGGCCGGGTGCGCGACCCGCAGCGTTTTGAGCAGGTGGTGGTGGCGCGTCGCGGCAACCTGTCGCTGACGCTGGGCGACCTGGGCCAGCTGGTGGAACGTGAAAAAGAGGCCGACTCCGCCGCGCGCATCAACGGCCAGCCGGCCATCAACTTCAACGTCTTCAAGCAGCAGGACGCCAACATCGTGGCCACCGGCGACGCCGTGAAGGCCGCGATGGAAGAGGTGCGCAAGCAGCTGCCGCCCGACGTGGAACTGCGCCTCATCTACGCCAGCAGCGACTGGGTGCGCGGCTCGCTGGACGGCCTGAAGCACACGCTGGTGGAAGGTGCGCTGCTGACCGTGGCCATCGTCTTCTTGTTCCTGCACAGCTGGCGCAGCACCATCATCACCGGGCTGACGCTGCCGATCGCCGTCATCAGCAGCTTCATCGCGGTGTACGCCTTCGGCTTCACGCTGAACTTCATGACCATGATGGCGCTGAGCCTGTGCATCGGCCTGCTGATCGACGACGCCATCGTGGTGCGCGAGAACATCGTGCGGCACGTGGCCATGGGCAAAGACCACGTCACCGCGGCCCGCGAGGGCACCGACGAGATCGGCCTGGCCGTGATGGCCACCACCTTCGCCTTGTGCGCGGTGTTCGTGCCGGTGGCCTTCATGGGCGGCATCATCGGCAAGTTCTTCTACCCCTTCGGCATCACCGTGGTGGTGGCCGTGCTGGTGAGCCTGTTCGTCAGCTTCACGCTGGACCCCATGCTCAGCAGCGTGTGGCAGGACCCGCCTTCGACCAAGCTGAAGACCGTGCCCGTCATCGGCCACCTGATCCGCGCCACCGACCGTGGCATGGACCGCCTGCACGCCGTGTACGAAAAGCTCATCCGCTGGGCCTTCAGCGGCCGCCGCTACCGCATGTTCTTCCCACCGGTGCCGGCCTACGGCCGTGGCTTCCGCGCCGACGGCACGCGTGACAAGTCCAGCGCCCGCCGCCTGCGCTGGGCCACGCTGACGCCGCGCGGCCTGGTGCTGGCCCTGGGGGGGCTGAGCTTCGTGGTGGCCATCGGCCTGGCGCCTTTCGTGGGCAGCGAGTTCGTGCCGCAGACCGACCAGGGCAACACACAGTTGGCACTGCGCATGCCGGTGGGCTCCAGCCTGGAGCGCACCAACGAAAAAGTGCGGCAGATGGAAGCCATCGTGCTGGCCCTGCCCGAGGTGGACACCGTCAGCACCTGGGTGGGCGGCGCCGGCCAACGCAACCAGGCCTGGTTGAACATCGTGCTGAAGCCGCGCAAGGAGCGCACGCGCAGCCAGAAGGAGGTGGAAGACGTCATCCGCGAGCAGATCGCCAAGGTGCCGGGCACCGACGCTTCGCTGGGCTTCAACCGCCCCATCTACGTGGCCATCCTGGGCAGCGACGCCGACGGCCTGGCGCGCGTGACCAACGAGTTCGCCGAGAAGGTGAAGAAGATCCCCGGCGTGGTGGACGTGGAGAGCTCCGTCAAGCCCGGCCTGCCGGCCTACGCCGCGCGCCTGAAGCCCGAAGCCGTGCGCGAACTGGGCCTGACGGCGCCGCAACTGGCCAGCAGCCTGCGTGCCTATGTGAACGGCGAGACCGCCACCTACTGGACCACGCCCGACGGCGACCAGGTGGACGTGGTGCTGCGCCTGAACCAGAGCCAGCGTGAGCGCCTGGAACAGCTGCGCGGCCTGCCCGTGGCCTTTGCCAAGGACGGCACGCCCATCTCGCTGGACGCGGTGGCCACCATCAGCACCGTGTTCAACCCCGAGATCATCCGCCGCCAGAACCTGCAGCGCCGCGAGGCCGTGTTCGCTGGTGTGAAGGACCGCAGCCCCGGCGAGGTGGGGGCCGATGTGCAGAAGCTCATCAAAGAAACCCACCTGCCGCCGGGCTACAGCTTCGACGTGGGCGGGCAGATGCAGGAACAGGCCGAAGCCTTCAACGGCCTGCTGGCGGCCATGGCGCTGGCGGTGATCTTCATCTACATCGTGCTGGCCAGCCAGTTCGGCAGCTTCTTGCAGCCCATCGCCATCATGGCCAGCCTGCCGCTGGCGTTGATCGGCGTGATGTTGGCCCTGCTGTTGTGGCGCAGCACGCTGAACGTGTTCAGCATGATCGGCCTGGTGATGCTGATGGGCTTGGTGACGAAGAACGCCATCCTGCTGGTGGACTTCGCCAACCACGCCCGGCGTGCCGGTGCCAACATGACCGACGCGCTGCTGCAGGCCGGCCTCACGCGCATGCGCCCCATCATCATGACCACGGCGGCCATGGTCTTCGGCATGCTGCCACTGGCCCTGGCTTTCAACGACGGCGGTGAGATCCAGGCGCCCATGGGCCGCGCCATCATCGGCGGGGTCATCACCAGCACGCTGCTGACGCTGGTGGTGGTCCCGGTGCTCTACAGCTACCTGGCGCGGCGCCTGCGGGTGCCCGCTGGGGTGACGGCCCCGGTCGTCGCCGAAGCGCCGGTGGCGGGGTTTGCGGCGGGCGGCGTGCTGCCCCCGGCCGCCCCGGCCGACCGCG
Organism: Rubrivivax sp.; assembly: GCA_046318395.1. Classification (GTDB taxonomy): domain Bacteria; phylum Pseudomonadota; class Gammaproteobacteria; order Burkholderiales; family Burkholderiaceae_C; genus Rubrivivax. Next base: position 8,014 of record JBKCUM010000218.1, read on the forward strand.
ACTGAGGCGGGTGTTCAGGCCCTGGCCAGGCGGCGTGGCAGGCTGCTGGCTGGGGTGGCACGCGCGGCGGGGGGTTTCGCGGCGGGGCTGCCCGCTCCCACACGGTAGATGCCGCAGCCAATGACCAGTTCCTGGTCGACCTGTTCCACCCAAGAGGCCTTGGGCATGACCTGGCCGGTGGTGGGGTGCACGATGTTGTAGTCCACCCAGCCGCCGCCGGCTTGTGCGGCGGCCCAGGCCTCCGCGACGAAGCGGTCGCCGTCGATGCCCTTGACGGTGTGCACACGCTGGCCTTCCATGGCCGGTTTGGCGCCGTGCAGCCGGTAGTGGCCGGCGTGGTCGAGCACGAAGATGTAGAGGTCGCGGTCCACGAACCCGGCTTCGGCGCTGTGCAGGGTGGCCGCCGCGCTGGCCAGCCCCTGGCCGCGCAGCAGGCCCTGAGCGCGGGCCACCAGGGCACGGGCTTCGTCGGCGCTGCCTTGGCGCAGGCGGATGGACGACACCGCGGCCGACAAGGTCTCGGCCCGCTGCACCAAGGCCTGCGACGAGTTCTGCGACTCGTCCACCAAGGCGGCGTTTTGCCGCGTGATCTCGTCCAGGTTGCCCACGGCCGAAGCCAACTGGCGCAGGCCCTGGGCCTGCTCGCCGCCAGACTTCGCGATCGCCCGCAGCCGCGCCGAGACGTCGCGCACGCCTTCCACCACGGCCCCCAGGGCGTTGCTGGTGGTCTGCACGCGCGCCACCGTGGCGCTGACGTGCTCGCTGGACTGGCCGATCAGCGTGCGGATCTCGGCGGCCGACTCTGCACTGCGCTGCGCCAGTTGCCGCACTTCGGCGGCCACCACGGCAAAGCCGCGCCCGGACTCGCCGGCCCGGGCGGCTTCCACGGCCGCGTTCAAGGCCAGGATGTTGGTCTGGAAGGCGATCTTGTCGATCACCCCGATGATTTCGCCCACGCGGGTGGAGCTTTCCTCCAGGTCACCCAAGGCGCCGGTGGTCAGCGCCATCTCGGCGTTGCCGCGGTCGGCTTGGCTGTGCAGGTTGGTGGTGACGGCGTCCAGCGCCTGCAGGGCCTGCGCGTTGTCGCCCACCGAGGCGCTCATCTGCCGCACGGTGCCGACGAACTCCTGCAGGCTGCTGGCCTGTTCGTCGGTGCGGCCGGCCAGGGCTTGGCTGCCTTGGGCCAGCGCGTGGCCGGTGTCGGCCACGCGCACGGCGCTGCTGCGGATCTCGGCCACCATGGTGGACAGCCGATCGGCCATGCGTTCCACCACCTGGCCGATGTCGGCCAGTTCGTCGCGGCCTTGAATCTGGAAACTGTGGCCCAGGTTGCCTTCGGCCACCTGCACCATGCCGTGGGACAGCCGCTTCAGCGCGCCGATGAAGCTGAAGTAGAAGCTGCAGGCGAAGTAGGCCAGCAGCAGCACGCCCAGCAAGGCGGCGGTGGCCGAGAGCGCCAGCGAACGCTGCTGCCGCTGTTCGCGTTCCAGCAAGGCCGTGTCCAGCCGTTCACCGATGGCGCTGCTCAGGCGCCGAATGGATTCCAGGGCCTGGCTGCCGCTGTCGAAGAAGGCCGCGGGCTCGCCTTCCAGGGCTTCGGCGGTGAACAAAGCGGTCACGCGCTCGCTGTAGGCCGTGCTGCGCTGCACGGCTTCGCTCAAGCCTTCGGGCCGGGTCTCGCCGCTGCGTTCCAGCGCCGCCACGCGCAGGCTCAGGTCGGCCAGGGTTTGCCGAACCTGGTCCACCCGCCCCAGCATCTGTGCGCGTTCTGTTGCGTTGGCGTCGCCGCGCGCCAGCAGACCCGCGCCGGTGCCACGCATCACGGCCACGGTCTCGCTCCAGGGCAGCATGCGTTCGACCAGCGCGTCCATCAGGAAACAGGTGTTGGCCTCGGGGTCCAGCAGCAAGCCCGACTTCTCGGCCACCAGCAGCATCTTGGCGCGCAGGGCCTCCACCTGGGTGCTGTGTTGTTTGAAAGCCTGCTGGCGGTTGCTGTCGTGTTCGCCGCGGCCCAGGGCGGCCACCGCGGTGCGCACCGCCGTCCACTCGGTGGCCAGGTCCACCACGGGGGCTGCCCGCAGCGCCTGGTCCACCTGGTCCAGGTTGGACAGCAGGCGCTGGCGCGCCTGGTCGCGGGCGGCGGCGGCCGTGGTGTCGCCGTTCAGCACCCGGTTGGTCAGGCCCCGGTGGTCCTGCAGGGCCGCGGTGGTTTGGTGCAGGGCGCGCACCACCTGCGCACCCTGGTGTTCGCCCCGCGTGAACTGGATCTGCGCCAAGCCCTGCTTCACCTGCATGGCCAGCAGCAACAGCATGGGCACGAACAACATCAGCCCCATGAGACCGATCTTCGCTGGCAGGCGCAGTTGGCGCATCAGGCGCATGCCGGGCAGGAGGAGGGTATGTCTCTGTGTGTTTTTCATGCCGAAGGTCCAATCCACGCCCCAAGGGGACGGCACATTCGACGTTTTCGGCCAGTTGGGCGCGGGCTTGACCCCGCCTTGTTCAGCACACCCTGGCGGCGGCGGCGCAGGCGCCGCCAGGGTGGGGGTGCGGGCTCACGCCAGGCGCTGGCCGCCCGTGGCGTGGAACAGGTGGGCCTGGGTGGGGCGCCACTGCAGGTGCACACGTTGGCCCACCTGCAGCGCCGGGTTGCCGGGCACGCGGGCGGTCAGGCTGCCCACGGGGGTGTCGGCCGTGACGTAGGTTTCCGGGCCGGTGGGCTCGATCATCGTCAGCGTGCCGGCCAGGCCCTGGTCGGCGAAAGCCAGGTCTTCCGGGCGCAGGCCGTACACCACCTCGGGGCCGGTGTCGCCGCCCAGGGCCTGTTGCTGCTGGGCGTTCAGCGGCAGCGTCGTGCCGTGGGCCAGCAGGTCGTTGCCGCTGCGCTGGGCGGTCAGCAGGTTCATGGCCGGGGAGCCGATGAACTCGGCCACAAAACGCGTGGCCGGGCGGCTGTAGATGTCGTCGGGCGTGCCGAACTGCTGCACCACGCCGTCTTTCATCACCGCGATGCGGTCGCCCAGCGTCATGGCTTCGACCTGGTCGTGCGTGACGTACACCGTGGTGGTGTGCGTGCGCTGGTGCAGGCGCTTGATCTCGGCGCGCATTTCCACGCGCAGCTTGGCGTCCAGGTTGGACAGCGGTTCGTCGAACAGGAACAGCTGGGGGTTGCGCGCCAGGGCGCGGCCCATGGCCACACGCTGGCGCTGGCCGCCGCTGAGCGCGCCGGGCTTGCGGTCCAGCAGGTGGCCGATCTGCAGCATCTCGGCCACACGCTGTACGGCGGCTTCGCGTTCGGCCTTGGGCACCCGGCGCATCTCCAGCCCGAAGGCGATGTTCTGCGCCACGTTCATGTTGGGGTACAGCGCGTAGCTCTGGAAGACCATCGCGATGTCGCGGTCCTTGGGCGCGGCGTGGGTGATGTCGCGTCCGCCCAGCGTGATGCTGCCCTGCGTGGGGCTGTCCAGCCCAGCGATCATGTTCAGCAGCGTGCTCTTGCCGCAGCCCGATGGCCCCACCAGGATGAGGAAGCCGCCGGCTTCGATCTGCAGGTCGATGCCTTTCAGGATCTCGACGGCGCCGAAGGTCTTGCGGATGCCGGTTATGTTCAATGCACTCATGGCGTTGTCTCTCTCGATCTCTCTTAACCTTTGACGGCGCCGGCGGTCAGCCCGCGCACGAAGTACTTGCCCGCCACCACGTAGACGAACAGCGTGGGCAGCGCAGCGATCAGCGCGGCGGCCATGTCCACGTTGTATTCCTTGACGCTGCTGCTGGTGTTGGCCAGGTTGTTCAGGCCCACGGTGAGGGGCTTGCTGTCGGCGCCGCTGAACACCACGCCGTAGAGGAAGTCGTTCCAGATGTTGGTGAACTGCCAGATCATGGTGACCACGATGATGGGCGTGCACAGCGGCAGCACGATGCGCCAGAAGATGCGCCAGAACCCGGCACCGTCCAGCATGGCGGCCTTCACCAGTTCATCGGGCAGGCCCACCATGTAGTTGCGGAAGAACAGCGTGGTGCTGGGCAGACCGGCCAGCACGTGCACCAGCATCAGCCCCCACACCGAACTGGCGATGCCCAGCCAGCCCAGCACTTGGCTCATGGGCAGCAGCACCACCTGCATGGGCATGAACACGCCGAACAGCAGCAGCGCGAACATCGTTTCGCTGCCGCGGAAGCGCCACTTGCTCAGCACGTAGCCGTTCAGCGCGCCGATGGCCGTGGAGATCAGCACCGCCGGCACCACCATCCACACCGAGTTCATGAAGAAGGGCCGCAGGCCACCGCAGTCGGTGCCGGTGCAGGCCGTGCTCCAGGCCTTGGCCCAGGCCGCCAGCGTGGGCGCCTGCGGCAGGGCCAGCAGGTGGCCGTCACGCACCTCGGCCATGTCCTTCAGCGAGGTCACCACCATCACGTACAGCGGCAGCACGAAGAAAGCGGCGAACAGCAGCAGCACGCTCCACAGCGCCAGCCGGTGCCAGGGGGCCGTGCCCGGACGGGCGCCGGCGTTCGAAGAGATGGCGGCGCTCATTTGCGGCCTCGCAGTTCGGAATACAGGTAAGGCACGACGATGGCGGCCACGGTGGCCAGCATCACCGTCGCACTGGCCGCGCCCAGGCCAATCTGGCCGCGGCTGAAGGCCATGGCGTACATGAAGGTGGCGGGCAGGTCGGTGGCGTAGCCGGGGCCACCGGCGGTCAGCGCCATCACCAGGTCGAAGCTCTTGATGGCCAGGTGGCTGACCACCATCAGCGTGCTGAAGAACACCGGGCGCAGGCTGGGGATGACGATGCGCCAGTAGATGCGCGGCAGGCTGGCGCCGTCGATCTGCGCGGCCTTGATGATGCTGTCGTCGATGCCACGCAGCCCGGCCAGGAACAGCGCCATCACGAAGCCCGCGCTCTGCCACACGCCGGCGATGGCCACGCAGTAGATGGCCATGTCGGGGTCCACCAGCCAGCCGAAGCTGAAGCCCGTGAAGCCCCACTGGTGCATCAGGTGCTCCAGGCCCAGGCCCGGGTTCAGGATCCACTTCCAGGCCGTGCCCGTGACGATGAAGCTGATCGCCATGGGGTACAGGTAGATGGTGCGCAGCGCACCTTCGGCGCGGATCTTCTGGTCCAGCAGCACCGCCAGCAGCAGGCCCACGGCCATGGCGCCGCCGATGAACAGCGTGCCGAAGATGGCCATGTTCTTCAGCGCGACGTGGAAACGTTCGTTCTCGAACAGCGTCACGTACTGTTCAAGGCCCACGAATTCGTAGTTGGGCAGCAGGCGCGAGGCCGACAGCGACAACCAGCCGTTCCAGGCGATGAGCCCGTAGATGAACAGCAGGCCGACGATGAAGCTCGGGGCCACCACCAGCTTGGGCAGCCAGGGCGTCGATGGGGAGTGCATGGCAAGGGCCGGTTCAGGCCCGGGCGCTGCGGCGCAGCGCCAGGGCAAAGCAAGTGTGGAGGTCAAAAGCGGGGCAGCCACCGCAGTGGGCTGCCCCGGAAAGCCCCGGCACCAGGTGAAGATCCGTGTGTGCCGGGGGCGAAGTGCCGCCTCTTCAGCGCTTCGCGGTACAAGCCAACGTCAGGGGACCAGAGGAGGTCACTTGGTCTTGGCAGCCACCACCAGCTTGTCGCGGGCAGCGGTGGCGCTCATCTTGTCGTCGTTCCAGAACTGCGACACCAGGTCCTTGATGGCGCCTTCGGTGGCCGACGGCACCGCCATGCCGTGGGCGATGGACGGCACCAGCGAGCCGGCCTTGTTCGAGGCCACGAAGTCGGCCGAGGAGGTCTTGGCGCAGTCGTCGAACTTGTCCAGCTTGGCACCCAGACGCACCGGGATCGAACCCTTGTTCAGGTTGAAGGTTTCCTGGAACTCGGGGCTCAGGATGGCCGAGGCCAGGTCCTGCTGTGCTTTCTGGTTGGCTTCGTTCTTCAGCTTGAACAGGGCGAAGCTGTCGATGTTGTAGGTGAAGCTCTTGGCCGTGCCCGGGGCGGCGGCGCACAGGAAGTCCTTGCCCGGCACCTTGCCCGCGGCGACGAACTCGCCCTTGGCCCAGTCGCCCATCAGCTGCATGCCGGCTTCGCCCTTGATGACCATGGCCGTGGCCAGGTTCCAGTCGCGGCCCGGGGCGTTCTTGTCGGTGTAGGTCTTCACGCGCTTGAAGGTCTCCAGCACCTTCAGCATGGTGGGGCTTTGCAGGGTGGCGGGGTCCAGCTGCACCAGGGCCTTCTTGTAGAAGTCGGCACCGCCGACGCCCAGGGCCACGCTCTCGAACGTGGTGAAGTCCTGCCAGTTCTGGCCACCGTGGGCCACGGGGATGATGCCGGCCTTCTTCAGCGCCTCAGCGGCAACGAAGAACTCGTCCCAGTTGGTGGGCAGCTTGGCGCCGGCCTTCTTCAGCGCCTCGGGGTTGGCCCACAGCCAGTTCACGCGGTGCACGTTCACCGGGGCGGCGACGTAGCTGCCCTTGTACTTCAGGCCGTCGGCGATGACCTTGGGCAGCAGTTCGTCCCACTTCTCGGCCTTGGCCAGGGTGTCCATGTTGGCCAGCACGCCTTCGCGCGCCCATTCCTGGATGGACGGGCCCTTGATTTGCGCGGCCGCGGGCGCGTTGCCCGACACGACGCGGCTCTTCAGCACCGTCATGGCGGAGTCACCACCGCCGCCGGCCACGGCGAAGTCTTTCCAGGTGTGGCCCTTGCCTTGCAGCGTGGCCTTCAGTGCCGCGGCGGCCTTGGCTTCGCCGCCGGCGGTCCACCAGTGCAGCACTTCCACTTCGCCGGCACGGGCTGCCGTGGACGCGGCCAACAGGGCACCGGCCAGGGCCAGGGTGTGCAAGGTCGTCTTCAGGGTCTTGGTTTGCATGTGAGTCTCCTCGGTTATCGGTTTCAGAACCACCATTCCACCTGGGCGCCGTAGCTGGTGCCCGAGGTCTTGTCGGCAAATGCCGCCTGGCCGGTCACGTTGCCGGCGGCGCTGTTCCACTTGGCGCTGGTCACGTACAGGCGGAACTCCGGACGCGTCCAGAAGTCCGGGCCCACGGACAGCGTGGGCGCCAGTGTCACCTTGCTCAGGCGGGCCGTGGCGCCACCCTCAGGGTTGTACTGCGACACGCTGACGTCGGTGACGAACTTGAAGTTGCGCGACAGCGCGTAGCTCACGCGGCCGCCCAGGCTCAGGCTGTCGGTGGCCTTGCCGGCGCTGTCCTTTTCGCTGGCTATCAGCAGCATGGCCTGGCCGCCCAGGGCGCCGCTCTGGCCGTTGATGCTTTCCACAATGCGCCAGCTCTTGGCGGCGGACTTGGCCGTCAGGTCGCCGAAGTTGGCGTTCAGGCCGGTGGAGCCTTGGGCGTACTGCACGAACAGCGTGTTGCTCAGGCCGGTGCCGAACAGCTTGGCCTGGTCGTGGCGCACCGTGAAGCCCAGACCGCTGGTGCCGCCGGTGAAGTCGCCCTTGGTGGCGGTGACGAAGAAGTTCAGCGCGCCGTCGGCGCCTGTGGGCAGGCCCACGTACTCCACGTTCACGCGGTTGCCGGGTTGGGTGGCGTTGGCGTCGGTCTTGTAGAAGGCCACGCCCAGCTTGCCACCGCCCATGGGCTGGCCCTTGAAGCCGGCGCCGACGCCGGCCATCTCGACGAAGAAGGTGTCGACGATGTGCACGTCGCCGCGGCGACCGCGTTCCTTGCCGATCCAGAAGGTGGCTTCAGGCGCCACGTCGAAACCCTTGGCCTCGGCCCACATCTGCTCGACGCCCATGCCGTTGCCGTTGGTGTCGGTGGCGCCGGTGTAGTGGTTGGTCATCAGCGTGACGCGGTAGTCGATGCCGTCCTTCTTGAAGCCCTGGCTGAGCTGGAACTCGCCGTAGAAGTCGCACTCGTTGCCCAGGCGGTAGGTCATGCCCTTGCTGCCGCCCTTCAGGCCGTAGCAGGCGCGGGCGGCGTCGCCGGAGGTGAGGCCGGGGCCGGCGCGGAAGTAGCCGCTCCAGTCGACGGCTTGGGCCGGTGCGGCCAGCAGGGCCAGCGTGGCAGCGGCGGCCAGGGTGCCCAGGCGCGGGCGGATCAGGGTGGTTTTCATAGCGGCGTCTCCACTTGGGGTTGTCAATGCCCTCACGTGGTTCGCGCCCGCTGCAGGTCGTTCCGTCAACATGAACGCGGCCTTAACGTAAGGTGGCGTTAATGTCATGGAAAGACGGCGGTAAGGCTCTAGGGATTAATACTAGATTAACTTTACCTGTACGGTTACTGACGGGTTGCGGGCGCGCCCGAGGTGGGCAGGTGCAGCGTCAAGGTCAAGCCCTGGGGCGGCGTGGTGCTGGCCTCGGCCGTGCCGCCGTGCCGGGTGGCGATCTCGCGCACGATGGCCAGCCCCAGGCCGCAGCCGCCGCCTTCGTGCGTGGCGCGGAAGAAGCGGCCGAACAGCGCCTCGTGCTGTTCGGCCGGCACGCCGGGCCCGTTGTCGGCCACGCGCAACACGGCGGGTGCGCCGGGGCCGGGTTCGCGGGTCACGGACAGCGTGACCTCCGCGCCGCGCCCGGCGTAGCGGATGGCGTTGTCCACCAGGTTCAGCACCGCCTCGCGCAACAAGGCTTCGTGGCCCATCACCCACACGGCCGGGGCCTCGCCGTCGGCCACCCCCAGGTCGATGCCGGCGGCCAGCGCGCGGGGTACCAGTTCCGCCGCGACCCCGGCGGCCAGGGCCTGCAGGTCCACCGCACTGCGGGGCAGGGCGGCTGCGGCCTCGGGTTCGGCGCGGGCCAGGGCCAACAGCTGGTTCACCAGGTGGGCCGAGCGCACGGCGCTCTCGTGCACACGCTGCAGGCGCGTGGCCAGCGCGGGGTCGTGGTTGGCCTCCAGCGCGATCTCGGTCTGGCTCTTCAGCCCGGCCAGCGGTGTGCGCAGCTGGTGTGCGGCGTTGCTGATGAAGCGCCGCTGGCCGGCCACACTTTCCTGCACCTCAGCCAGCAGCTGGTTCAGCGCGGTGGCCAGGGAGCGCACCTCCTCGGGCGCGTTCTGCGGGTCCAGCGGCGCCAGGCTGTTGGGTGCGCGGTGTTCCACCTGCGCGCGCAGCCGCGCCAGCGGCGCCAGGCCGGCGCGGATGCCGGCCCAGACGATCATCGACATCAGCACCACCAGGCCCGACAGCGGCAGCACCGTGTCCACCAGGATGCGCCGCGCCAGTTCGTCCCGGCTGGCCTGGCTGCGGGCGATCTGCACCAGCATCACCTGCCGCTCGGCGCTGGGGCCGGGTTCGCCGATGGGCACGTACAACGCGGCCAGGCGGATGGGCAGGCGGTCGAGCTGGCCGTCGTAAAAGTAGGGCTCGTTCAGCCGTGGTGGGCTGGCTTCCGTGGGCTGCGGCAGCTGCCGGTTGCCCAGGATGAACTGGCCCGGCGGCGTGCTGACCATGTAGAACACACGGTCGTCGGGGTCGGCTTCGATGATGTCTTGCGCCGCCCGGGGCAGGTCGATGAACAAGCCGTTGCCGATGGGCTTGACCTGGCGCGACAGCGCGCGCGTGGCCTGCAGCAGGCTGGCGTCGATGCCGCGGTTGGCGTAGCGCGCAGCCACGTGGTACGTGACGCCGGCCGCCGCCAGCCACAGCACCAGCTGGGGCAGCAGCAGCCACAGCAGCAACTGCCGGTGCAGCGAGCCGCCGCCCAGCATGCGGGTCAGCGCGCGGTGGAGCCAGGGTGGGCGGGCCATGGGGCGAAGTGGGCGGGTGGCGGGGGGGCGGTCAACGGCGTCGGCGCGTTGCGGCGCTGGGTGCCGCTGCGGGCGGCTGGCCCGTCAGCGCACCGGGGCGGCGTCGGCTTCCAGCAGGTAACCCAGGCCGCGCACGGTGCGGATGCTGACGCCCGAACCTTCCAGCTTGCGGCGCAGGCGGTGGATGTAGACCTCGGTCATGCCCGCGGCGGTGGGTGCTTCGCCTTTGTCGTCGGTCCAGGCCTGGGTGATCTGGTCCTTGTGCACCACGCGGTTGCGGTGGGCCAGCAGCAGGTCCAGCAGGTCCCATTCGCGTGGCGACAGGTCCACCGGTGCGCCGTTCACCATCGCGCGGCGCGCCTCCCGGTCCACCGCCAGGCGGCCCACCTCGGGCTGCACCTGGCCGGGTTGGGGCGGTCGCGCGCGGCGCAGCAGGGCGCGGATGCGCGCTTCCAGTTCCGGGAAGTCAAAAGGTTTGCCCAGGTAGTCGTCGGCCCCGGCGTTCAGGCCGGCCACGCGGTCGTCCAGGCCGTCCAGCGCCGTCAACACCAGCACCGGCAGGGCGGGTTTGCTCACGCGCGTGCGCTTGAGGACGGTGAGCCCGTCCACCATGGGCAGGCCGATGTCCAGCACCGCGGCGTCGAAGTCTTGCCGCGCGAGCAGGTACTCGGCCACCGCGCCGTTGGGCGCCAGTTCCACGCTGAAGCCGGCCTGTTCGAACTGCGATTGCAGCGCGTCGGCCAGCAGGGTGTCGTCTTCGGCAAGCAGCAATCGCATGGGCAGCAGCTTAACGGCTTAGCGCAGCATTAACAGTAGGGCTTGCCAAGGGGCTGGCCAGCTTGCCACGCGCCTTCAGCACTCCACGATGTTCACGGCCAGGCCGCCGCGCGCGGTTTCTTTGTACTTGGTCATCATGTCGGCGCCGGTTTCGCGCATGGTCTTGATGACCTTGTCCAGGCTGACGAAGTGCGTGCCGTCGCCGCGCAGCGCCATGCGCGCGGCGTTGATGGCCTTCACCGAGGCGATGGCGTTGCGTTCGATGCAGGGGATCTGCACCAGGCCGCCCACCGGGTCGCAGGTCAGGCCCAGGTGGTGTTCCATGCCGATCTCGGCGGCGTTTTCCACCTGTTCCGGCGTGCCGCCCATCACCGCACACAGGGCACCGGCCGCCATGCTGCAGGCCACGCCCACCTCGCCCTGGCAGCCGACCTCGGCGCCGCTGATGCTGGCGTTTTCTTTGTAGAGGATGCCGATGGCCGCGGCCGTCAGCAGAAAGTCGGCCACACCGGCGTCGTTGGCGCCCGGCACGAAGCGGGTGTAGTAGTGCAGCACCGCCGGCACGATGCCGGCCGCGCCGTTGGTGGGCGCCGTGACCACGCGGCCGCCGGCGGCGTTTTCTTCGTTCACCGCCAGCGCGTACAGGTTCACCCAGTCCAGCACCTGCAGCGGGTCGCGCAGCGCCTGTTCGGGGTGGGCCGTCAGCGCGGCCTTCAGCGCCGCGGCGCGGCGTTTCACCTTGAAGCCGCCGGGCAGCACGCCTTCGGTGGCGCAGCCGCGCGCCACGCAGGCCTGCATCACGCCCCAGATCTTCAGCAGGCCCGCGTCGATGTCGGCGTCGTTGCGCCAGTGGCGTTCGTTGCGCCGCATCACTTCGGCGATGCTGCAACCCAGTTGCTGCGTCAGCACCAGCAGTTCGGCGCCGCTGCGGAAAGGGTGGGGCAGCACGGTGGCGTCGGGCGCGATGACCTTTTGCCGGGCGCCGTCGGCCGCCACTTCGTCGCTGACCACAAAACCGCCGCCCACCGAGTAGTAGGCGCGCTCGCTCAGCACCTCGTCCGCGGCGTTGTAAGCGGTGAAGCGCATGCCGTTGGCGTGGAAGGGCAGGGTTTCGCGGCGGTGGAACTTCAGGTCGGCCTTCTCTTGGAAGGCGATGCGGTGCTGCCCGCCCAGCAGCAGGCTTTGTTCAGCGCGGATGGTCGCCAGCAGCGCCGGCACGGCGTCCACGTCCACGGTGTCGGGTTCGTGTCCGGCCAGGCCCAGTAGCACGGCGGTGTCGCTGCCGTGGCCTTTGCCGGTGGCGCCCAGGCTGCCGTACAACTGGCTCAGCACGCGCGTGGTGGCGGCCAGTTGCCCTTCATGCAGCAGCCTTTGTGTGAACAAGCGCGCCGCCCGCATGGGGCCCACGGTGTGGCTGCTGCTGGGTCCGATGCCGATCTTGAAGAGGTCGAAGACTGAGACGGCCATGGTGGGCTCCTGGTTCGAACTTCGTGGTTTGCCAACAGTGTGCGTGCCACCTTTGGCGCTTGGCGGCGGCCGCCGGGTGACGGGCTCCGCTCATGTCCTCCGAACCGGGCTGCGCCCGGTTCTCCCCCTTGACTTCGCTGCGCCCGTCACCCGACGTCCGCCGCCTGGCCAGCTTGGTGGCGTACCAAGAGAGGCGTTCGACGGTCTGCGCGTGGCAGCGGCCGTCGGGTGACTGGCTCCGCTCATGTCCCCCGAACCGGGCTGCGCCCGGTTCTCCTCCTTGACTTCGCTGCGCCAGTCACCCAACACCCGCCGCCCACCACAGGCTGTGGTGTGCGGACTGTTCGCGCGCCACAACCGGTGGTGGATCGGGTGGGTGGGGTGCCCTGCGCAGGGAAGTCAAGGAGGAGGCTTCGGCCGCAGGCCGGAGCCGGGGGACATGACCGGAGCAGGGCTCCCCGCCCGCCCGATCCTGCGCAGACCCTCGCACGCGGCCTGCACAGAACCCCATCAGCGCTTACTCCGCGTACTCAGACAAAGGCAAGCAGCTGCAGAACAGGTTCCGGTCCCCGTACACGTTGTCCACGCGCCCCACCGGCGACCAGTACTTCTGCCGGCGCAAGCTGGCCACCGGGTAAGCCGCCTGCTCACGCGTGTAGGCGTGCGACCAATCGGCCTTCAGCAAAGAAGCCGCCGTGTGTGGTGCGTTCTTCAGCGGGTTGTCGTCCTGCGGCCAAACACCGGCTTCCACTTGGGCGATTTCTTGGCGGATGGCGATCATCGCGTCGCAGAAGCGGTCCAGCTCCACCAGCGGTTCGCTCTCGGTGGGCTCGATCATCAGCGTGCCGGCCACCGGGAAGCTCAACGTCGGGGCGTGGAAACCGTAGTCGATCAGCCGCTTGGCCACGTCTTCGGCGCCCACGCCCGTGGTCTTGGCCAGCGGGCGGATGTCGATGATGCACTCGTGGGCCACACCACCACCGGCCAGGCCTTCGTGGCCGCCGGAGTACAGCACCGGGAAGTGCGGCGCCAGGCGCGCGGCGATGTAGTTGGCGCTGAGGATGGCCACCTCGGTGGCGGCTTTCAGCGAATCAGCGCCCATCATGCGCACATACATCCAGCTGATGGGCAGCACACCGGCGTTGCCCAGCGGCGCGGCGCTGACCGCGCCCACCTGCTGCGCCGTGCCCAGCCCGGCCGTGCGGTGCGCCGGCAGGAAAGGCACCAGGTCTTCCACCACGGCCACCGGGCCCACGCCCGGGCCACCACCGCCGTGCGGGATGCAGAAGGTCTTGTGCAGGTTCAGGTGGCTCACGTCGCCACCGAACTCGCCGGGGGCGGCCACGCCCACCAGCGCGTTCATGTTGGCGCCGTCCACGTACACACGGCCACCGTGCTGGTGCACCAGGGCGCACAGCTCTTTCACACGCACCTCGAACACGCCGTGCGTGCTGGGGTAGGTGATCATCACCGCGGCCAGGTTGGCGCTGTGTTTTTCGCAGGCGGCCTTCAGGTCGTCCATGTCGACGTTGCCCATGTCGTCGCACTTGGTCACCACCACCTGCATGCCCGCCATCTGCGCGCTGGCCGGGTTGGTGCCGTGGGCCGAGGCCGGGATCAGGCAGATGTTGCGGTGGCCTTCACCGCGGCTGGCGTGCCAGGCCTGGATGACCAGCAGGCCGGCGTACTCACCCTGGCTGCCTGCGTTGGGCTGCAGGCTGACGCCGGCATAACCCGTGGCCTGGCTGAGCCAGCCGCACAGCTGCTCGTTCAGGGCCCACACGCCCGCCAGCTGTTCCTGCGGTGCAAACGGGTGCAGGTGGGCGAACTCTGGCCAGGTGACCGGGATCATCTCGGCCGTGGCGTTCAGCTTCATGGTGCAGCTGCCCAGCGGGATCATGCTGCGGTCCAGCGCCAGGTCCTTGTCGCTCAGGCTGCGGATGTAGCGCAGCATCTCGGTTTCGCTGTGGTGCGTGTTGAACACCGGGTGCTGCAAGAACGCGCTGGTGCGGCGCATCTCGGCCGGGATCATGGGCTCCACGCCGCGTTCGAAATCGTCGAAGCCGGGCAGGTCCTGGCCGGGTGCTGCGAACACCTGCCACAGGGCCTGGATGTCGGCGCGCGTGGTGGTTTCGTCCAGCGCGATGCCCAACATGGTGTCGCCCCACGCGGGGAAGCGGCGCAGGTTCATGCCCGAGGCGCGGGCGCGCGCGGCGAGGGTGGCCGTGGCCTCGCCACTGTCCACCACGATGGCGTCGAAAGCCGTGGTGCTGCGCACCGGCACGCCCATGGCCTTCAAGCCCTGGGCCAGGATGGCCGTGTAGCTGGCCACGCGGCGCGCGATGCGCATCAGGCCTTCGGGGCCGTGGTACACGGCGTACATGCTGGCGATCACCGCCAGCAGCACCTGGGCCGTGCAGATGTTGCTGGTGGCTTTCTCGCGGCGGATGTGCTGTTCGCGCGTCTGCAGCGCCAGGCGGTAGGCCGGGTGGCCGTGGCTGTCCACGCTGATGCCCACCAGGCGGCCCGGCAGGCTGCGCTTGAACTCGTCGCGGCAGGCCAGGTAGGCGGCGTGCGGGCCCCCGGCGGCCATGGGCACGCCGAAACGTTGCGTGGTGCCCAGCGCGATGTCGGCGCCCAGTTCGCCCGGGGGGGTGATCAGCGTCAGCGCCAGCAGGTCGGCGGCCACGATGAAGGCCGCGCCGTGGGCGTGGATGCGCGCAGCTTCCTGGCGCAGGTCGTGAACGCTGCCGTCGGTGGTGGGCAGTTGGATCAGCGCGGCGAAGTAGTCGCCGCCGGCCAGCAGGCCGTCCCACTCGGCTTCAGAGTTGGCCAGCACCACCTTCAGGCCCAACGGCGCCGCGCGTGTCTGGATCACCTCGATGGTCTGCGGGTGGCAATCACCGGCCACCACGAAGGTGTTGCTCTTGTTCTTCACGCTGCGCTTGGCCAGCGTCATCGCCTCGGCCGCGGCCGTGGCCTCGTCCAGCATGCTGGCGTTGGCGATGGCCATGCCGGTGAGGTCGCAGACCATGGTCTGGAAGGTCACCAGCGCTTCCATGCGGCCCTGGGAGATCTCCGCCTGGTAGGGCGTGTAGGCCGTGTACCAGGCGGGGTTCTCCAGGATGTTGCGCAAGATGACGCCCGGCGTGTGTGTGCCGTGGTAACCCTGGCCGATGAAGCTCTTCAGCACCTGGTTGCGGCTGGCCAGCGCCTTCAGCTCGGCCAGGGCCTGGGCTTCGGTGACGGGCGCCGGCAGCTGCATGGGTTGGCTGCGTGCGATGCTGCGCGGCACGATGGTGTCGATCAGCGCACGGCGCGACAGGCCAGGGATGGCCGCGCCGATGACCGACAGCATGTGCGCCTCATCCTGGGCGTCAGGGCCGATGTGGCGCGCGGTGAATTCGGCGCTGTTTTCCAGATCGCCCAGGGGTTGGAGTGCAGACATCAGCATGGCAAGGCTCGTGCGGTTTACAGCGTCTTCAGCAGGGCGTCGTAGGCGGTGGCGTCCATCAGGGCGTCCAGCTGGGCGGGTTCGGCCAGCTTCACCTTGAAGAACCAGCCGCTGGCCAGCGGGTCGCTGTTGGCCAGGGCGGGGTCGGCGCGCAGGGCTTCGTTGACTTCCACCACCTCGCCGGTGACGGGCATGTAGATGTCGGCCGCGGCCTTCACCGACTCCACCACGCCGGCGATGTCGCCTTGGGCGTAGGTCTTGCCCACTTCAGGCAGGTCCACAAAGACCACGTCGCCCAACGCGTCCTGGGCGTGCACGGTGATGCCAACCACGGCGGCTTGGGTGTCGGTGGTGTTGATCCACTCGTGTTCGGCGGTGAATTTGATGCTCATGGTGGTGGCTCCTGAAGGTGCAGGTGGCGTTGAAAAAAGGGAAGAAGGGGCAGGGCTGAAGCGCGGGGGGCGGTGCTTCAGCCGCGGAAATAACGGTGGGGCGCGAACGGCATGGCCGCCACGCGCATGGGCAGGCGCTTGCCGCGCACTTCGGCAAACACCTCGGTGCCGGCGGCCGTGAAGGCCAGCGGCAGCGCGGCCATGGCGATGGGCTGGTTGACGCTGGGGCCCAGGGTGCCGCTGCTCACGGTGCCCAGGCGCTGGCCGTCGGCGGCGACGATGGGCGTGCCCTCGCGCACCGGGGCGCGTTCCAGGCCCAGCAGGCCCACACGTTTCACGTCGGCACCGCCGGCCAGTTGGGCGTCGATCACGGCGGCACCGGGGTAGCCACCGGCCCGTTCACCACCGGCGAGGCGCACTTTCTGGATGGCCCAGGTCAGGCCGGCTTGCACGGGCGTGGTGCTGGTGTTGATGTCGTGGCCGTACAGGCACAGGCCGGCTTCCAGGCGCAGCGTGTCGCGCGCACCCAGGCCGGCGGCTTTCACCTCGGGCTGGGCCAGCAGGGCCTCGGCCAGGGCCACGGCCTGGCTTTCATGCACGCTGATCTCAAAACCGTCTTCGCCGGTGTAGCCCGAGCGGGTGACGAAACAGGGGGTGCCGGCCAGGTCGAAGAGCCCGC
Organism: Rubrivivax sp.; assembly: GCA_046318395.1. GTDB lineage: Bacteria > Pseudomonadota > Gammaproteobacteria > Burkholderiales > Burkholderiaceae_C > Rubrivivax. The sequence goes on from JBKCUM010000218.1 coordinate 24,483, forward strand.
CGGTCATGAACACCAGCTGGGCCACGCCCGGGTTCAGCCGCGCCAGCGCGGTGACGGCGGCCGGACCTTGCAGCGCCAGCAGCGCACGTTCGGGCAGCGGCACCACCTGGCAGCGGCCGCCGATGTGCTGTTGCAGGTGGGCGATGTCCTGGGCCTTGCAGCCGGCGTTGACCACCAGGAACAAATCGCCAAAGCCCGCGGCCTGGGCTTCGGGCGTGGGGCGCGTGACCATCAGGTCGTCCAGCAGGCCACCTTGTTCGTTGGTGAAGAAGGCATAACGCTGCTTGCCCACGCCCAGGCCCTGCATGTCCATGGGCACCAGGGTTTCCAGCGCGGAGGCGGCGTCGGCGCCCAGCAGCTTCACCTGGCCCATGTGCGACACGTCGAACAACGCGGCGCTGTCGCGGCATTGTTTGTGTTCGGCCATCAGCCCCGTGGGGTACTGCACCGGCATGGCGTAGCCGGCGAAGGGCACCATGCGGGCGCCCAGGCGCAGGTGCAGCGCGTGCAAGGGGGTTTCGAGCAGGGCGGCGGCGGTGTCAGGCACGGGCGGAATCCTCAAACGGGGGCTGCAGAGCCGACCACCGGTTGTGCCGGTGATCGGAGGCCCTCGCTGTCCGCTTTACCTGAGAGATTCAACCGCGCCGCACCCGGTTTGGGTCGGCGGGCCTTGCCCCTTCGGTGGACCGTGGGCCTGGTGGGCCCGCTGGTCTCTCTCCAGTGAGGATGAAGATGCCAGTCCTTTTGCCTGAGCGTTCGAGGCTGGTGTAGTCCCCTGCGCCTTCGGCGGCCCCGGCGAACGGGGCTCTCTCCTGACGGCGCGCAGTGTAGCAGCGCACCGCACCTGGCGGGGGCCTCGCGGCGCAGTGCGCGGCCCGGTGGTGGTGGCCGGCGCGCGGTGTGCGGCCCACAATCGGGCGCACCGTCAACCTGGGCATCCACGGCCCACCGCAGCACCATGCCTTCCCCCGACACCCCGGTCAGCCCGGCCGCCGCCAGCACCGCGGCGGCCCTGTCTCAACTGCTGGCCGCGCACCGGTCCATCCGCCAGTACGACACGCAGCGCGACGTGCCCGAGGCGCTGCTGGACGCTGCTTTGGTCGAAGCCTTCCAGGGCAGTTCTTCCAGCGGCAACCTGAACATGAGCTCGGTCATCGTCACGCGCGACCCGGTGCGCAAGCAGCGGCTGTACGAGTTGCACGGCGAGCAGCCCATGGTGCTGCAGGCGCCGGTGGTGCTGACCTTCTGCGCCGACACCCACCGCACGCGGGCCTGGCTGGCACAGCGCGGGGCGCGGCTGGGCTTTGCGGAGTTCGTCAGCTGGCACGTGGCCGCTTTCGACGCGGTGATCTTTGCGCAGAGCGCCGCGCTGGCGCTGGAAAGCCAGGGCCTGGGTATTTGCTACATGGGCACCACGCTGTTCGCGATGCGGGCGCTGGCGGCCGAACTGGCCTGCCCGCCGCAGGTGCTGCCGGTGACCAGCCTGGTGGTGGGCTGGCCCACCGAAGCCCCACCCCAGCGCGACCGCCTGCCGGCCAGCGCCTGGCTGCACCGCGAGGTCTACACGCCGCCAGACGCGGCGCAGATCGACGCCGACTACGCCCGCCGCGATGAACGTGGCTGGGCGCGTTACCGCGCCGGGGTGCCCGAGGTGGTGAAGCGCATGGACGAGGCGGGCATCACCTCGCTGGCGCAGTTCTACACCAGCAAGCTGAAGTACGACCCCGACCGCTTGGGCGAGTTCGCCGCCGACCTGCACCGCTTGTTGGTGGAGCAGGGGTTTCTGGCGGCAGAGGTGCCGACCGCCGAATGAATGAGGGCCGACGCACCGCGGTGGCGGTGGGTCGGCCCTTCCAACTTGGCCGCCGCTGACGCGGCGCCTACTTGGTCAATCAAAGATTGTCCAAGCAGGTCCTGAGCTTGTGCCTGCGGCGCAAGCTGCGCAAGCCGGGCTGCGCCCGGCTCACCGCTGGCGCGGTGCGTACTTAGCCAATCAAAGATTGTCCAAGTACGTGCGCAGCTTGTCACTCCGGCTCGGGTGCTTCAGTTTGCGGATCGCCTTGGCTTCGATCTGGCGGATGCGCTCGCGTGTCACGTCGAACTGCTTGCCCACTTCTTCCAGCGTGTGGTCGGTGCTCATCTCGATGCCGAAACGCATGCGCAGCACCTTGGCTTCGCGCGGGGTCAGGCTGTCGAGGATGTCCTTCACCACGTCGCGCAGACCGGCCTGCATGGCGGCTTCGATGGGCGCGGTGTTGTTGGTGTCTTCGATGAAGTCGCCCAGGTGCGAGTCATCGTCATCGCCGATTGGCGTTTCCATGGAGATCGGCTCTTTCGCGATCTTCATGATCTTGCGGATCTTGTCCTCGGGAATCTCCATCTTCTCGGCCAGCGTCGGGGCGTCCGGCTCATAGCCAAACTCCTGAAGGTGCTGCCGGCTGATGCGGTTCATCTTGTTGATCGTCTCGATCATGTGCACCGGGATCCGGATGGTGCGGGCCTGATCGGCGATGGATCGGGTGATGGCCTGGCGAATCCACCACGTCGCGTAAGTCGAGAACTTATAGCCGCGTCGGTACTCGAACTTGTCCACGGCCTTCATCAGGCCGATGTTGCCTTCCTGGATGAGATCCAGGAACTGCAGGCCACGGTTCGTGTACTTCTTCGCAATCGAGATCACCAGGCGCAAGTTGGCCTCGATCATCTCCTTCTTCGCATCGCGCGAGGACTTCTCGCCCTCGTTCATCTTCTTGTTGATGTCCTTGAGATCTTCCAGCGGTACCACCGCCCGGGATTGCAGATCGATCAGCTTCTGCTGCAGTTCCTGCACGGCAGGCAGGTTGCGGCCCAGCACCGCGCTGTAGGGCTTGCCCGCACCCGCCTCCTTGACGGCCCAGGACAGGTTCAGCGCGTTGGGCGGGAAGTTCTTGACGAACTGCTCCTGCGGCATGCCGCACTTGTCGACGATGATCTTGCGAATCTCCCGCTCGTAGCGCCGGACGTCATCCACCTGTCCACGCAAGATGCCGCACAGCCGTTCGATGGTCTTCACGGTGAAGCGGATCGACATCAGTTCGCTGCTGATGGCCCCCTGGGCCTTCACATAGCTCGGCGACTTGTAGCCGTCCTTCTCAAAGGCCTTGCGCATCTTGTCGAAGTTGGCGGCCAAACTGTCGAACTTGACCAAGGCGGCGTTCTTCAGCTCTTCGAGCTTTTTGGTCAGCGCCTTCGAGCCGCCGTTGCCGTCGTCGTCGTCTTCCTCGTCGAACTCGTCGAAGTCCTCTTCGGCCACGTAGTCGTCGGCCTCGTCGTCGCT